>NZ_CP043046.1:4800000-5141313 GCF_008119665.1 Pigmentiphaga aceris | reverse complement strand
ATGCTGTCGGTGTTGTTGCTGTCCTTGGGCCTGGCTGGTTTTGTTGGCACCCATTTCGCCAGCACCATGCTGCATCGGAATCATCTGTATTCCCTGCTGCGCTGGCTTCCGCTGGCCCTGGCCGCCGTCACGCTGGGCCTGATGGAACTGGGTCACGTTTTCTGGGGTGCGGCGGTGATGATGTTCAGCTGGGGTGCCTTGAACGCGGCGATCCCGGTCTGCTGGTCAACCTGGCTCGCGCGCGAGATTCAGGACGAACCTGAAAGCGGGGGCGGATTGATGGTCGCCTCGATCCAGCTGGCAATCATGTTCGGTGGAGCCTTCGGTGGCCAACTGCTGGATCAGATCACCGTTGCTGCGCCCTTGGCAGGCGGTGCCGGCTTGCTGGTGCTGTCGGCGCTGCTGATCGGCAATGGTGCACGTCTCAGAGCGCCTGCGCAGGGCTGATTGACCCGGGTCAGTCGGCCCTGCCTTCAGTGCCTTGGTTTCAACCCTGCACTTTCAATGCTGCAGTTTCAACGCTGCGGTTTCAACGCAGGCAAGGGCGGAAGCGATTTCCGGTGCGCCCGGATATCGCTCAGCAGCAGCCTGGCCTGCGTGCCCCATCCGCCGATGAACACGTCGTCCTTGCCGTCGCCGTCCAGGTCGCCCTTGCCCATGCTCCAGCTGCGGCCTACCGTGATGCCCGGCACCACGGATGCGGTCACGTCGCGGAAGTTGCCCTTGCCATCGTTCTGCCACGCCCGAAGCTGCTGCGGCACAAAGCCCGGCACCTGAATCGCGCCAACCAACAGATCGGGTGCGCCGTCACCATTGAAGTCGACCACGGTTCCCGCCCAGCTTGAGAACGTGTGCGCAGGTAGCCGCGCCTGGGTCTCGTCACGGAAGTGTCCACGTCCGTCATTGATCAGCAGACGGGTCTGCGGATCTTTGTCCCAGCCGAAGTTGTTGCTGGTGATGTTGAAGAACACGATGTCAGGGTGACCATCACCGTTCACGTCCGCCACTTGCACATCGCGCGTTTCCATCGGAACACGCAAGTCCAGTCGGGCAGACTCATCCGTGAATCGGCCTGTCCCGTCATTGATCAACAGGCGATTGGGATGTGCCGGGCTGGCCAGCACCACATCCAGATGGCCGTCACCGTTCATGTCTGCCAGCGCCACACCTTCCGTCTGATCGTTGCTGTGTGGCAGGTGCGTATTTGTGGCGTTTATGAAGTGACCGGGTCGTGCCGGATCGTTCAGGAAAAGCAGATTGCGCGCGGGCAAAATCGGTGCGGTCGGGGAATGTCCGGTTTCACCCGTGCTGCCGATGAAGATGTCGGGCAGGCCATCGCCGTTCACGTCACCCACGGCCAGCCCGTTGCCTTGGCTGGATGCGGGCAGACGATCGCTTGCATCGATGAAGCCACCTTTGCCATCACCCAGATACAGCTGGTGGACTTCGTCCGACTCGGCCACGAATACCACGTCCATGTTGCCGTCGCGATTGAAGTCGGCCGCCCGCACATGCTCGCTGTCGTGCATGCGGGTGCCGAAGGCGTCAGGCACGTAAGTCAGCTTGCCCGTGC
The DNA here is from genome assembly GCF_008119665.1 of Pigmentiphaga aceris. Lineage (NCBI taxonomy): Bacteria > Pseudomonadati > Pseudomonadota > Betaproteobacteria > Burkholderiales > Alcaligenaceae > Pigmentiphaga > Pigmentiphaga aceris. The sequence continues at coordinate 5,139,740 of NZ_CP043046.1, read as the reverse complement.
CGTCATTCAGGTACAGCCGGTTGACGCCGTATTCAACGGACACCACCACATCCAGGTCACCGTCGTGGTCCACGTCCAGGAACACCGCGTCGGTTGCGTGCAGGCTTGGCGCGATCGGAACATTGGGTGCCGTGGCGTCGATGAATACCGAAGAAGGTGCTTCGGGGATCAACGCGAATGCGTCGGTGGCGGGATTGCGTGCGTCGCTGTGACGCGGGGCCGCATTCGTTGCCGCACACCCCGCGATTGCGGTCGCCAACATCACCAGAACAGCAGTCTTTGCAAGGCCATGTCTTGTCGGTTGGTTCATGGGAACACCCCGCAAAAAGTATGAAAGACCAAGCACCTTAAAAGAGGCTGAACGATTAAAAAAGGGTCCAGGCGTACTTGAACTTATGATGAAGCATCATCAATAGCTGCGAATCGCGGGAGCCTTTATGCAGGACGAGTTAGGCGCATTGGCCGCATTTGTGGCGGTGGCAGATGCACGCAGCTTCACGCGCGCGGCTGGCAAGCTGGGTACGTCGCAATCTGCGCTGAGCCACAAGATCCGGCGGCTGGAAGCGCGTCTTGGTGTCAAGCTGCTGACCCGGACCACACGCAGCGTGGCACCGACAGAAGCCGGGCACAAGCTGCTGGCAACGCTTGCCCCCGCGCTTGCAGGCATCAAGGAACAACTGGTGTCGCTGACCGATGACGTGAACAAGGTGTCAGGCACGATCCGCATCACCACCGCCGATCACGCCACTGAGACACTGATCTGGCCTGCGCTCAAGCGCATCTTGCCAGCCCATCCGAATCTGGCTGTTGAAATTGATGTCGATAATCGCTTTGTCGACATCGTGGCAGAGGGCTACAACGCGGGGGTACGACTTGGCGCAAATGTCGACAAGGACATGATCGCGGTGTCCATCGGCCCGCCACAACAAAAGGTCGTCGTGGGTGCGCCCGCCTACTTCGCCAGGCGAGGCACGCCCACCGTGCCGGCGGACCTTTCCGCGCACGACTGCCTCAACCGGAAGTTGCCTTCATTGGGCGGATATCCGCCTTGGTCGTTTGCCAGAGACGGACGTCAGGTCAAGGTGCGGGTCACGGGCCAACTTGCGTTCAATCGTCCCGAGCTGATTGCCGACGCGGCCATCGACGGTTTTGGCGTGGCCTATCTCTTCGAGTCTCAGGTGTCCGACGCGATCAAGTCCGGCAAGCTGGTCTGTGTGCTGCAAGACTGGTGCGGCTCGGTACCCGGTTATCACCTGTACTACCCCATGAGCCGGCAGGTTACACCCGCGTTTCAGGTCATCATCGACGCGCTGCGCAGATCTTGAGTGTCACTTGATGGCGACGTTCGTTTCAGAAACCCAGATCATCAATCCTCACGGTCGCGCAAGGCCTCGATCACCAAGGCCAATGCCGGTGGCATCTGACGACGGTTCGCGTAATACAGGTGATAGCCGGGGAACTCGGGCCACCAGTCTTCCAGCACGGGAATCAAGCGACCAGCCTCGATATGGGGCTGCATCAGGTCATAGGGAACATAGGCCAGGCCCATGCCATCCAATGCAGCCTGCAGCATCAGGAACGTGTTGTTGAACACCGTCTGCCCGGCTACTCGCACGTTGAGCGACTGCCCGTCTTTTTCGAAATCCCAGGCATACAGACCACCGTGCGTGGGCAGCCGAAGATTGATGCAACGATGGTTGGTCAGATCGTGGGGCGTGGTGGGCACGCTGCGGTCCGCCATGTACTCGGGTGACCCGGCACACGCCATGCGCAGGCCCGGTGCAAGCCGCACCGCCACCATGTCCTTGGCCACACGATCACCCACGCGAACGCCGGCATCGAAACGATGCGCGGCGATGTCGGTGAACGCATAGTCCACCCCGAATTCAATCTGGATGTCAGGATACTGGCGCAGCAAGGGCAGCAGCCGGGGCCACAGCACGGTGGATATCGCGTGATCGTGCGCGGTGATGCGCACCGTGCCCGCAGGCTTGTCGCGAAGCGAACTCAGCGACGCCAATTCCTGCTCGATTTCGTTCAGTCTGGGTGACAGCGTATCGAGCAAGCGTGCTCCTGCCTCAGTCGTCGATACGCTGCGTGTGGTGCGTGTCAGCAGACGCACGCCAAGGCGCGCTTCCAGCGCAGACATGGCATGGCTGAGTGCCGAGCGCGACAAGCCAAGCTGAGCCGCCGCACGCGTGAAACTGCGTTCCTTGGCTACCGCCACGAACGCTTGCAGATCACTGAGATTTTCTTTTGCCACCAGAGGCTCTTTTGCTGTGCTTCGTGTTTATTGGTGAATTTATCTCACTAGAGTGTCCCGATTTTACGGTCTTCTCAGACAATTACGGCAACCTTAAAGTGGCCACTGGCGCACGGAAGGCGGCGGTCTCTGCCGCTTTTCCCCTGCGATTCTGGCTTCCAGCAAGGATTTGTTCATGAACACAATTTTGAAAGTTGCCCTGTGCGCTGCGGCGCTGCATGCGTCGCTTGCCGCCGCTGCCGACCCCCAGGCTGGCGCAGGTGCACAGCAGATCACACGCGCTGGTGCTCAGGCATCGGTTGCCGGTCCCGCCGATTTCTTCACTGGTCGTGCACGTATCGATCCCGTCTGGCCTGCCGACAAGAACATCAATGCATCGGGGGGCCTGGTCACCTTTGAGCCGGGTGCGCGATCTGCCTGGCACACCCATCCTGCCGGACAACGGCTGGTGGTGATCTCCGGGGTCGGTCTGACCCAGGAGTGGGGCAAGCCAATCCAGGAAATCCGCGCGGGTGATGTGGTCTGGTGTCCGCCTGGCGTGAAGCACTGGCACGGTGCAGCACCAAAAACCGCCATGACCCACCTGGCCGTCACCGGCACCTTGGATGGCAAGAACGTCAACTGGATGGAGAAGGTCAGCGATGAGCAATACCATGCGCACTAAGCGCGTTGAACAGTCCGCGCGGATGGGCGTGCTGACCGTGGCGTCGACCCTGGCCTTGATGCTCGCATCGCCGTTGAGCCATGCTGCGACCGGGGCTGCAACGAACAAGGCAAGCAGCAATGCTGCAAGCGGCAGCACATCGAATCCGTCCGAGGTGCTGAACGCACGCCAGCAGGCCATTGTGCCGATTGCTGCGGCCGGTGCAGCGGGCGACATGGTCAGACTGAACAAGGCGCTTGAACAAGGCCTGGACGCTGGCTTGACCATCAACGACGGCAAAGAGATTCTGGTGCAGCTGTACGCCTACGCCGGATTCCCGCGCAGCTTGAATGCCCTGGGCGAGTTGATGAAAGTGGTGGATGCCCGCAAGCAACGCGGCATTCAAGACGCACCGGGTGCCTTGCCCAGCCGTCCCATTCCCAAGGGGGATGCATTGCTGGCTGCCGGCACCGCCAACCAGACCAAGCTCTCGGGTGGACCGGTCAAGGGCGCGCTGTTCGACTTCGCACCGGCTGCCGACGAGTACCTGAAGACTCACTTGTTCGGCGACATTTTCGAGCGTGACAACCTTGATTGGCAAAGCCGCGAACTGGCCACGCTGGGCATGTTGTCGGCGCTGCCCGGCGCGGACTCACAGCTGCAGGCGCACATGCGTATCAGCATGAATGTGGGGCTGACCGCCGCGCAGTTGCGTCAGCTGGGCCAGGTGCTGGCCGAGCGTGTCGATGCCGATCATGCACGTCGTGCGAACCAGGCCTTGGATCGCCACTTGGCGACCTTGTCGGGCGCGAAGTAAGCAGGCAAGACCATTGCGGGTCGCTGCGGTGCAGCGATCAGCGCGATCATTCGTGGGCCAGGAATTTTCATCGGAGTAACATCGCCTGCTTTCCTGAGCGGGCTGCCATGCGCAGACCTCGATGGGCAGATTCAAGGCGGAGACGACGTGTCGCAGGCGCAAGACAGCAAGGCATTTGGTCCCACAGGCGCAACGCTTATCGGCATGAGTTCGGTGCTGATGTGGGGCGCAACCGTGGGGTTGCTGCGCAGCATTGCAGAGATATTCGGCGCGGTGGGTGGCGCAGCGCTGGTCTTCAGCGTCAGTGCATTGTTCGCCACCCTGGCCTTGGGGCTGCCGCGCTGGCGTGATCTGCCGCGTGCCTACCTGTGGGGCGGTGGCTTGCTGTTCGTTGCCTACGAGGTTTGCCTTGCGCTGTCGCTGGGTTACGCGCACGACCGTGGGCAGGCCATGGAACTGGGCATGATCAATTACCTGTGGCCCAGCCTGACGATCGTGCTGGCAGTAGTAAGCCGACAGCATCGTGGTTCATGGCTCCTGCTGCCCGCGCTTGGCCTGTGTTTTGCCGGCATCGTCTGGGTCATGAAAGGGCAGGGCGACTGGTCGGTGAGCGTGATGTGGCAGAACGTGCTGGGCAATCCGCTGGCCTACGGGTTGGCACTGGGGGCCGCGTTTCTATGGGCCGCCTATTCGGTCGTCACCCGCCGCTTCGGAAAAGGGAAAAACGCAGTCCCGCTGTTCCTGCTGGCAACGTCTTTGCTCTTGTGGATCCAGTACGCAATCAGCGCCGAGCCAGCGTTGCCGATCAACCTGGGCGGTATCGGGCAGGTGCTGCTGCTGGGTGCGCTGACCTCTGCCGCCTATTCATGCTGGAACCACGGCATGCAGCACGGCAACTTCACCTTGCTGGCAACGGCCTCGTACTTCACGCCGGTACTGTCGGCACTGCTTGCCAGCCTGTGGCTGGGTGTGCGGCCTGGTGCTGGCTTTTTCTACGGTGCCTTGATGGTGACTGCCGGGTCGCTGCTGTGTTGGTGGGCAACCCGTGCCCGCCGGGCCACGGCCTGAAACGTTGCGCCACATGCACGCGTCGTGACTGCTCCATGTGGAAACCAGAATTGATGGCTTACACTTTGGTGTAAACAAGAATGGTTTCCATTAGCTTTAAGGATTGGCGTGAGCCCTGTCCGGCGGCGGGGTGATACACGATGATGGCAAAGGAATACGGCGTCACGCCAAGCGTAGCGGTGCTCTACGGCGATCACCACAGTTGGTTGCAGGCATGGTTGCGTCGCCGTCTGGGCAGTGCGGCCGATGCCGCAGACCTTGCGCAAGACGCGTTCGTACGCCTGCTGACCAAACCGGCGTCACGTGGCTTCAGCAGCTTTGTCGAGGCGCGGGTGTATTTGCGCACAGCCGCCAACGGGCTTTGCATCGATCTGTGGCGTCGCCGCGAAGTGGAGCAAGCCTGGTTGCAGACCTTGGCCACCCACCCTGAGTCTTACGCGCCGTCACCCGAACACCGCGCGATCGTCATCGAAACTTTGCTTGAAATCGGCGACATGCTCAGCCGCCTGTCGCAGAAAGCGGCCACTGCATTTGTAATGGCGCAGGTCGATGGCATGGCGTATCGCGAGATCGCTGAAGCCTTGTCGGTATCCGAGCGCATGGTGCAGAAATACATTGCGCAAGCCATGCTGCAATGCGGATTGATCGACGCTGGCCTGCAGGGCTAGACAGGCATGCGGTCCGAGCATGTAGACACGTCGCTGCGCATGGATGAGCACGTGGTCGCCTCCGATAGGAATGTTGAAACCAAGGCCGATTTCGCCAGCCTGGAAAAAGCCGCCGAATGGTATGCACTGTTTCGCGGCGCGGGCGCAACCGAACATGACCACCAGGCATGGCGACGCTGGCTGAATCAAAGGCCAGAACACGCCAAGGCCTGGACGCATATCGAGTCGGTCAGCAATCGCTTCGAACCACTGCGCGCAGGGGGCCGCGAAGCCGCCGTGGCGGGTACCCGGGTGGCACGCAAAGGGGCATGGTCGCGACGCCGCGTGTTGGGCGCAGCAGGTGCCATGTCTGGCGCGGGCATGCTGGGCTGGTTGGCATGGCGTCACACGGCTTTTTCTGAGGTGGTGCTTGCCTGGGGAGCCGACCTGCGCACAGGCACCGGCGAGCGGCGCGATCTGCAATTGGCCGATGGCTCACGGGTCTGGCTGAACACCGACAGCGCGGTGAATGTGGACTATCAGGACGGCATGCGCAGGCTGCGCCTGCTGGCAGGTGAGATCCTGATCGACACTGCCCGCGACCCCGCACAACGCCCGTTCTATGTCGATACCCGCTTCGGTCGCATGCAGGCGCTTGGCACCCGTTTTGCGGTGCGCCTGAACGATGGCCACACGCTGTTGAACGTGTTTGAAGGAACCGTCGCCATTCGCAATTCGGCGGGTATCAATCTGCGTGTGGAAGCTGGGCAGCAAGCGCGTTTCGATGCCGATACTGCCGCCCTCGACGGCGCTGCCGATCGCGCGCGTGAAGCCTGGAGTCGTGGTGTGGTGCTGGCCGACAACCTGTCGCTGAAGACTTTGATCGAAGAACTGAGTCGTTACCAACACGGCCACATTGGGGTCGCCCCCGAGATTGCCGACCTGAAGGTCATGGGTGTCTATCCCGCCGATGACCTGGACCGCGCGCTGTCCATGCTGAGCCGCAACCTGCCGATTCGTGTGCAGCGAACGCTGCCCTGGTGGACCACGGTCGTGGCGCGTTGACGCGGCGTGCGGGCTTGATCCACGGCCGCTTTGTCAGCGCCGCAGATTTTTTTCATCCATCCAGTTCGGGTTTTTCAATCTCATCCGATTAACCGGATGAGAGAAGAACAATCAGCAGTCGGTTCGACGCACGCGATGGTCTTTCTCTCTTCGTTCATATCTTCGCCTGAGAGATTCCATCCTATGTCTTTCCGTCGTGCCCATCCTGGTGCCCGCCCCGTTGTCCGCCCTGGCGCCGATACCGTGCCTGCCGTCTTGTCCACGGATTTGACGTCGTCACGTCCTCCCGAATTCGCCAAGCGACCGATGATTCTCGCGCTGCAATTCGCCATGGCCGGCCTGACACTCGGCGCGGCCGTGTGGACAACGGATTCCCAGGCGCAGGGCATGGCAGCAGCCTCGGGCCAGGCTTCAAATCCAGCTTCCAATCAGGCTCGCCAGTACAACATTCCCGCGGGGCCGCTCACTTCCGCTCTGAACCGCTTTGCAGAAGAAACCGGCATCTTCCTGACCGCGCCTGGTGAACTCACGCAAGGCAAAACCAGCCAGGGGCTGCGGGGCACACACGGGGTCAGTGCCGCTTTCAACGCACTGCTGGCCGGAACCGGTCTGCAGGCCGTACAGCAGGCCGACGGTGCCTATTCCCTGCGTGCGGCCCCGCCCGTTGTGCAGGGTGCGCCTGCAGTAAGCGCGCTGCCCGCCGTGACCGTCAGTGCCGATGTCACTCACAGTCGTGCGGTATCTCAGGGCACTGGGTCGTACACCCTTGCAAAAACCACACGATCGGCCATGGGCATGGACCTGTCGCTGCGCGACACGCCGCAATCCGTCACCGTGATTTCGCGTCAGCGGATTGAAGACCAGGGGCTGCGCACGCCGGAAGATGCGCTCGCCAATACCACCGGGGTCAGCTTGTACCAAGGTGACAGCGATCGCTCGCTGCCGTACTCACGTGGCTTCGCCCTGCAGAACTATGTCGTCGATGGTGTTTCCTACGCGGGCAACAACAATCTTGCCGACCACCTCACCTCATTGGCCATGTATGACCGGGTCGAAATCATCCGCGGCCCGACCGGGATGGTGTCAAGCTTCGGTGATCCGGCAGGCGTGCTCAGCTTTGTCCGCAAACGCGCCACCAGCCGCGTGGTGACCGGCACGGCTAGCCTTACCCTCGGTCGCTGGGACAGCGTCAACCCCAGCTTCGACATCTCGACACCCTTGAACAAGGAAGGCAGTGTCAGGGCACGTTTTGTAGCCGATTACCTGGACGAAGATTCGTTCATGGACCGACACCATCGCACCCGCCAGCTGTACTACGGCACGATCGAGGCCGACCTGACCGACCGAACCACGGTCACGCTTGGGGTCGATTCCGGATCAAATCGAATCAAGGGGGTGACATTCGGCTCATTCCCCTCGCGCTTCACCAATGGCGCACCGGTTCCGATGCGTCGCGGCATGTCTTCCGCCCCGGAATGGGCCTATTGGGAAAATGAAAGCCTGAACGCATTTGGCCGGGTTGAACACAAGTTCGACAATGGCTGGCGTGGCGAAACCACCTTGCAACTGCAACGCAGAAGCTGGGACGCCGAAACGCTGTATCTCCTCAATCGTGGCCTGAACCAGCAGACCGGCCTGGGTCTGGCTCCTCTGCTCGACCAAGAGCGCAACCGGGCAAGCGAGCTATATTGGAACGCTTCGGCGAATGGCCCGTTCTCCCTGTTCGGCCGTACCCACGAACTGAATGTCGGCATGTCGGCGTCGCGCAAATGGACGCAGAGAGACTACTACGGCGGTGTCGCGGCAGAGCCAATCGGCAGCATCTACGAATGGGATGGCAGTTACGCCTACCCGAGCGCATGGCGACTCAACAGCAGGTACGACCGTCGCCTGAACGTCAAGACCGCCGACGCATTTGCCAGCGCACGCTTTTCCTTGTCCGACGCCATGCACGTGATCGCGGGCGGTCGCTTCAACGACTGGCGCGGTGACCGCCGCCACTTCCAGGAACTCACGCCGTATGCTGGGATTACGTACGACCTGAACGAGACCTACACGGTGTATGCCAGCTACGCCGAGTTGTTCAACCCGCAGAACGTCCGCACGGTAGAGGGGGTCTATCTGGACCCGAAGGTGGGCAAGGGTTACGAGGTAGGCGCGAAGGCTGAATTCCTGGACGGGCGTCTGCTGGGTGCGCTGTCGCTGTACCGAACGCTGCAAGACAATACCGCCGAGATCATCGACGGCGGTTTTGTGCGTGGATCGACCGAGCGTGCCTACCGCGCCGTGTCAGGGATCGCGACCCGGGGTATCGAACTTGACCTGGGCGGCGAGCTTGCTGCGGGGTGGCAGGCCGGCGTGGGCTTGTCGGTGTCGCGCAGCGAAGACCGACTGGGTAATACCTTCAACCCACATATTCCCGAGCAGACGGCCAAGCTGTACACCACATATCGTCTGCCTGGCGCGTGGAACAAGCTGACGGTGGGCGGCGGCGTGCGTTGGCAGAAAGGCACCTACCGCAACTATTCGAACGCCGGCACACCCGCGCGCTTCGATCAAGGCTCGGTAACGGTTGTCGACCTGATGGCCAAGTACGACTTCAATCAGGCTGTATCCGCGCAGGTCAACGTCAGTAACCTGTTCGATCGCGAGTATTACTCCATGACCGGTCAGGAAGTGCAGTATGCCCAACCGATGAATGTCTCGGTGAAAGTGCTGGCTCGCTTCTGATTCGACTTCAGCGGTCGACCTTCACGCCGTCGATTCAGCCGGCTCCGGCATCACGGCGTTGTCAGTCTTGCGACGCATGACAAAGCGATCCTTGCCGGATCGCTTTGCCTGATACAGCGCGTTGTCGGCATTGCGCATCATGTCGGCAAACGTTGCGTCTGCCGACGCAATGCCGATGCTTACCGTGACCGGGCGGTCACCCACGCGTATCTCACGCGCCTGATCCAGAATCAGCTGCGCAAGATAGGCCGCCCTGGTCTCACCTCCGTATCGGGTCAGCACACCGAATTCTTCTCCACCCATTCGGCCGACATTATCGGCATACAGCAGTTGCGACAGCATGGCGGCGACCTGTTCCAGCACCACGTCACCCTGATCGTGGCCAAACTGGTCGTTGATCTGCTTGAAGCCGTCCACGTCGATCATCATGAAGCAGCAGTCCTTCATGTCGCGGGACGTTGATGCCGTCGCAATATCCAAAATAAGTTTTCGTCGATTGGGCAGACCGGTCAGCGCATCGCGATACGCGAGGTCTTGCAATTCGTGGCGAAGCTGAATGTTCCTGATATGCAGGCGGCTGAAGAAAATGTTCAGCACACAACCAAGAAACACCACGGCAACGGTCATCACAATGACCCAGTTGGTGTCCCCCGGAATGGGGGGCATGGGTACCTTGCCTTCCCCAAGAATGACGCCTGCACCGCAACCCGCCATCAGGTAGTCGCGTGTTTTCTCATAAAGCGGGGCCGTCACGATGGCAAAGGTGACTGCCATGGAAAATGCCCAGAAATCCTGGTTCGGACTTTCGGTGATGAAAAACATGAAGCAGCCGGCAATTATCCATGTGTTGAGTATGGAAACCGGCACCAGCAGTTTGCGTGTGAAACCAAGCGGGATGGTGATGCCCAGCACGGCGGCAAAGCTAGCCAACACCGTTTTGTCGTAATGGTAGTCGGGGGAGGCAACTGCACACGCGACAACCAGTAGAAAGCAGGCAAGCAGTTGCAGGCTCAGCGACAGGGGACGTATTGCAGTAAGAAACTCCTCGCGCGGAATGTTCATCGCGTAGCCACCACCTGATGTGGCCTGATCGCCAGGTCAAACTCTGGATGGAGTGCGCACGGGCCAGCGCCTGCATATGCGGAAATTTCTCTGCTCCTGTTGCAGCTTCAGCCTCGAATTGAAGTCTGCCGATGTTTTACATCAAGTCGGTATATACGGACTCAAGGTATTTTTTGGGTTGCAACGCCAGGGGTTTTCTGCCGGCTGGTGTCGGCGAGGATTGTAGTGGCGATCTGTCCACAGGTCTTGTGACCGTTGCGTCAGTGATTTTCCCTAGCAATATTCTTTGATGGTAAGTTGTCCCGGCCGTCGAGGCCGCGGGGCCGCGCCGTCAGCCCAATACCATCATCCATAGGTAAAAACGTTTCATGAATAATATTTCCGCGTTGATAAGCGTGCGTGTCATGGGTATTTGTCTTGCCGTTGCTGCGCTGGCTGGCTGCGCAACGGGGCGCGATGTGATTGCCCCGAAGTTCGACGCCGCCGTCAACCCCGCGCAAGGCGTGCCCGTGCGCATCGAGAAAGTCGAAGACGCTCGCATATTCCAGATCAAACCGGGCTCGCCGTCCACGCCCTCATTGATGGACGACAACCTGTCCGATGAAGCAATCCGCTCGCGCGCCATTGCCCGCAAACGCAACGGCTACGGCATGGCACTTGGCGATATTCTGGTGCCGGAAGGTCAGACGATTGCGTCCCTGACGCAAACCGTCGTGGCTCGCGCATTCCGTGAAAACGGCTTCCGTGTGGTTGCACCGACCGATGCAGACTACGCACGCGCCACGCCTGTCACGGTGCGCGTCAACAAGCTCTGGGCATGGCTGGAAATGGGCTTCGTGCTGGGCGTGTCGTCCAACTACGAAGTAGTGCTTACCGGGCCGATCGGACCTTTGCAGCAAGGCTTGACGGTGAACGGTCAGATCCGGGAAACCGCCATGGTCGTGACCGAATCGGTATGGTCGGGGATCATCAGCAAGTCGCTGGAAGATATGTACACCAACCTGAAGTCCAGGATCGGTACCGCCAAGCCTTGATCGGGCAGGCTTGAACCTCGACTCCTGCCTGAAATCAACGCAAAGTTGAAGGCAAAGCTGGTTCGTTAAACCAGTCCGGTCAGGTAATACAGCGCAATCACGAAGAAGACACTCAAGGTCGAAATCATCGTGATGGCGAAGATATCGCCATAGGATTGCCGGTGGGTCAGGCCGGTAACCGCAAGCAAGGTGATCACCGCGCCGTTATGGGGCAAGGTGTCCATCCCGCCGCTCGCCATGGCGGCGACCCGGTGCAAGACGTCCATGAGAATGTCGGCGGCGCGGGCACTGCTGATGAAGGTGTCCGACATTGCTGCCAGTGCAATGCTCATCCCGCCCGACGCGGATCCGGTAATGCCGGCCAGTGCCGTGACGGCAACGGCTTCGCCCACCAGGGGGTCGGCAATGCTGCCCAAGGTCTTGGCTACCAGCAGGAAGCCGGGCAGGGCCGCAATCACGCCGCCGAAGCCATATTCTGCTGCCGTATTCATGGCAGCCAGCAAGGCACCCGCCACTGCGCTTTTGGTGCCTTCGGCCAGGTTTTTCACTACGGGCCGGAAGGCCAGAATGACAATCGACAAACTGCCCAACAGCAGGCCACCCATGACCGCCCAGATGGCGATGTATTGATCGATCTCGGTGTTGAGCGGTTGCGCCAGCCCGGGCAGATCAAGCGCGTAGGTCGGTGCGTACCAAGTGGGAATCAGCCGCGTCAGCAGCAGATTGGCAACGCCCACGACCACCAGAGGAAGCAGGGCAATCAGCGGATGGTGCGTGGCGTGTTCGGGCGGTGCAGCGGGTTCGTTGCGCAGGTCGGTGCCGTAGCCCTCACCGGCGGCGGCCGCACTGCGTCGTCGCCATTCCAGATAAGAGACCCCCAGCACCAGCGTCAGTACCGCGCCGGACAGCCCCAGCCAGGGCGCAGCCCAGGTGGTCGTGCCGAAAAAGGACGTGGGAATGATGTTCTGGATCTGCGGCGTGCCGGGTATGGCCGTCATCGTGAAGGTGAAGGCACCCAGCGCAATGGTGCCGGGCAGCAGTCGCTTGGGGATGCCACTTTGCCGGAACATTTCAGCGGCAAAGGGATAGACCGCGAACACCACCACGAACAAGGACACGCCACCGTAGGTAAGCAGTGCGCAGACCAGGATGATTGCCATGATGGCCCGTTGCGCACCGATCAGGCGCATCACGGACTGCACGATGGCATGCGAGAACCCAGACAATTCGATCAGCTTGCCGAACACTGCCCCCAGCAGGAACACCGGCAAATACAGCTTGGCGAATCCGACCATGCGCTCCATGAACAGACTGGAGAAAGCCGGTGCCAGTGCAGCCGGCTCGGTCAGCAGTACCGCACCCATGGCGGCGATGGGTGCGCACAGAATCACGCTGTAGCCGCGATAGGCGGCAAACATCAGAAAAAGCAGTGCGCCCAGGACGATAAGAAAATCGATCATTGTTGCCCTCCGTTGCTCAGACGATAACGTGGCAACATGGCTGGACCAATACATCCAGATCAATCTTGGGGCAGAAAAATCAGAGACTCACCGTGATCCCGTCGCGTGGATCACGGTGGCTGCCCCTTGGATGTCAGTGATTGTCTTCGATATTAAGAATCTTCCCCAGACCCAGGAAGTAATTCGCAAAGGCCAGCACCGTGGCCGTCACCACGATGTACACCACCGACAATGCCGCCAGGGTCGGGTCGGCATATTCACGCACGTAGTTGTACATGGCGACCGGCAGCGTTTGTGTGGCCTGCGTCGTCACGAACAGGGATGCGGTGAATTCGCTGAAGGACATGATCGCGGCGAACAGCCAGCCGCCGAACAGGCCGGGGGCCAGCAGCGGAATCGTGACGGTGAACAGCACCTTCACGGGCGACGCCCCCAGGCTGGCGGCGGCCTGTTCCAGTCGGGCGTCCAGATTTTCCATCGACACATACACGCTACGCAGCACGAAGGGCAGCACCAGCATGATGTGGCACAGGATCACGATGCCGTAGTGACGCTGCACCGAGGTCTGCGACACCAGAATCAGCAAGCCCAGGCCCAGCGTGAAATGCGGCACGACCAAGGGTGAATGCAAAATCGCCAGCAGGGTCTGCTTGCCTTTGAATTCCAGCGACTTCACTGCGATGGCCAGACCCGTGCCGATCACCAGCGCCAGGAATGAAGACCAGCCGGTGATGATCATGCTTGCGCGAAAGCCCTCCCGGAAATCCGGGTAGGTGAACACGCGAGCAAACCAGTTCAGTGAATACGATTCTGGCGGGAAGGAAATGATGGCCTTGGCATTGAACGAGGCGATCGTGACCACCACCACGGGCAGCAGCACGAAGGCCAGCAGCACGGCAATCAGCATCGGGCCGGCGATGCGCATGGACAGGGGAAGCGAACTCTGGATTTTCATGTCAGTGTCCTCCGATCGCTTTCAGGCGCTTGGTGAAGAATCCCAGGGCATACAAAGCGCTTGCGGTCAGCAGCAGGCCCATCACGCTCAAGCTGGCAGCCAGGGGGAAATTCATGGAAGAAAAGCCCAGTTGATACACCAGCGTCGACACGGTCGGCACGCGGCCACCGCCAATCATCTGCGGCGTGGCAAACGCACTGAAGGTCCACGCAAACGAGGTGGTGATGCTGGCCAGAATGCCGGGCATCGACAAGGGCAGGGTAACGGTCACGAAGACTTTGATGGGGCCTGCGCCCAGGCTTTGCGCCGCTTTTTCGAAGTCCCGGTTGATGTGCGAGATGGCCGTGGCCAGCATCAGCACCACCACCGGAATCGTCACGTGCACCAGCGCCACCAGCACGCCCACGTGGGTGAACATCAAGGTCAGTGGTCCATCGATCAGGCCAAGCGCGCGCAGCGTGCCGTTGATGAAGCCATTGCTGCCCAGCACTGCGATCCACGAGTAGGTACGAACGATTTCGCCCAGGAACAGTGGCGTGATCGACACCACCAGAATGAAGGACTTCAACGCCCGGCTTTGTACGCGCACCAGGGCATAGGCCAGCGGGTAGGCGACCAGCAAGGAGAAGACCGTTGTCTCGATGCTCAACAGCAAGGTGTTCGAGAATGCGTCGAAATAAATCGACTTGCCCATGCCGGTGAAGTTGGCAAGGGTCAGCCCACCGACATCCAGCGAACCGGGGATGAAGGTTCGGAAGCTGAACTGCAACACCGCCAGTAGTGACACGGTGATGCCCAGCGCGATGAATGCGGCTGGGGAAACCAGCCAGGCCCGTAGATCGGAACGCATGGCGAACCCTTATTTCAGATGCTCAATCAGCAAGGGAGGATGTCGCGGCAAGACCCCGCAAAAATCCTCCCTCTCAGTGCGTGTGACAGCAGTGACTGCTGCCTTGTCACCGTGCTCAGTTCATGATGTTTTCGGTGAACCACTTGCGCCATTCGGCGGTTTTTTCTGCGCGCAGCTTGTTGTCCACGACGATGGTCTGGGTATCCCACTGTTCCTTGGTGGTGAACACGCCAGGCAGCTTGGCGTCTTCAGCCGATACGGTGGCGTTGTCGATGACCGGGCTGGCTTTCTTCGAGGCCACGATCTTCGACTGCACTTCAGGCGACAGCGCGATGTTCATGAACTTGTAGGCCAGGTCGGTCTTGGTCGAACCCTTCATGATGCCCATGCTGTCCACCCCCAGCACTGCGCCTTCTTTGGGCATGGCGACCTTGACGGGTACGCCTTGGCTGGCCATGTGATACGCGTTCATCGACAGGATGACCTGTACGGGCGTCTCGCCCGTGGCGATCAGTTGCTGCGAGTTCGCGTCGTTGGTGTAGAAAGCCTTGAAGTTGGGCTTGAGCGCCTTCAGCTTTTCCTGGCCCTTTTCCCAGGTCGCGGCGTCACCGCCCGACAGCATGGCGCTTACTGCGATCAAGTGGCTGGGATCGAAGTCGGGCGAGGCGATCTTGGTCTTCAGCGCCGGGTTCCACAGGTCGTTCCAGCTGTCGAATTTCACACCGGCCGGCAGTTGGTCGGGGCGGTAGCCAATCGAATACACGTAGGCCCAGCTGCCGATGTGATACGGGCTGATCTTGGCGCGCTCGACCAGGTGGCTGTAGTTCGGGATCTTGCTGGTGTCCAGCGTTTCGAACAGGTTGCCGCTGACGTACAGCCAACCCACGTGCGACGTGGTGAAGGTAACGTCGCTTTCCGGCGTGGACGCAAGCTTGGCCTTGTTCAGACGGTCAATGGTGCCGCCGGTAACGTACTTCACCGGGACGCCGGTCTGGCGCGTGAATTCCTTGCCGATGTTCTCGTCGATGAGGTCGCGGAAGCTGCCGCCCCAGGTGCTGACGACCAGGGCGTCTTGCGCCCAGGCAGTGGTGGTGGCACCAAGCGCGGTGGAGAGGACGCACAGAGTAAGAAGTTTGCGAATCATTTACTGGCCTCAATCGGAAAGGGGACGGTCTGCCGGGACGGATGTGCGTCGAGAACGTGGGTCGGAAATCTGGGCGAATAGCGTGGATCAGGAACGTGATCCAGGCATGTGGGCCGCAGCCGGGACACATCGCCGTCGATCACTGAATGGATGATGTAAAACGCCCGCGCTTCGGCCAAGTCGCCTTTTACTTAGGGGTGCTTCGCATTTCCCGATGGGTACGCCAGACCGCGGTTTTGCCCGGGTACGAACCCGTGCCGGCAGGCAATCGCCTGTGTCGGAAATTCCTAAACGGTCACCCGGAAAATACAAATGGCCCCTGGGGGCGGGCCATCAGATGATGTGTCGGCGCACATCGTCTCTCTCGTCGCTGCCGCAGGCATCGATGTCTTCAACGTCCCCTTTGTTCGACCGGCCATGAAACACACCCGCATCCGTACCTTCAATACGAAAAAGACCTACCCGGAACAAAAGCTCGACAACGACCTTTGCCAGGCCGTGGTGGCCCGTGGGCGCACGGTGTTCCTGCGCGGACAGATCGGCCAGAATCTCGACACCTCGGAAAGCGTGTGCATCGGCGACGTGACCGGGCAGACCGAGCAGGCCATGGCCAACATCGCCATGCTGCTGAAAGAAGCCGGTGGTGAACTGGAAGACATCTGCAAGGTGACGATCTACATCATCGACCCGCGTTATCGCGAAGCGGTCTACCTGGTTGTGGGCAAGTGGCTGAAAGGCGTGTTCCCGGTGTCGACCGGCCTGGTGGTGTCGGCCTTGGCGCGACCGGAATGGCTGGTGGAAATCGACGCCACTGCCGTCATTCCCGACTGATCTCTTTCACGTTTTCAAGCGTTTCCAACATGACCTTTTCGATCATTGCGCGTTGCCCGATCACAGGCCAGTTCGGCGCAGCGGTGGCTTCGTCCTCGCCTGCGGTCGCGGCGCGCTGCGTTCGTGGTCGCCTGGGCGTTGGTGCTGCCGCCAGCCAGAACATCACCGACCCCGACCTGGGACCGCTTGCCCTCGATCTATTGGCCAGTGGCATGACGCCCGCCCAAGCCTTGGTTGAACTGCAGAAGCGGCCGTTCATCGACTACCGTCAACTGATGGTCATCGATGCACACAACCCGCCAGCCGTCTTCACCGGTGCCAAGGCGCTGGGTACTTTGGCAAGCGTGGTGGGCACGCATGCCGCTTGTGCCGGCAACATGCTGCGCACGCATGATGTGCCCCAGGCCATGTTGTCGGCCTTCGAGACGGCAGAAGGCTCGCTTGCCGAACGCTTGATGCAGGCCATGCTGGCCGGCCAAGCCGCAGGGGGCGAAGAAGGGCCGGTGCATTCGGCAGGCTTGCTGGTCTATGGTGAGCAGAACTGGCCTGTTGTAGACCTGCGCCTGGACTGGGTGGAACACGACCCGGTGCAGGCCTTGTACGCCACCTGGAAGGTGTACGAACCGCAAATGCATGCCTACATCACACGTGCACTCGACCCCCGGGCGGCACCAAGCTTCGGCGTTCCCGGAAATCTCTGATCCCGCTGGTTGATGCCTGTGCCGGCTGCTGGCCGGCGCGTTGCGTTGCGCTCGTAGTCCTCGTGCGCATCGTCGCTATACTGGACCGCCACGTCTTGTGCTTCAGGTCCGCTTTTCTATGCTCAACCGAATTTCCTTGCGCCAGATGGAGTACTTCGTCGCAACGGCGAAGCACGGCAGCATTGCTGCGGCCTCGGCCCAGATCCACATTTCTTCCCCTTCCATTTCCGCCGCGATTGCCCACATCGAGATCGAGCTGGGCGTGCAGCTGTTCGTGCGTCATCCATCAAAAGGCTTGGGGCTGACCGCAACCGGCACATTGGTCTTGCGTCAGTGCGAAGAAGTGCTGGAGACCTCGTCTCGCCTGTATGACATCGCGTCCGATTCAAGCAATGCGATTCAAGGCGCATTGCGAGTAGGAAGTTTCCAGTCCCTGACCGCGATGATCGCACCCGAAGTCATCTTCGGATTTGCGCGTGCATTCGAGAAGGTGGATGTGCAGATGCTCGAAGGCGATCAGGAAGTCCTGATGAGCAAGTTGCACGCGCTGGAAATCGACCTGGCGATCACCTACGACTTGCACCTCGGTGACGACATTCACTTCGAGCGGCTGGCAACCTTGCCGCCCTATGTGCTGGTAAGCGAACTGCATCCGCTTGCAGAACAAAGCGCTGTCACGCTGGAAGAACTGGCACCGCAGCCCTTCGTGCTGCTGGACTTGCCCATGAGCCGCGACTACTTCACCTCGCTGTTTTCGCAAGCGGGTGTCACGCCCAATATCGTGGCGCGATCACGCTCTGAAGAAGTGGTGCGATCCATGGTGGCCAACGGCTTTGGCTACGCCATTTTCAACGTGCGCCCGAAGTCCAACATGTCGCTGGATGGCAAGCGATTGGTGCGGGTTCGTCTGGCGGGCAGCAATCGCCCCATGTTGCTGGGGCTGGCCACCTACAAGTCGATGAAAGCCTCGCGCTTGACCAGCGTGTTCATGGAACGTTGCCGTGCCTATATCTCGGATCAATACATCCCCGGAATGAGCGCAGCAAGTTTCTACGACCCGCGCATGCTGTCATCGTGATCGTGCCCCATCGTTTGATGGGGCACTGGGACGATCACTCTTTCTCGTAGGCCATGTAGGCGTCTTGCATGACGATGTGGTCGGCGATGTATTTCGCATCGTGCCAGACGCCGTAGATGAAGGACGACGCGCGGTTCACCAGGTTCGGCAAGCCAAGGAAGTAGATGCCGCTCTCGGAAGCGATGCCACGTTTGTGGAAGGGTTCGCCCTTTTCGTCGAAGGCATCGACCTGCAGCCAGCCGTAATCGAAGGTGAAACCGGTGGCCCAGAGAATCGTGGTGATGCCTGCGTCAGCCAGGTTCAGTTCCAGAATCGGATTGCTCAGGCAGTCGGGGTCAGGCAGCAGTTCCCAGGCTTCAGGTTCAAGCGGGAAGGGCAGGCCATTCTCTTCGATGTACGCATCGGCATCACGCAACACGTCGAAGTATGCACGGTCGCCTTCGGCCACATTTTCAGCCAAGCCTTTCTCGAATTCGATCACGCCATTCTGGTAGGACTTGGTCAGGCCGACCAGGGTGATGCCTGCGTGCGCCAGCCGTCGGAAGTCCACGGTCTTGCCGCCGTCATACCCACTGACGGCGAAGGCCACGTGCTTCTTCTTCGGCTTGATCTTGACCTCATCCCACAGGCCAAGCGCACCCAGCCACCAGCAATAGTCACGGCCGCGATAGGCACGCGGCGGACGGTAGTGTTCGCCCACCGACAGGTAGACCGTCTTGCCTGCCTTGCGCAATTCTTCTGCAATCTGCGAGCCCGATGCGCCTGCGCCCACCACCAACACCGCGCCTTCTTTCAGTTGTCCGGGATTCTTGTAATTCACCGAATGCAGCTGCTGAATGCCGTCGGTCTCGGGCACGATCTTGGGGTAGGTCGGTGCCTGGAACGGGCCGGTTGCGGCAACCACGTGGGTTGCATCGATGATGCCGGCGGAGGTCGTGACCTTGAAGCCCGGCCGTCCCACGTGACGTTCCACATGCTTGACCTCGACACCCGTGCGGATGGGCGCTTTCAGCATCGCGGCATAGTCCTCGAAATACTGGGCCATGCGCTCTTTCGGCGGGAACACGTCTTGCCCGACACCGTCGAATTTCAGCGTCGGAAAGCGATCGTGCCAGGCCGGTCCGTTGGCGACCAGGGAATCCCAGCGTTCCGAGCGCCAGCGTTCCGCAATGCGGCTGCGCTCCAGCACGATGTGCGGCACCCCCATGAGGGAAAGATGCTCGCTCATCGCGATACCCGCCTGGCCAGCGCCCACAACCAAGGTGTTGATTTTTTCCACTGACATTTGAATTCCTAAAATTGATCGCCCTTGATCTGTCTCGCCGACACAGGCTGGTAGCCGGTCAGGCGGCGCATCACAGGCACCCTGGAGACATCGATCACCGACGGCAGAATTCTGGTGAAGCTGGCGTCGTTTGAGAATGATGTTTTTCGAACTCAGGGCTTAGGAAAAAGCAAAGTGGCCATTTCGTTTTTTCCGAGGGGCGGCATCAATTTCGGCAAATACGTAATTCCGACGGTTTGTCTTATCTTGTGCCTCAGTACCAGACCGGTCTCGCTGTCCTGAGTGGATAGCGCATAAGCGCCTTGGCGTCCGGCAAGCCCCTTCAAATCACCGTGATGCCATCATGAGCGCAGTCAATTCAAATACCGCAGTGCAAGCACGCCGCGCACCCGCGTCCGACACCGCCGTCAGCCTCGAACGCGTGGTCAAGAAGTACCGTGACCAGACCGTTCTGCATGAGCTTTCGCTGAAGATCAAACGCGGTGAATTCCTTACCTTGCTGGGGCCATCGGGCTGCGGCAAGACGACGCTGCTGAACCTGATCGCTGGGTTCGCGGAGGCCGACAACGGGGAGGTGTTCATCGACGGTGAACCCGTTACCAGCGAGCCACCGCACAAACGCCAGATCGGCATCGTGTTCCAGAACTACGCCTTGTTCCCGCACATGGATGTCGAGCGCAACATCGGCTACGGACTGCGCATGCGCGGTGTACCGAAGGACGAGTTGGCGCAGCGGGTGAAGCAGGCCATGGAAATGGTGAAGCTCGATGGCCTGGGTCATCGCAAGCCGCGCGAACTGTCAGGTGGTCAGCAGCAACGGGTGGCGCTGGCGCGTGCGCTAGTGATTCAGCCCAAGGTCCTGCTGCTAGACGAACCGTTCTCTGCGCTGGACAAGAGCCTGCGCGGGTCCATGCAGGTCGAGATCCGCGAGATCCAGCGTCGGCTGGGTCTGACCACCGTATTCGTGACGCACGATCAGGGTGAAGCGCTGGCCATGTCGGACCGCATCGCAGTGATGTCGGCCGGTGCCATTCGCCAGATTGCATCGCCCGCCGATCTGTACCAGAACCCGCAAGACCCGTTCGTTGCCTCGTTCCTGGGCGATGTGAACATCTTGCCCAGCCACTATCACGGCCAGAGCGGCTCCGATATTCAGCTGCGACTTGGTTCGGCCTTGATCAGCCTGCCGCGTGCCCGCCTAGTCGGCGGCTCGCATTCCGGCGAGCGCCTGGACATCTACGTGCGCCCGGAACACATCAGGTTCGAAAACCTGCATCCCGGATCGGTACTGAGCGGCACCGTGGTCAATCACGTTTTCCAGGGCGACCACATCAACACCTTTGTGGATGTGGACATCCCGATGACGGCACGTCAGGTCGTCACGGTTCGCAGCGCCGGCTTGGGCGCGATGCAGCAGTGGCCGGTAGGGTCGGTCGTCGGGCTGGCGTTGCCCGAAGACGGCATCAGCGTTTTCAATCCGCAGAAGTGAGTTTGTGCATTCCATGTCCCATGCTCTTGCCGCGTCAGGCCCCATGAATTCCGTTCCCGCTTCCATGAACGCCATCATCGCGCGCGAACCGGGTGACGCCAGCGTATTGATAATGGCCGAGCGCCCCGTGCCCGAGCCCGGTGCTGGCGAAGTGCTGCTGCGTGTGCTGGCAGCAGGCGTCAATCGCCCCGACATCATGCAACGCCAGGGCATCGCAAAACCTGCCGCTGGTGTCACCGACGTGTTGGGTCTGGAAGTGTGCGGTGAGGTCGTGAAATGTGGCCCGGGCGTAGACCGCCAATTGCTGGGTCGTCGTCTGATGAGCCTGGTGCCGGGCGGTGGATATGCCCCCTGGTGTGTGGCCGCCGTTGACCATTCTTTTGACGTTCCTGCCAACCTGTCCGACACCGAGGCAGCTGCCTTGCCGGAGGGGCTCTTCACGGTCTGGCACAACCTGTTCGAACTCGGTCGTCTGGCTATGGGCGAAACCGTGCTGATTCACGGTGCGGGCGGTGGCATTGGCACCTTGGCGACGCGCATGGCGCACGCGGCGGGTGCCACGGTGATCGTGACCGATGCCAACGAGTCGCGGTTTCCAGCCTTGCAGGCGTCGGGTGCGGAACTGGCGATCTGCTGGCCCACTACCGACTTCACGCAAGCCTGCCTGGACCACACGGAAGGCCGGGGCGTGGATGTCGTGCTGGACGTGGTGGGCGGGGATTACGTGCGCCGCAATCTGCAAGCCATGGCATTTGGTGGTCGCCATGTCAGCCTGTCCTTCATGCAAGGCTCGGCTGTGAACGTCGAATTGCTGACCTTGATGCAGCGCCAGATAAGCCTGCATTCATCGACCATGCGTCCGCAAAGTCATTTTGAAAAAACCCGCATGGCAAAAAGCATCGCCCGCCATGTGCTGCCGCTGGTGAAAAGCGGTCGGGTCGGTCCGCGCATCCATGCGACCTTCCCGCTTGCTGATGCCAAGGCATCACACGAGATGCTGGAGAGCGGCAGCGTGTTCGGAAAACTTGTTCTGGTGCCCTAGTCATGATGAAACTCCTGTTTGCTCCGACCTCGCCCTACGTGCGCAAGGTCATGGTCTGCGCCCATCTGACCGGACAGCGCGACAACATCGAATTGCTGGACAGTGCCGCGCATCCCATCCGGCGCGACACACGCATTGCGGCCCACAACCCGCTGGCCAAGGTGCCCACGCTGATCCTGGAAAGCGGCAAAGCGCTTTACGACAGTCGTGTGATCTGTGAATACCTGGCCAGCCTGAAAAGTGAGCTTCAGTTATTTCCTGCCGATGGCGATGCGCGATGGACGGCGCTTGCCCAACAGGCGCTTGGTGACGGGTTGCTCGACGCCGCGTTGCTTGCGCGTTACGAGCTGACCGCGCGGCCTGCCGAGTTTCAGTGGCCGACATGGCGTGAGGCGCTGCTGACCAAGGTGGGGGCCAGTCTGGACGCCATCGACAGCATGGCATCCGAGCTGTCGGCAGACCGCCCGACCATTGGCGAGATCACCATCGGCTGCGCGCTCGGTTACCTGGACTTCCGTTTTCCTGAACTCAACTGGCGTGCCGGCCACCCCGCTGCTACCCGCTGGAACGCGGCCTTTCAAGACCTGCCCGCGATGCGGGCCACTCGCCCCCACGAAGGTTGAACATGAGCGACACCTCGACGTCTCCTGCCACTATCACGGTCTGGTTTTTGAACGGCCCCAACGCCAATCTATATGGCCTGGATGCCAACAAAAACTACGGTACCGACAGCTTTCCGGTATTGCAGTCACGCTGCGAAAAGAAAGCCGTATCGCTGAACGTGAACCTGCGCTTTCTGCAATCGAACTGGGAAGGGCAACTGATCGACTGGATTCAGGAAGGGCGGGGCGTGGCCGACGGCATCATCATCAATGCAGCCGGTCTGACCTACAGTTCGATCCCGATTCTGGATGCGCTGATGTCTTTCCCGGGCAAGATCATCGAAGCGCACATGAGCAATATCTGGAAGCGTGAGCCCTTCCGCCATCACTCGTATATCTCGAAGGTGGCCGACGGCGTGATTGCCGGTCTGGGTGGTGATGGTTATGAACTTGCCATCGATGCCATTGCACGCCTGATACGCAAGCAATCTTGAGCCAAAGACCAATGACCGACGCTGATCGCCTTCCTTCCGGCACGCTGGTTTTCTACAGCAAGTTCGATGACTTTGATACGTGGAAACGTGCGCTTCAGGCGCAGTTGCCACACCTGAACGTGGTGCATTCCAGCGCCGTCGAACGGCCCGAAGATGTTCATTACGCGCTGGTCTGGAAACCGCCTGTGGGTTTCTTCGATGCGATGAAAAATCTGCGCCTGATCATCAACCTGGGCGCAGGTGTCGATTCCTTGCTGCATCGCACCGACCTGCCGGCAGGGATTCCCATCACACGGCTGACCGATCCGCAGATGGCACGCATGATGGCGGGGTACGTGCTGTTCGCCGTGCTGCGACATGCACGCGATATTCCGCATTTCGAACAATCCCAGCGCGAAGCGACGTGGGCGTACAGGCACCCGCGTTCGCCCGAGGACGTATCTGTCACGGTGCTGGGCTTGGGGCAGTTAGGTGCCAAGGCTGCATTCGAAGTACAGCGCCAGGGTTTCAAGGTGACGGGGTGGTCGCGCAAGCCCAAGCAGATCGATGGGGTGCACAGTGTGTCAGGCATGGACACGCTGGATGCGGCAATCGGCCAGGCTGACATTCTGGTAGTGATGCTGCCACTCACGCCACAGACCAGACAGATTCTGGATCGCACGCGGCTCATGAAGATGCGCCCGGGCGCTGCATTCATCAATGTGGCCCGAGGTGAATTGGTCGATCAGCAGGCCCTGACCGAACTACTGACGTCTGGCCATATCGGTTCCGCCACGCTGGATGCGTTCACGCCTGAGCCCTTGCCTGCTGATGACCCGCTGTGGCGTTTGCCGAACGTGCTCATCACCCCACATTTGGCGTCGGTGGCATTGCCTGCGTCGTCTGCAGAGCAGATCGCCGTCAATATTCTGCGCGTGTCGGCAGGTGAGTCACCGGATCATGTGATTGATCCGGCACAGGGGTATTGAGACATGGGCCTCATGAAAAAATGTGGCCGTTCAACATCACACGGATAGTCGCCAGTCGTTGATGCGTTTGACTGTCAACGCCGCTGTGCGCGAGTGATTGCGCCGTGCAGAATGCTCAGTGCTTCGTGTGCAATCTCCGCTGATGTGTTGAGCGGTGCCAGCAAACGCACCGTGTTGCGGTGAAGACCGCACTTGATGACCAACAGGCCCTCGGCGCGACATTCATCGATGACTGCCTGTGCGAACGCAGCATCGGGCTTGAAAGGGTCGCCTTCGCTGACGAATTCCAACGCGAGCATGGCACCTTCGCCGCGCACGGTTCCAATCTCGGGGAAGCATTCGGCCAACTTGTGCAAGCCTGCGCCAAGCAGCTTGCCGAGGGCTCGCCCTTGCGCAAGCAGGTCTTCTTCTTCGAAGATTTCCAGCACTGCCAAGGCTGCCGCGCAAGCCAGCGGATTGCCCGAGTAGGTGCCGCCCAGACCGCCGGGGGCGGGCGCATCCATGACCTCTGTGCGACCGACCACGCCTGCGAGCGGAAGTCCGCCCGCCAAGCTTTTTGCCACGGTAACGAGATCAGGCTTGATACCAGCATGCTGAAAGCCAAACATCTCTCCGGTGCGGCCGAAGCCCGCCTGGATTTCGTCGGCGATCAGCAAAATGCCGTGTTGGGTAGCCAAAGCGCGCAATGCTTGCAGGAATTCGCGGCCGGCCGGCAGGAATCCACCATCGCCTTGAATTGGTTCGATGATGATGGCAGCAACCCGCTCGGGCAGAATCTGTGTAGCGAAGAGGTCGTTCAGCGCGCGAATCGCATCGTCGCTGGAGATTCCCCGGTAGCTGTCCGGGTAGGACGTGTGATAGACCTCGCTCGCGAACGGGCCGAAGTTCTGTTTGTACGGCGCGCTGAAACCCGTGAGCGATGAACCAAGCAGGGTACGGCCATGAAAACCGCCCCGGAAAGCGATGATGCCCGGAACTTTCCGATATGCACGCGCAATCTTGACGGCGTTTTCGACAGCTTCGGCACCTGTGGTGACCAGCAAGGTCTTGAACGGGTCGTCGCCGCCGATCATCTTGTTCAGTTTGGCGGCCAGATTGACATACACGTCATACCCTGCAACCTGAAATGCTGCATGAGAAACGCGGCCAAGCTGATTCGTCACCGCCTGAACCACCTTGGGGTGATTATGGCCGACGTTCAGCACACCGATGCCGCCCACGAAGTCGATATAGCGCCGACCTTCCATGTCCCAGACAAGGGAGCCTTGCGCTTTATCGACAAAAATCGGGTGGGCGGTAACCACGCCGTGGGGAACATGGGTGCTGCGAGCGTCAATATGCGACTGGTTGATGCCTGACATGGCGGTAATACCTCGTGAATGCTGATGCGTGGGGTGTGGTGTTGGTGCGTTGTATTCGCTGGCTTTCAGGCTGCAGACATTTCCGCAGCGAGATTTTCCGAATCACTGCTCAGGAATATCCGCAAACACCACAAAGACTTTGCGCAGCGTTTGATGTATTTCCCACATGCCACGTGTATGAGCCGGGAAAAACAAGGTATCGCCTGCACTGATTGCATGCGGCTCACCGCCCTCGGGGGTAAACGTGCAAGAACCTGCCACAATATGCATCAGCTCGGCGTTTTTCAGCTGGCGGGCGAAGCGGCCCGGCGTGCATTCCCATACACCAGTTCGATTATCGCCAGCGCCTTCCAGAGGAATATGCAGCGTTCCCGTCCGGCTTGCCGGATCGGTAAGCGATGCGAGCAGCGGCCCATCCTCTGGCAAGGCAACAGTCGATGTCTGGGATAGCACGGTAACGGGCATGTAATCTCTTGGCGTCTGATCGTTGAGGAAATCGCGTATCTGGTTCGAGGCGAGCAGGGTCGCTGCAGCATCTTGAATCTGCAGATCGAGAATCGGGAATTTGGCGAGGTGCGTAGCGCAGCCCATTGCTGCCCGCGCTGCACAACGAAAGACTAAGTTTGGCTGGCGATGCAGTCAAATAAGCTTTTATCGCACCTCCATGCGTTTTTAATATGAGCCTGGTTCTGCAATGTGTGCGCGCACTGCATCTGCAAATGCCCTGGCCAGCATATTCAACGGGCTGTTCAACGGATATACCAAGTAAGTCTGAAATTCGATGCTCGGTGCGAAGGGCATCACCGCAATTCGTCCGGCGTAGTTGCGCGCGATGAGAGGGTTTGCCACGCTGACACCCATGCCGCAAGAGACCATGTGGCAGATGGCGGCCGAGAAGTGCGATTCGTAAGCCAAGATGCGTTTTTCCATGCCATCTACCAGGCACGCAGCATCGATTTTTTTTCGCATGACATCGCTGGACCGCAAAGACAGAAATTTTTCTCCTGCCAGGTCGGCTGGTATAACCGCTCGGTCAATGGTGGCAAGTCGATGGCTTGGATGCGTGATGCAAACGCCAATATTTTTTTGCACGATTTCATGCTCGATGCTCGTGCTGTTGAATATTTCCGATGCAATGCCGACGTCTGCATACCCCGTAGTCACCCATTGGCAAACCGTCACGGAATCGGTCACCTGCAGCGTGACATCGACGTCAGGATAAGCCTGCGCAAATCGACTGATCGCTTCAGGCGCGAGCACAATCGCCATGGAAGGGACCGATGCCACCCGTAGGCGGCCTGCTCCGCGCTTGCGAATGACATTCGCGGTGTCTTCAAGGCCGCGCAGTCCGGCGAAGGTCTGCTCTACGTCACGAAAGAACACTTGTCCCTCAAGCGTGGGCACCAGTTTTCCTGCATGCCGCTCGAAGAGCTTGAAGCCAATGCGCCGTTCCAGCGAACCAATGACGCGGCTGATGTTTGGCTGCGAGGTGTGTAATTCCTTGGCGGCCTGCGTCATCGAAAGCGACAGCATGACAGCACGGAAAGCCTCTACTTGGCGGAAGTTCAGCATCAATTTGCTCATATCAAAAATGCATACCGTCAAAGTACATGGGAATTAGTCATATGGCTAAGACTTCCTTAGAATTTCTCGCATTAGCTGATCTGGCACCTGTGAGCCGCCCTGTGGAGCCACTACCAGCATCGTCAAGACCCCCTGACAGGAGATGGAAGCGATGAATTTCGAGCCCGAAAACATTAGATTTTCCACGGGGCATTTCATCGGTGGCCGTGTGATCGGTGGTGGGGCAATGATCGATGTGCTGCGGCCGTCCGACGGCCAGATCATGGGCGGTATCCCAGACGGCACGGACGCCGTGGTGGACCATGCCGTGACCAACGCGCATGAGGCCTGGAAGACAAGCGGGTGGGGGACTTGCTCGCCGCGTGATCGAGCACGCGTGCTGCATCGCTGGGCAGATCTGCTTGACGCTCACGTCGGTGAATTGGCGCAGCTCGAAGCACTTGGATCGACCCGACCTGTCAAGGACGCGCATGGCTTCGACCTGCCGTTCACATCCGAGTGCATCCGCTTCTTCGCAGAATGCGCAGACAAGTTCGGTGGCGATGCGGTGCCTACCAAAAGCGATAGTCTAGGGCTGGTGCTGTCGGAGCCTTACGGCGTGGTTGGTGCCATCGCGCCGTGGAATTTTCCGCTCTCCATGGCTTCGTGGAAGTGCGGTCCCGCACTGGCCGCCGGCAATGCCATCGTGCTCAAACCGTCTGAGCTGACGCCGTTCTCGGTCATACGCTTTGCTGAACTCGCGGTGGAAGCGGGACTGCCTCCAGGCCTGTTCAATATTGTTCAAGGCCGTGGTAGCGAAGCTGGGGCAGCCCTGGTACGGCATCCACTCATCCGAAAAATATCGTTCACCGGATCGACCATGACCGGTGCCGCCATCATGAGCGAGTCGGCGCGCCACGGCACCAAGCCTGTCACGCTGGAACTGGGCGGCAAAAGTCCGCAGCTGGTCTATGACGACGCCGGCGACATCGCTGCAGTCGCCAGCCGCATCGTCAAAGGCTTTACCTCGAACGCGGGTCAGGCTTGTGTGTCAGGCACCCGTCTGATCGTGCAGCGTGGCATCGCCGAGCGGCTCGTCAATGAAATCGTGGCGCAGGTGTCCCACTTCAAGCCGGGTGCCACGTGGCGCGAGGCAACGAATTTCGCTCCGCTGATCAACGAGCGGCAAGCGAACAAGGTGCACGCAAGCGTCCGCTTGTCAGTGGAGCAAGGTGCGACTGCCCTGTGTGGGGGAGATTTCTTCCAGACCGATGTGGGGGGCTATTTCTACCGACCGACTTTGCTTGCCGACGTGAACGGCGGCATGGAAGCGGTGCGCGAAGAGATTTTCGGCCCGGTGCTCACCGTGCAGACATTTGATGAAGAAGAAGAGGGGCTTCTGCTGGCGGACCACCCGACATATGGCTTGGCTGCGGGTGTGCATACGCAGGATATCGGTCGGGCTTTGCGCGCGACGCGACGCATTCAGGCAGGCACCGTGTGGATCAACCGCTTTGGCCGGACATGGGACTTCATCTTGCCGACAGGCGGGTTCAAGGGGTCTGGCCTGGGCAAGGATCTGGGCCGTCAGGCCTTCGAAGCCAACCTCCGATACAAAAGCGTTCTGGTCGATTTCTAGCATCAAGCATCCAGGCCGCATGGCCATCTACCCGACTACTATTTCCAAGGCAATTCCATGGCGATCTTCAAACCGAAGTACATCACTTTCGACTGCTACGGCACGCTGACCAACTTTGATATGGCTGGCGCAGCCCGCCGTCAATATCAGGGCAAGGTAAGCGATGGCGACATGCCTGGCTTTATCGAGAGTTTTCGAGGTTATCGCCTGGACGAGGTGCTTGGTGCCTGGAAACCGTTTCACGAAGTGGTCTGCAATGCGGTTGAACGTACCTGCCGGAAGTGGGGCGTGGATTACATCGAATCCGACGGCATGGCCATCTACCGTGCGGTGCCCACCTGGGGACCCCATGCAGACGTACCTGCCGGGTTGTCGGCGATCGCCAAGGAATTCCCGCTCGTGATCTTCTCCAACGCGGCTGACGAACAGATCGGCCATAACGTAGAGAAGTTGGGCGCGCCGTTCTTCAAGGTGTTCACCGCCCAGCAGGCCCAGGTCTACAAGCCACGCTATCGGGCATTCGAATTCATGCTGGATTCCCTGGGCTGCGGTCCTGAAGACATTCTGCATGTGTCTTCCAGCCTGCGTTACGACCTGATGTCGGCCTATGACCTGGGAATCAAGAACAAGGTGTGGGTCAATCGCGGGCACGAACCTGCCAACCCCTTCTATCAGTACACCGAAGTCAAGGACACCAGCGGCTTGGCCGCGGTCGTTGGGTTATGAAACTGGCACCTTATTGGCTGGATACCGTACCGGGATTCACCGACGGTGCCAAAGGCGAGTTGCCCAAGCGCGCCGATGTGGTAGTGATCGGTGCGGGCTTCACGGGCCTGTCGGCGGCGCGCTCGCTGGCAAAGGCCGGTGTGGACGTCGTCGTGCTGGAAGCGGACCGCATCATCGGTGAGGCGTCGGGGCGCAATGGCGGGCATTGCAGTCCTGGCACGTCTCAAGGGTTCGCGGATCTGATTGCCAAATACGGGCTTGAGACTGCCAAGCGTTATACGCAGGCCTATGACGATGCTGTCGAGTTCGTTGCGCAGATCGTCGCCGAAGAACAGATCAACTGTGATTTCGTCCGCTGTGGCAAGTTGAAGCTCGCCAGCAAGGCCAAGCATTTTCCTGGCCTGGTTCGCAACCATGACGCCATGCGTCAGCACCTGGGTTCACCGGTTCAATTGCTGTCGGCGTCGGACGTTCGTCGCGAGCTGGATTCGGATGCGTTTCACGGCGGCATGCTGGATTCACGCGCCGCCCAGATGCACATGGGCAAATTTGGCACTGGCCTGGCAATGTCGGCAGCCAGACACGGCGCACGCATTTACGAGCACACCGCAGTCACCGCACTGAACCGACTTGGCGGAGATCGCCATCGCGTTACCACTGCACGTGGCGAGATCGAAGCAGATCGTGTGCTGCTTGCGACCGGGCGGTCCGATCATGGCCCTTTCGACTGGTGGCAACGTCGCATCGTGCCGGTGGGCAGCTTTGTCATCGTCACCGAGCCTATTCCAGAACTGCTTGACCATGTTCTGCCGCAACGTCGCAATTACGTCACCAGCCTGAACTTCGGCAACTATTTCCGCACGACCCAGGACCACAGGCTGGTGTGGGGCGGGCGCGCACGATTCGCACGAAGCAATCCAGCCTCAGACATGAAGAGCGGGAAAGTCTTGAAGGAAAGTCTGGGTCAGCTTTTGCCTGCCATGCGCAATGTGCAGATCGACTATTGCTGGGGCGGGCTGGTCGAGGCGACCGCAGATCGCTTGCCCGGTGCCGGCCAACACGAGGGGCTGTATTACGCTCTTGCCTACAGTGGACACGGCACGCAGATGTCGGTGTTTCTGGGCGACCTGATGGCCGATGTCGTGAGGGGGGTGAATCGGATGAATCCGTGGGCGCGTGACAGCTGGCCTGCTGTGCCCGGCTACGCGGGCCGCAGCTGGTTCTTGCCGCTGGCGGGACTGTATTTCCGCTTCAAAGATGCCTTTTATTGAGCGGCGTGCGGTCTCGACCAAGAGCAATATAAAAAGCGTCGACCATCAGGAGACAATAATGGTTACGACACACAGCAGGTCCATATGAACGGCCTGATCTTGCGTCTGATCCTTCGTCGCATCGGAATCGGGCTGATTACCTTGTTCATCGTATGCGCGTTGGTGTTTTTCATGTCCAGCCTGCTGCCCGGAGACGCGGCACAAATGGCGCTCGGCCAGGCCGCCACGGCAGAGACGGTGGCAGCACTGCGCGCGCAGCTCGGGTTGGATCAGCCGGCGCTGCTGCGTTTCTTCACCTGGCTCGGCAACTTCGTGACCGGCAACTTCGGCATCTCGTATGCCGGTGGCCTGCCTGTCAGCGATATTGTGGCACCGCGCATCCCGAACTCGTTGATGCTGGCAGCAGCGGCCACGGCAACCTCGGTGCCGATCGCGCTCTTCCTGGGCATCGTCTCGGCCATGTACCGAGGTTCGCGTCTGGACCGTGTCATCGGAATCGGCACCATGTCTGTGGTCGCTGTGCCGGAATTCCTGGTCGCCACCCTGGCCGTATTGCTGTTCGCCGTGAAGCTCCGCTGGATGTCTGCGCTGTCGCTCGGTGCGGACCTGTCGACGGTTGCAGGCTTCTTCAAGGCTTACGGTCTGCCTGTGCTGGTTCTGTGTTGCGTGGTGGTCGCCCAGATGGCGCGCATGACGCGCGCAGCGCTCATCAACCAGCTTGACGCGGCATATGTCGAGATGACCGTGATCAAAGGCTTGAAGCCGACGCGAGTGGTGTTGCGGCACGCCCTGCCCAATGCCATTGGCCCGATCGTCAATGCCATGGCGCTCAGCCTGTCTTACCTGCTGGGTGGCGTCATCATCGTGGAAACGATTTTTTCGTACCCCGGACTCGCAAGTACCCTGGTCGATGCCGTAAGCAACCGGGATCTGCCCGTCGTGCAGTTTTGTGTGTTGTTCTTCAGCGCGTGCTACCTGTTGCTGCTGCTGATCGCAGACATCGTGACGATCATTTTCAATCCTAGGCTGCGCTGACCATGACGAACATTCTGCGTATACCAAGCCTGGGCGGACGCTTCTTCCTGTCCCTGTCGATTTCCGGGCGGGTGGGCTTGTGCATATCGATCTTCTGGATATTGATTGCCATATTCGGCCCGTGGATTGCCCCCTATGGCGCCACTGATTTCACCGACGGTCCGATATTCGGTCCGTTGACGCTGGCCTATCCGATGGGCACCGATTACCTCGGCCGCGATCTGCTGAGCCGTGTGCTGCTTGGCGCGCGCTTTTCCATTGGTCTGGCATTGGTGGCCACCCTGCTTGCAAGCACCTGCGGTACCTTGCTGGCCTTGATATCTACCGTGATCGGCGGATGGTTCGACGAGGCACTCAGCAGGTTGATGGATTCACTGCTGATCCTGCCGAGCAAGATTCTGGCCTTGTTGATGGTCGCCATCTATGGGTCTTCGCTGCCTGTGCTGGTATTGACCGCTGCAGTCACCTACATGCCAGGTGCCTACCGGATCGCTCGGTCGCAAGCACTTGGCCTGAATGCAATGGAATACGTCATGGTGTCTCGCCTGAACAGCGAAAGCAGACTCTATATCGCCTGCAAGGACATCTTGCCGAACATGATCCATCCGATGATGGCTGACTTCGGCCTGCGGTTTGTCTACAACGTATTGATGTTGAGCAGCTTGAGCTTTCTCGGCCTGGGTGTGCAGCCGCCGGATGCCGACTGGGGATCGCTTGTGCGAGAGAATCTGTCGGGCCTCTCGACCGGAGCACCTGCGGTGCTGATGCCCGCCATTGCCATCGCCACCCTGACAATCGGTGCGAATTTATTCATCGATAGTCTGCAGGCGCGCAAGCGTCTGGGCGCAGGGAGCTAAGAATGACTGTTCCGCCATTGGTTGAAGTCCTTGGTCTGCAGGTGGTCGCCGCCGGTGCCGACGGCAAAGAGACCACTATCGTGAAGGACGTCGGCTTCTCGATCAACAAAGGAGAAGTGCTCGCCCTGATCGGAGAATCGGGGTCGGGCAAGACGACGATTGCGCTGACGCTGCTTGGCTACACAAAACCTGGTTGTCGGATCGCAGCCGGTCGTATTCGTGTGGGCGACACCGACGTGACCACTGCCAAACGCCGAGCGCTTTACAAGTTTCGAGGCTCGTATGTTGCCTATGTCGCGCAAAGTGCATCGGCGTCGTTCAACCCCTCGTTGAAGATCCTGGATCAAGTGGTCGAAGGCGTGTGTGTACATGGCCTCATGGATCGCAAGGCAGCGTGTGAAAAGGCCGTGCAATTGTTCCAATCACTGGCATTGCCTTCGCCGCAAACAATCGGGGAGCGCTATCCCCACCAGGTGTCGGGCGGGCAGCTTCAAAGGCTGATGGCTGCCATGGCGCTCATGTCCGATCCACAACTGGTCGTCTTCGATGAGCCCACCACCGCATTGGACGTGACCACACAGATCGAGGTTCTGAACGCGTTCAAACATGCCATCAAAGGACTGGGCATCAGCGCGGTCTACGTGTCCCATGACCTTGCTGTTGTGTCCCAGGTCGCCGACAAGGTACTGGTGTTGAAAGGCGGGGAAATTCAAGAACAGGCAGATGTGCTCAAGATCATTGATCAGCCTGCACATCCCTACACCCGCAGTCTGATGGCAGCAGCCATGCCGATCCCTCGGCTGTCGGACGACGATGCCGTGCAGGCTGCCGCGCAAGCGCCGCTTCTTCAGATCACGGGCATGACCGCAGGGTATGGAAAGCGTGATGCGTCGGGTATGCCAGCACTCAAGATCCTTGACGAGATCGATCTGACAGTTCGGCGAGGCACCACCATGGGCGTGATCGGCGAGTCAGGCAGCGGAAAGTCCACGCTGGCCTACGTCGTCGCCGGCCTTCTGTCACCAGCCAAGGGACAGATCTCGTTTGACGGCAAGCCGTTGCAGGGGAAGTCCGCTGACCGCGACAGAGATCTGCATCGGCGTATTCAGTTGGTGTTTCAGAATGCCGACAAGGTATTGAACCCGTCCCACAGCGTGGGCGAGATTCTGGCGCGCCCGCTCAAGCTGTTCGAGCGCTGTGCGCCTGGCCAGATCAAGGTGCAAGTCGCTCGCATGCTGGACATGGTCAAGCTGCCGGTGGCGATGATTAACCGGCGTCCTGCAGAACTGTCAGGCGGGCAAAAGCAACGCGTCAATCTTGCCAGGGCATTGGCGGCCGAACCGGAGTTGATTATCTGCGATGAGGTCACGTCCGCACTCGATACCGTCGTTGGCGCAGCCATTCTGGATCTGCTTGTCGAATTGCGTCATGAATTGCAGATGTCCTACATCTTCATCAGTCATGACATTTCCACGGTAAGAACCATGTGTGATGAAATCACCGTGCTGTACCAGGGTCGCAAGGTCGACGAGTGCCCTCGCGGCGCGCTGACCGGCCAGCCCCGTCATGCCTACACCGAACTGTTGATCGACTCTGTCCCAGAGCTTCGACAGGGTTGGCTGGAAGAGGCCAGTCAGCGAATGCGGGCAAAGCGTGATCAGGTCTCCAACGCATAAAAAAACCCGCGAATAATTTCGCGGGTTTTTATTCAGCCCTACGAGTGTCAAGCGCGCCAGATTGCTTCCGCAACGCGATAGCCCATGTTCATACCCGACGGGTTCGGTACATAGCCGCGAATTTTCTTTGATACCCCGTCCAGGATCGCCGTGAATACCGGGATGATGGTGCCGGAATTTTCATGCACCAGAGTCTGCATGTCGCCGTAAATGGCTTTACGCTTGTTGAAGTCGCCTTCGGCGCGAGCCGAGTCCAGCAGCTGGTCGAGTTTTGGCTCTTTCCATTGCGCTTCGTTGGTGCTCGACGTCGATCGGTAGAACAGGTCGAAAATCATGCCGACATTGGGTCGGTTTGAAATCGAACCGTAAGTCATTGGATACTTGGTCCAGTAAGTTGACCAATAACCATCGACGGGAACCTGTCGAACTTTGAAGTTGAACCCGACCTTGGCACCGAAGCCCTGCAGGAACTGTGCACCTTCGACGGATGCGGCAATTCCGGGCTGGCAAATGATGTCCATGCTCGAACCTGCCAATCCGCTTTTCTGAACATGGAATTTCGCTTTGTCCAGATCGAACGGACGCTGCGGCAAGCCTTCCAGGAAATAGGGATCCCAGGGAGCAACGGGGTGATCGTTTGCGATGGCACCGTAACCCTGCATCACGCTGTCCAGCATGCGTTTGCGATCCTGCATGTATCGCACGGCCGCAACAAAATCCTTATTGCCTGCAACAGCATGATCCTGCCTCAGGATCAGGTCGGTATAAAGCGGCAGTTTATTCACGACCAGGCTGACATTGTTGCTGGATTCAACCTGCTTGGCGTAACGCGTTTCCACCAACGCACAAATATCCACGTCGCCGGCGAGCACGGCATTGACGCGCGCTGCGCTGTCGGTCACACCAAATATCTCGACTGAATCGAGGTGCGGGAGTCCATTTTTCCAATAGTTCGGGTTTCGCTTTGCGGAAAACTTGTTGCCCGCTACAAACGTTTCGAGCACGTAGGGACCCGTACCGACAGGCTTGCTGAAGTCCGTTACACCCTCTTTGACGATGAGGAAATAGCTGCTGCCCAATACCGACGGCAAATCAAAATCAGGTTTGGACAGCGTCAGGGAGACTTCGTATTTGCTCAAGGCCTTGATATCGGCAAAGCCATTTGCAATCGCGATGGCTTTGGAGGCCGTGGCCGGCTCCTTGTGACGTGCCAGGGAATACACCACGTCGGCCGACGTGAGCTCCGAGCCATCGTGAAAATGAATGCCTTTTTTCAGCGTGATCAGCCACTTGGAGCCGTCACTGCTTTCAAGCCGTTCGGCCAGTGCCAAGTCGGGGACCATCGACGCATTGAATTCGGTCAGGGCATTGAATAGACAAAACTGTTTGGTCCAGTCTGCGGAGTGCGCGCCCTTGGCGGGATCGAGCGTGTCCGACACTGAACTGTTCTGCACTGCAATCTTGACGTGCCCGCCCTTCTTTGGAGTCTCCTGGGCCCATGAAAGCGAGGGAAGATGGGCCAGCGCACTGGCCGTCGTGCATATAGAAAGAAAGCCTCGTCTGCTGGTCTGCATGGTGTTCCCCTTTTTTTCGATGCGATTGGAGTGTGGCCATTACGGGCCTCAGAGCAGTCTATGAGCGTTCATCGATGCACTCCAATACGCATTTCTAGGCACGCGATGCACTTTTAATATGACTGTTCACCGCGCGGTTCTCATATATCAAAAGTGTATGGTGTGTAAGCCGATAGGAATTTGTCATATGGGAAGGGTGTTTCTACACTAGGTCCAATCAAACAAACTCTCGCAATAAGGCAGGCAACGATGGGCTTGAGAATCGGGGTAGACATCGGCGGATCCTTCGCCGACTTTGCGGTGCTGGATGAGTCGACACGGACGATTCGTACACTCAAAGTTTTTTCGCGACCCGATAATCCGGGCAGCGAAGTGCTTGCCGGTATGTCCGAGCTGACTCAGCGCTACGGCATCGAGCCGAAGGATGTTTCTTACTTTACCCATGGCACCACCGTCGGGGTCAATGCGGTGGTGCAGCGCAAGGGGCTGAAACTCGGCCTGATCACGACCCGCCATTTCGAGGATGTGCTGGATATCGCGCGTCTAAAAATCCCCGAGATGTATCACCTGAAATCCAAGCGCCCTGCGCCACTGATCACGCGGGATCGCGTGGTGGGCGTGGTCGAACGCATGGCAGCCGACGGCACCGTCGATACGCCGGTGGACGAAGCCAGTGTGCTTGCTGCAGCCGAGACCTTGCGTGCCGCAGGGTGCGAAGGTGTGGTGGTATCGCTGCTTCATTCATACCGCAATCCGGCGCATGAGCAGCAGGTGAAGGCGCTGATCGAGTCTGCGATTCCTGGCATGTTCGTTTCCTGCTCGCACGAAGTGTGGCCGATCATCCGCGAGTACGAACGCACGCTCACCGCAGTCATCGGTGGTTATGTGCAGCCACGTGTCTCGCATTACCTGACAAGCCTGCAGGCCGCATTGAAGCAGGCTGGCGTTGGAGTCGATCTGAAGGTCACCAAGTCCAACGGCGGTGTCATGAGCGCCGAGTATGGCAAGAACAATTGCGTGCAGATGATTCTCTCAGGGACGGCATCCGGCGTGATTGGCGCGGCATATGTCTCTCAGCAGTGCGGGATCAAGCGTTGCATGAGCCTGGACATCGGCGGCACCACCGCCGACATGGCATTGATCATCGACGGCGAGCCCCAGTATGCAACAGGCGAATACATCGGCGACTTCCAGATTCATATTCCGTCCGTGTCGGTATCGTCGGTCGGCGACGGTGGCGGTTCGATCGCTTGGGTGGATCGCTTCGGCGTGTTGAAGGTCGGACCGGAAAGCGCCGGTTCCAATCCTGGCCCGGTCTGCTATGGCCGTGGGGGTACGCAGCCAACGATTACCGATGCATTTGCCGTCATGGGTGTCATTGGCAGCGCCGAGCTTGGCTACAACGCGGTGAAGGTCGACGTTCAAGCTGCACGTGACGCGATCGCGCCGCTGGCAGCCCGCTTGGGCCGAGACGTGCTGGCGACGGCAGAAGCCATTGTGGAAGTGTCCGTATCCAGCATGTATGCCGGCGTCAGTCGCATCATTTCGCGTTTCGGCGTGGACCCCCGCGAATTCACCTTGATGCCCTTCGGCGGCGCAGGTCCGATGATGGCGTGTTACCTGGCCCGCGCGCTCAACGTCAATCAGTTGCTCGTGCCGACCACGCCCGGCGTGTTGTCTGCGCTTGGTGGTCTGATCGCGGATCTGAAGAACGACTTCGTCAAGACGACTTACTACGACCTCACGTCGGACACCATCCGATCGCTGCAAGAGGAAATGCACCGTCTGGAAGTCCAGGCGCGTGCGTGGTTGTCGGCGGAGGGCGGTGATCCCGACCAGGCAGCCATTCATGTATCGGCTGACATGCGTTATCGCGGGCAGTCCTTCGAGATCGATACGCCGCTGGTGCCTGAATGGCTGCGGGATGGAAACATGGCCGCCATCAGCGAGGCATTCCATATCGAACACAAACGCCTGTACGGTCACAGCGATGACACGGCACCGCTGCAAGTGGTCGCCTTGCGTCTGGTCATTACCTCGAAAACGCCGAAGCCCCGTCTGCGCGAGATCGAGCGCGCCACCAGCGCATCGATCCCGTCGGCCAATGTGCAGGTTTGGCTTGATGGTGCCTTGCGTTCGGTGCCGCTGTATCGACGTGTTGACCTTCTGGCCGGACACGCTTTCGAGGGGCCGGCAATCATTGCTCAGGACGACTGCACGACGACCGTGCTTCCTGACTACAAAGTGCTGGTGGATGCCTACGGCAATCTGGAAATCACGGCCGCAGACCGCGTTGGAGCGTAAGTAATGAGTTTCGATAAATCTACCCTGCAGATCTTCGCCAATTATTGCGTGGCAGCCGCCGAGAGCATGGCCTACACCTTGATCCGAACCGCCCATTCGGCATTCGTCAAGGAAACGGAAGATTTCTCGTGCACGCTGATGACGCCCGAAGGGCTGACGTTTGCATCGCCGAAAACGCTGGGGGCAACCTGGTATCCCGGTCTGGATTTTGGTTCGGTGATCGAGATGACCGGACCTTTCGAGCCGGGCGACATCGGCATGACCAATGATGCTTACAGCGGCTATGTCGCCACGCACACGCCTGACATCATGATGTGGAAGCCGGTCTTCCATCAGGGCAAGCTGATGTGCTTTGTGGGTGGACACATCCACAATACCGACATGGGCGGAGCGGTGCCCGCATCGCTGTCGCGGACCCTGACCGAAATTCAGCAAGAGGGCATTCGTTTCCCGCCGACCAAGATCATGCGTGGTGGCGTGCTGAATGAAGAACTGGTCCGTCTGATGGAAATCAACGTGCGGGCACCGGAACAGAATCGTGGTGATTTGAACGCACAGATTGCAATGTTGATGACCGGTGAGCGCCGCATACTGGAAATCATCGAACGCTTCGGTCCTGATGCTTTCAGCGAGGGTATTCAAGCGCTGCTGAATTACTCCGAGGAGCAGGCGCGGACGATGGTGTCGGAAATTCCCGATGGGGACTATCCGTTCGCTGAATACGCTGATGAAGACTCGGCCAACGGGAAGCCGCTGCGCGTGATGCTGACGCTCCGGGTGCGCGGCAGCGAGCTTGAGTTCGACTTCACCGGCAGCGATCCACAGCTGAACTCATCGCTGAATATGCCGACGGGCGGCAAAGAGCGCCATGTGCTTGCGCTGGTGGGGCTTAACTATGTGCTCTACACGCTGAATCCCGACCTCCTGCTCAATGCGGGCATGCTGCGCGTGGCACGCTGTGTTTTGCCTGAGGGCACGGTGGTGAACCCGACGGCCCCGGCTGCGGTAGGGATGCGAAGCCTGACCTGCAAGGTAGTTCAGTACGCCACCATCGGTGCGTTCTCTCGTGCTGTGCCGGAACTGATGCCCGCGTCGCCAGCGGGCGGGATGAGCATCGTCAACGTGCGCACCACGTCGTCGGACGGGCACAGCTTCATCGCTGCGCTCGGGCCTGTCGGCGGCGGTGCGGGTGGTGCAGCCGATGGCGATGGCTCCGAGGCGTCGGGCGCGATCGTGGCTTTCCTTCGCAATACTCCGGTCGAGATCAATGAGGCCGAAGTTCCCATCCAGATCACGCGCTATGGCCTGGTGCCCGGCAGTGCAGGCGCGGGGAAGTTCCGCGGCGGGTTGGGCACAGTGATGGAGTTCAAGGTGTCGGCACCGAATTCCATCGTGACTGCCCGCAATCGTGACAAGTCCCGATTCGGGTCGTGGGGCGTGCTCGGCGGCAAGGCGGGTGCTGTGTCCCGGTTCACGCGCAATCCGGGAACGGCGGGTGAAGAAGACCTGGGCGTGAGCGATCTGATCAACTGCCAGCCGGGCGATGTGGTGCGCCTGGAGGGTTGTGGTGGAGGCGGTTACGGGCATGCATTCGAGCGTGAGCCTGAAAGCGTGTTGCGCGACGTCCAGTGCGGCTATGTGTCAGTCGCGCAAGCCGAGGATGCATATCAGGTCGTAATCGTCGATGGCAAGATCGACGTGGAGCGTACTCGTGCGCTTCGCGCACAGGCCTCCGCATCCGTGCCCGACAAGGTTCCGCATTTCGACTATGGTCCCGGGCGAGATGCTTTCGAGCGTACTTGGACCACCGAGCGCTACCAGACACTGACTTCGGTGCTGGCGTCGGTGCCGCCTAACTGGCGTCATTTCCTGAAGCACAAGATCTTCAATGAATTGGATGTGATGGAAAAGAACGGCACCGTGCCGGACTCTGGCGATGTGGTCAAGACCATCTTCGACACGCTGCGCAAGCAATATGCGCAATTGCAGGCCAAAGTGAGTTGATATTGGGCCGGAGCAAGGTCGGCCGGGCAGTCACATCGATTAAGGCGTCCTCGCTTTAATCGCATTCAGTTTGTCGAGATTTCCTCCTGCCGGCATTCTTTTGCCGGCAGCGGGGATTGCTGCGTCCTTGCTTCGTGAGCGTCTCGATAGGCGTGTTCGTCGTTAAGCGAAATATTGCCAATCCGAAAATGAAACAACCATTATTGAAAATCGATACTGATGCCACATTGCCTTCCCGGGTAGACGTTGCAGTAATCGGTGGTGGTGCGGCAGGTGTCGCAACGGCATACGAGTTGGCCAAGCTAGGAAAAAGGGTAGGGGTATTCGAAAAGGGCCGTATTGCCGCCGAGCAAAGCAGCAGAAACTGGGGGTGGTGCCGAACCTTGGGCCGGGACGTTCGTGAACTGAGCATGGCTAAACTCAGTGTGCAACGGTGGTCCCAGTTATCTTCGGAAATTGGCGCAGACGTCGGATTCAGGGCTCCGGGAATCACGTTTGTCACCCGAAGCGAATCCGAGTTGGCAGGTTGGAAAACGTGGTTCGACTTTGCTCAGCGCTCCGGTGTGGCGTGCGAAATGTTATCGAAAGAACAGGCAAATCAGCGCTATGCAGGCACGGGAGAGCCCTGGATTGGCGGTGTGCGAACCTTGAATGATGGCTACGCAGACCCGTCATGTGCGATTCCGCTGCTGGCGCAATATGCAGCAACGCAAGGTGTTTCCATCCTTCAGAACTGTGCTGTCAATGACCTGTATTTCGAGGCAGGCCGCCTGGCAGGGATTGAAACAGAGAATGGGTTGGTGCGTGCAGAATGTGTGGTGTTGGCAGGCGGGGCATGGTCATCGCTTTTCTGCCTGAAACAGAAAATTGTTCTGCCTACGTTGAACATACATTCATCTGCGTCCAGAACGCGCGATGACACCACGCTGCCATTTCGCGGCGCGCTGAAAGCACCGGAGTTCGCGGTGCGTGAGAGATCGGACGGGGGTTATATCCTGGCCAAAAGTGGCCGTGGCACGGCGCATATCATCCCCAACAGCCTTCGTTATGGCATGCGTTTCAAAGGGCTGATCGCAAGCCGGCGAAAAAATCTAAATATTCGGCTGGGCAAGGAATTCCTGCGACAGCTGTGGATGGAAATCTCGTATCTCCATCTGGGGCGCTCTCCATTCGTCAATAATCGAATTCTTGACCCTGTGCCAGACATGTCCTTAGTGCGTTCAGCTTACGAAGAAGCCGAAAAGATTTTCCCTGAGCTGGGTCCTGACAAGCTGGACATCGCCTGGGGCGGGGCCATCGACAACACGCCAGATGGCATACCCGTGGTGTCGCCCTGCGAAGGGGTGCCTGGGTTATATCTTTGTACCGGGTTCAGCGGGCATGGGTTCAGCAGTTCAACGGGCGCAGGGGTAATGCTTGCCCAGCTCATTCACACCGGCCGGCTCTCCGAGGAATTGAAGCACTTGTCGCATCGACGTTTTCTGTCTGGCGAAGTGCTGGCACCAAACATTATTTATTGAATTTCAATCGATTAGCGCGACGAATCTGCCGAATCGCGTCTGCACGTGAAATCGAAGTTCGCTCAAGCGTCTTGGCCGGTGGTGAGTGCCCTAATGACCGGGTGTGCCAGCCGTGTTCGGAGGCGGGCAGATCACTACTCAAATGCGCCACCAGGCTCAGTAGTATGAAGAACGCGGCATAGTCTGATTTACGCCATTGCAAGCTTGCCAGAATGAACGCAGCCGGCTCTGCCTGACAGCAGTGCCGGTTGATGTTTTCTGCTGGGTTAATCGCTGTACCTGGCTTTGCCCTGCGTTCTACATCACACGCCCGAACCACAGCATCGACAACATCCCCGCGCACACCGCCAGCAACGCACCCAACGCAGCAAAGAGCGCAGTGATCTCCACCTGGTCGCGCTTGTCGAATGCCAGTCTGGCGTTCAGCGCCTGGTAGACCTTCTTCAATTCGGCTGCGTCTTCAAGACGGAAATATTCGGCACCGGTGGTGTCGGCAACCGCTTTCAATATTTTCTCGTCCAGCTTCACGCGGGCCGACATACCGTCCACTTTCAACACCACACCTTCCGTCGTGCCCACACCCACGGTGTAGATACGCACGCCGTTGGACGCAGCCAGTTGCGCCGCCTTCATGGCCTCGGGGCCGGCGTTGCTTTCACCGTCTGAGAACAGCACGACGGCACCTGCTTTGTAGTCGCCTGGTGCAACCGGCGTTTCGCTGCCGAGTGGCGGGGCAGCGCCTGGAACTGGCGTGGCAGGACTGGCGGGTGCGGCGAGCTTTTTCGGCGCGTTGTCTTCGTTCATCAGTTTTGCTGCGTCGGCACTCAGCTTTGGCAGCAAGGTGGTGATCGCAATCAACAGCCCATTGCCCAAGGCGGTGCCGCCCTGGGGTTGCAGGCGGTCGATGGCTTTCATGACATCGTCTTTCTTGCGGCTGGGGGCCTGTGCCACCGCTGCGGTGCCGGCCAGTGCCACCACGCCGACACTCACACCTGCGGGCTGCGCATCCAGCAAGACCTTCGCTGCCTGTTGCGCGGCACGCAGGCGGCTGGGTGCCACGTCTTCTGCACGCATGCTGCCCGACAGGTCCAGCGCCAGCACCACCGTTTCGATGCGGGACGGCAGCATCAACACAGCCTGCGGACGGGCGATGGCGACGATCAACGTGGTCAGCGCTAACAGGAACAGCGCGGGTGCCACATGACGCCGCCACGGTGCACCGGGTTTGATGCCCAGGCCCACGGTCTTGAGCGCAGGGTGGTGCGCCCTGACGCGCTGCCTGCGTCTGTCCAGCCACACGTAAGAAGTGCCCAGCAGCACGACGAACACAAGCAGCCACAGCATCGTGGGCCACACGAAGCTGAAGGCGGGCAGTCGGTTCAGCGCGTCGTTCATGCTGTCCCTTTGGCGGTTCCGGTTTTATGGCTGGTGCGCTGGCCCGCAGATGTGATGTGTGCGTTGGCTGCGGGATCAGGCTTGGTCTTGTGTTGGCTAGCTCCTTGTTGGCCGACTGCTTGTTGTTCGACTCCTGGTTTCCCGCTCCCTTGCTGGCGACGACGGTGTGCAAAGTTCAACAACGCAAGGTCCAGGCGCGTATCGGTCGACAGGTTCAGACAGGCCACACCGGTTTGTGCAAAGACGCGTGCCAAGTCGGTCTCGCGTGTTTTGGCGGCGGCAGTAAAGCGTTCGCGAAACGCCGGATCATGGGTGTCCACAAACATCTGCTCGCCGGTCTCTGCGTCCTGCAAGACCACCAGGCCCAGATCGGGCAAGGTGTGTTCCAGCGGATCGGTCAGCCGCACGGCAACCACATCATGGCGACGGGCCAGCATGCCCAGCGAGGCTTCCCAGCCCGGCGCACTGATGAAGTCAGACACCACGAACACCACCGATCGCCGTTTCGCGACGGCACGCGCGCGTTCAAGCAAGTCGCGCAGGTTGGTGTCGCTGGGTGACACCGCCGGGGTGCCGTGCATGCGGGTGATCAGATGCAGCAAATGCCGACGCCCCGAGCGCGCCGGCACTACCGATGCGCTTACCTTGTCATCACCCCCGTACAGCACCGCACCCACCCGGTTGCCGTAGCGCGTCAGCAGTTGCGCCATGACGGTGGTGAAGTCCCACAGCAAGGCGCGTTTGGTCACTGTGCCCGAGCCGAAATCGATCGAGCCACTCAGGTCCAGCAAGAACCACGCAGACACTTCGCGGTCTTCCTGGAATTCGCGCACGTAAGGCGTCTGAAGCCGAGCCGTGACGTTCCAGTCGATGTGCCGCACGTCGTCGCCCGGCTGGTATTCGCGCAGGTCGGCCAGGTCCAGCCCGAAGCCCCGGAACAGGGTGCGATAGTCTCCTTGCAGCAAGCCGTCCAATCGCCGCACGACGGTCCATTCCAGACGGCGCAGCAAGGCCTCGGCATGGCTGGCGTTGACGCTTGCCAATGCGCCGCCCGCAAACGGGCCGGTCGTTGGCATACTGCCCGCCGCTGCTGCGACCGGCAAGGCGTCAGCAGTGCGCCGACGCTTAGACAGCAGCCGCCCGAACATGGGACTCCAGGGGGCGTTCTGGTGGTGGCAGGGTTTTCAGAATGCGGGCAATCAGCTGGTCGGCGGTCACGCCGTCTGACATGGCTTCATACGACAGCGCCAGCCGGTGGCGCAGTACATCGGGCACCAGATCGATCACGTCTTCGGGTAAGGCGTAATGTCTGCCGCGCAGGAAGGCCAGTGCACGTCCGC
This sequence comes from Pigmentiphaga aceris, assembly GCF_008119665.1. Lineage (NCBI taxonomy): Bacteria > Pseudomonadati > Pseudomonadota > Betaproteobacteria > Burkholderiales > Alcaligenaceae > Pigmentiphaga > Pigmentiphaga aceris. The sequence goes on along the minus strand of NZ_CP043046.1, from coordinate 5,095,247 downwards.
CTTCGATCAGGCCGATGGTGGCTCGCGGGCTGGCACCGAAGGTCACGTAGCGATCCAGGTCGGGCAAGCCGTAGCTGCCAGGCTTGCGGGTGGCAGCCACCACACGTACCGCGTATTGGATCAGGCCCGGATCGACGTACACCTTGCGGCATTGCTCCTGCAGTTCCGCCAAGAGTTCCGGGGTGGCGATTGCACCCACATTGATGCGCGGCCCGGTGACACGATTGACGATGACAACTTCTTCGTCTTCGCTCGGGTAGCCCACGATCACCTTCATCATGAAGCGATCGACCTGCGCCTCGGGCAAGGGGTAGGTGCCTTCGGTCTCGATGGGATTCTGTGTGGCCATCACCAGGAAGGGTGTAGGCACCTTGTGGGTTTCGCCCGCAATGGTCACCTGCCGTTCCTGCATCACTTCGAGCAAGGCGCTTTGCACCTTGGCAGGGGCACGGTTGATTTCGTCGGCCAGCAGCAAATTGGCAAACACCGGCCCGCGCACGGTAGAAAATTCACCCGTACCCTGGTTGTACATGCGCGTGCCGACCAAGTCCGCGGGCAGTAAGTCCGGCGTGAACTGAATACGCTTGAACGATCCGCTCATGGTCTTGGCCAGGGTGTTCACCGTCAGTGTCTTGGCCAGGCCCGGCACCCCCTCCACCAACAAGTGGCCACCGGCAAGCATGGCCACCAACACCCGTTCAAGAAAGTGGTCCTGCCCGACCACCACCCGTTTCACCTCATACAGCAGGCGTTCCATCAAATTGGCGCTGTCCATCGCGCCCCTGGCAAGATCGTTCATACGCCTCCGGGGTCAGAAAGGGGAAGATCCGAGGGAACTGCCGGCGCTCTCGATGGTGGTGGCAAAGCCAATGCCCACGAAGGTGCCGCTTTTATTGGGATTGAGGATGGCGGTGACGATGCCCACCACCTCGCCGTTCATGTTCACCAGCGGTCCACCCGAATTGCCTGGGTTCGCGGCGGCGTCGAACTGGATGAGCCTGTCGAGGTTTTCATTGCTGTCGGGCGACACGAATTCACGGTCCAGCCCGGACACCACGCCGGCAGATACCGACGGTCCGATGCCGAAGGGGAAGCCCACCGCGACCACTTCGCTGCCGGGCGCGAGGTCGCGGCTGGAGCCTAGCGTGGCGGCGGGCAAATCGTCGGGAAGCGACGTGGCTTGAATGATGGCCAGATCTTTCTGCGGAATGACCTGCAACACCTTGGCTTCCGATACGTGGCCATCATGGAAGCGGACTTGCAAACGGCGAGCGCCAGCGATCACGTGAAAATTGGTGATGATGACACCCGTCTCGGTCACCACCACGCCCGATCCGATATTGCTTGCCTCACGCTTTGCTTCCGGGGCATTTTCCGATTTGTCCGCTGCGTCGGGTTTGGTCTTGTCGGTCGGGTCCCTGACATCAGCCGGGTCCTTTCGATCGGACGGGCTGCCAGCGGCGATGCCGTCGCGCGGGGCAGGGGATGCCGGGGTGGAGTCGGCGGGATTGGTCGGGGGCGTGGTGGGTGGTGTAGCGGGTGTTGTAGTGGGTGGTGCGGCAGGGGCACCACCAGGGGGAACATCGGGCGGAGAGACAGGCGGAACCGCAGGCGTTGCGCCGGGCGGTACCGGCGTCTGATCGCCCTTGCCTTCGGTTTCAGGCGTGTCCGCGTCCTCGGACTTTGCCAACAATGGAAAACTACGGATCTCGACCACGGATTCGCGTACCGCCTCGGCCGCTCTGGCGGTGCGCGAAGGCAGGCTTTTGGTCTGTAGCGTGTTCAGGACCGCGTTGTCGATGTCCTTCTGCGTGAGCGGCCGAAGCGTAGGCTGCATCAGCCACGCGCTGGTCATGCCTGCGGCGAAGACCAGCACGACTGCTGCCGAGACACATCCGTAGATCGTCACTCGTTTCATTGTCGCCACCGAGGTCTCGTCCAGCCGTGGAATTAAAGTACCATCGTCTTACCCACGCGCCAAGGAGCAGGGCATGCAGTTTCTGTGGCCGCACATGCTTTGGTTGTTGCTTGCACTCCCACTGCTGGCAGCTGCGTACCTGTATCTGATCTCCCGGCGCAAGAAAGCCGCCCTGCTTTACGCCAGCCTGGCGCTTCCCCGAGCCGCCCTCGGCCCCGGCCAGCGGTTCAGGCGTCACATCCCCCCAGCCCTGTTCCTGCTTGCGCTTGCTGCCGCCTTGCTGGCCTGCGCCCGCCCCAGCGCCACCGTTACCTTGCCTGCCGATACGCTGACCCTGGTGCTGGCCATGGACACCTCACGCAGCATGATGGCAACCGACGTGCCGCCGTCGCGCATCGTGGCCGCACAAGCGGCCGCGCGCGACCTGATCGTGGGCCTGCCGTCCAGCGTGCGACTGGGCATCGTGTCGTTTGCCGGCACGACGGCCGTGGTGCAAAGTCCGACCGACAGTCGACAGGACATGCTCGACGCACTCGACCGTTTCGAGCTTCAGCGCGGCACGGCGACTGGAAGCGGACTGATTCAATCCCTGGCGGTGTTGTTTCCCGACGATGGCATCGACCTGGAAGCGATCCTGTTCGGCAGCGTCTCGCCGCGTGCCGGCCGCCCAGCCACCTCGCTCGACCAGCGCGAGGCGGCTGACGCCATACGCAAACGGGAACAGGAGCGCCAGCCGGTACAGCCTGGCTCTTATCGTCACGGCGCAATCATTCTGTTGAGCGATGGTCGTCGCACTGCTGGCCCCGATCCCGCAGATGCGGCACGCATGGCCGCTCAGCGAGGCGTACGCGTCTACACCGTTGGATTCGGCTCAGCCCAGAGCGGGGCGGGGGATGAATCCGGCATGGGGTATTACATGCAGTTGGACGAACCCGCGTTGCGCGGAGTTGCCACGATTACTGGCGGCGAATATTTCCAGGCCGGATCGGCCGCCGATCTGAGCCAGGTATACCGTCAACTTACCGCCCGCTTCGCGCTGGAGCGCCGGGAAACCGAGGTCAGTGCGCTGTTTTCGGCGGCAGCGGTACTGCTGCTGGTGGCGGCATGTGCGCTGTCGATGCTGTGGTTTCGGCGTTGACCATGTGGGGTTAATCCGACATCTGCACCCCTGGTCACCCTGCGCTGAAGCGTGGCAGTATCGCAGCCATTCTTAAAGCGTCAAAGCGGACCGTGTCATGCTGATCAACTGCGTTGCCTACGAAAACGGCCAGAAACTCGCCGACATTTCCACCGACGAAATCAGCGACTACATTGCGCGACCGGGTTGTTTCGTCTGGGTGGCGCTGAGCGACGCGACACCGGAAGAACTCGACCACATGAAGGAAGAGTTCGACCTGCATGAACTGGCGGTGGAAGACGCACACCACGGCCATCAGCGTCCCAAGATCGAGCGCTATGGCGATTCGCTGTTCGTGGTCATGCAGCTGGTTGAAGTCATGAAAGACGGCAGTGGTGATCTCAACGTAGGTGAAGTCGATGTGTTCGTCGGACGCAGCTATGTGCTGTCCGTGCGTAACCGCAGCAGCCAGGGATTCCTGGGCGTGCGTGAACGCTGCGAGCGTGAACCGCACCTGCTCAGCAATGGTTCCGGCTTTGTGCTGTACGCGCTGATGGACGCGGTGGTCGATCGTTATTTCCCGGTCATCGACGCCTTGGAAGACGAGCTTGATGCCATCGAGCAGCAGATATTCGAGCAAGCCGGTTCGGCCGGCACGATGATCAAGCGTCTGTACAACCTGAAGCGTCGCGCGCTGGTGCTCAAGCATGCGGTTGCGCCGCTGCTGGAAGCTGCTTCCAAGCTGAACGGCGGGCGTGTGCCGGACGTCTGTGTCGGTTCGCAGGAATACTTCCGCGACGTGGTCGACCACTTGGATCGCATCAATGCCTCCATCGATGGCATGCGCGACACGATCGGCAGTGCCATGCAGGTGAACCTGTCGATGGTCACCATCGAGGAAAGTGAAGTCACCAAGCGCCTGGCGTCGTGGGCCGCCATTTTTGCAGTGTGCACGGCGTTCGCTGGCATCTGGGGCATGAACTTCGACACCATGCCCGAGCTGAAATGGCGTTATGGGTACCCGGTGGCCTTGCTGCTGATGGCCAGTGTCTGCGGCTATCTGTATTACCGCTTCCGGCGCAAAGGATGGCTGTGAACGTGTGGGGTTGAATCGCAGCTTGCATGGCAATTGATGAGTGCCGCTCATCATTGCATGCACTTTTCTGACCTTATGCTGAACGCGCTTTCCTTCTACGATCGCTGCCTGAAGATCGTCTATGGACAGCTTGAATGAATCAGCATGAATAAACGACTGCGCCGCGCGGGCCTGTCGATCCTGGGTCTGGCCGCAGCGCTTGTCGTCGGTGGCTTTGCCTATCTGCAGCATCCCAAATTCGGCAGCTTGCCGTCTGGGGCACGCTTGCAAGCCATCGAGCGCTCGCCCAATTATCGGGACGGGATTTTCCAGAACCTGAGCGATACGCCGATGCGCACGCAGGAAAGCCGTGGTTTCGCGGCAAACCTGTGGTCGATGCTGGTCGACCGCAACCCGAACCTGAAGCCACCGGTACCCTTGCCCGCCACCCGTGTCGACCTGAAAGCGCTGGCGTTGCAGGACGACGTGGTGGTGTGGCTGGGCCACTCGTCTTACTACGTGCAGTTGGGCGGCAAGAAAATTCTGATCGATCCGGTGTTCAGCATCAGCGCGGCACCGATTGCGTGGGCCAACGATGCATTCGCCGGCTCCACGCCATACACCGCCGACGATATGCCAGCCGTCGACTACCTGCTGATCACGCACGACCACTGGGATCACCTGGACTACCCGAGCATCAAGGCCTTGCTGCCCAAGGTGGGGCAGGTCGTGACCGGCCTTGGCATGGGGCAATATTTCGAGCAGTGGGGGTATCCGCTGGATCGTGTGCTCGAACGCGATTGGAACAGCTCCGTAGGTGAAGCCGACTCACTTCGCGTTCATGTGCTGCCTGCCCGTCATTACTCTGGCCGCATGCTGACCCGGCACAAGACGCTGTGGGTCGCGTTTGCGCTGGAATCCCCGCAGCGCAAGCTGTTCTTCAGTGGTGACAGCGGCTACGGCCCGCACTTCCGCGAGATTGGTGAGCGCTTTGGTGGCTTCGATCTGGTGGCCTTGGACAGTGGGCAGTACGACAGGCGCTGGGCCAATATCCACATGTTCCCGGAGCAAGCGGCCCAGGCAGCGGAAGACTTGCGCACCAAGGCTTTGCTGCCTGCCCACATCGGCCGCTTCAGTATCGCTGCCCACGATTGGGACGAACCATTCAAACGGATTACGGCGGCGGCCAATGGCAGACCTTATCGTCTGCTGACACCGGGCATCGGCGCTCCAGTTCGGGTTGGAGATGAAACACAAAGCTTCTCGCCGTGGTGGAGCAAGCTTGGGTCGTGAGAGATGCGGCGGCAGGCGCGGGCTGCGTGCCCGCCGCAAGCAATGGTTACGGTATGCGCGCAAAGGATGTGTTGATATCGCCGGGGTACTAATTCCGGCGAGGGCAGCGCACCATGAATAAGGTCAAGACCGACACGTTCTCCATCGACATTCCAGACATCTTCGAGTCCGTGCGGCCCATTTTGCAGTCGGTGCGCGCCCAGCATGCGCTGAACGACGATATGGTTACCTTGACCGTCGGTGTTGCCAACAATTCTCTGTTGAAGAAAAAGCGCGGTGCCGATCTGGGCGAGCGTTTTCGCACATGGTGTCTTGACCGGCGCGGCCCGTCTGAGCTGACCGAAGCGTATAGCTTTTCAGTGGACGATCGTGTTGCCCATGTGGTCACCGTCGAGGCAGAAACCGGATACGCCTTCTACTTTGCGATGGTCGAGGCCGACGAGGGCTATCACTATGAGTTGACCGGTGATTGTCTGGTCGGCCAGGAAGATGAATATTTCCCGGTGTTCGAGCAGGTCTTGCGCAGTTTCCGGGGTTTTGGCGATGTGGCCGCTGCCTTGGCTGAGCAGCAGCAGGGGCTGAAGACACTCATGTCGGGCCAGCGCAAGCAGAAGCCCGCACCGGAACCTGAACCCAGCCCCGCAGCACCATTCGTCGTACCTGCGGACGGCAAGGAATACCTGGTGGTGGGCGGGCATGCTTTTACCTATCTGCCCGAGACCGAATACACCATCCCTGCTGGCTTTGACACCGGCAGCGAACTTTCCATCGATCTGAAAGCGCGCATTGACGCCCCCGATGCTGCCCCGCAGATTTTGAACGACTACGAAGACGGCCAGATCTACCTGCGATTCTCGGTCAAAGGGATTTACCACGCAGGGATACCGACAGGGCGATTCACCTTTGAGAACGACCGCGATCCTACCTATCTTGCCTACCTCTGGAAGGGCGGTTTTCAGTACAGCTTGAACCTGTATGGGGAACTGGTGCTGGAAGATGGCTGGGTCGGATTTTCCGGTTACTTCCAGGGCAGCGAGCCGACTGAGCGCCATGTGGTGCAGTTTGCCAAACGCCTGCCGCTGGACACCTTTGATTGGACGCAATACTGCTTCAGAACGCTGGACGAGCTGTACAGCGCGCCGGTTGATTTGCCACGGCATCTGCAAGTGACCAAGCTGGGCATGGCCGAATTGCCCCAGGCGCTTTTCCAGTACACCGCGCTTGAATCCCTGAGCATTGCCTGCCAGGCCGAGGTCGGCTCGCCCCAAGCCCTGCAGGAAATTCCTGACGACATTGCGCGCCTGCAGAACCTGAAGTACTTGGCGTTCACCAGCATCACCGGCGTCAAGCAGATTCCTGCTGCGCTGGCTGAGCTGCGCGGGTTGCAGAAGCTATATCTGACATTGAGTCAGATCACGTCGATCCCGGAAGCAGTGCTGGCCTTGCCCGAGCTTGAATACTGCGTGCTGTCGCACAATCACCTGGCGCATTTGCCGGCGCACATCACGCCAAGCCTGAGAAGCCTGTCGGTCGATGACAACCAGCTTGCCACACTGCCCGAGGTACTTGCGGAGCTGCCCGCGCTGAAATACCTGAACATCAAACGCAACCCTTTGGTGTCTCTGCCGGCGGGTCTGGCAAACATTGAAGACCTGGCGCTGGAACTGGAGAAGAAGCAGACCCTGCTGGATTACCGCTACCCGGGTGCAGACGGCCAAGGGACGATACCGTTCGACAACGATGTCTTCCTGGCTCGTCATGATCCGGCCTTGCTCGCGCAGCTTGATGCGGTGCTGGCCGATGAGGCTTGGGAGCCTTACCGCGAGGCGATCCGCGATCTGGCGCTGCGCACCATCGCACTGGAAACCACCGAACCCGACGACTACAGCGATACCGGCAACACGCGTTTCGGTGGCTTGCCCGACTTGCCTGCCAACGTCGACTATCCAACCTTCGCCAATTACCAGGGCGAGACCAAAGGCTTCCAGTTCATCGCCCAGTTGAACTGCGCCGACCTGGCTGCGCACCAGGCATACCTGCCCCGATCGGGCACTTTGTACTTCTTCATTTCCGGGCAGGAAAGCATCCAGGCGCATGTCATTCACGTCGATGGCGATAACTCCTTGCGTTCGGCAAGCGAGCTGTCCATCGACGAAGATTTCATCGATGCCGATGACGGCATCTATCCACCTTTCCGCGTGGCGGCAGCCCCTTGGGTGAGTGTTCCGTCGTTCTATTCAACCGAGTCTTTTGCACTGGCAGGCGGCGTGCTGGACCCGCTGGAAGAAGAGTACGAACTGACCGAAGGCCTGACCCACAACCTTGAAAAAGCATCACCAGTCGAGCCCACGCATGGCGTGAATTCCTATGTGTTCATGCAACACGACACGCCGCAGATCGAGGCTGCGAATGCGTTGAAAGGTAAGGCCGAGGACTTCATGGTGTTGCTGCGCGTGTCGTCCGATCGCAAGCCGGGTTTTTGCTTCTGGGATGCCGGTGAAATTTTCTTTGTGATCCACAAGAGCGACTTGGCGCGTGGTGATTTTTCCAATGTGTATTGCGGACTGGAAAGCAGCTGATTCGCGCAACTGCGAGGCACGCAAAATGACCTTGATGACCATTGCAAACAGTCAGCGTCGTGTGTTGCTTCAGTTGGCTGCCGGTTTGGTGCTGACCGGCGGCCTGTCCGCATGTTCAAGGAGTACACCTCGTATGACCGACGCCCAATGGGATGAACTGAAAGCCAACTTGCGCTGGATGGAAGGCATTGCCAAAAAAGGCGGTTGGCGACTGACCCCGCTCTCCATTGCCCCGCCTGCATCGGGCGGCGAATTGCTGAGCTTGCAGGCGGCAATGGGCAAGCCTTTGCCACCGCAGTTGCGCGCACTGCTGGAACGGTCTTCCTGCGTGACCTTTGGCTGGAGCATCCCGTCGGTGCAGCATCCGTTGGAGCAACTTGAGTTGCCCACCGGCAGCGCGAACTACAACGCGGTCTGGGACATTGACCACATTCGCAGCCAGGCGGTGCCGGGCTTCCGGGGATGGGTGGGCTCCTTACAGCGAGAAGACCTCGCCAGTCTTGCGGGGCGGCCGGCAAAGTGGGATCAGCAGTTTCCGTTCTACAGCCTGGTCAACGGTGACATGGTCACCATCGATGTGTCCAAGGAAGACGGCCCGCAGCCGGTTCGTTATTTCAGTCACGAGCTGGACATGCTGCACGGCATGGAGATCGCCCCGGATCTGTTCACCTTCGTGACCGAGATGTCGCGCCTGGGCATGGGTGGCACCGAGTGGGCATCATGGATGCCGTTCGGGCGTGCGGACGGCGACACCTACTATCTGCGCGCAGACAGCGAAGGCGGAAAACGTTGGCGGGCATGGCTGGAAAGAGACCCGGCCGACGTGGGCCCCGATGAACCACCGCCCAGCATCGTGGCTGAGACGCAGGCCGAGCGCGACTTGCTGCACGCCGCACGTGCTGATGACTTGCCTGGCGTTGAACGTGCGATTGCTGCTGGTCCACGACTGGACGTGGTCAACGACACCGACTGGTTCTTCGAGAACCAGACCTGGGATGAGGAATTCTGCACCGCCCTGAACTACGCTGTCCGGCACGACAACCTGCCGATGATCCAGCTGCTGGTGAACAAGGGTGCCACCATCAACACCCGTCGCCTGCCCATGGACGATGCGGTGCAGCTGGGCTCCTTGGAAACCGTGCGATGGCTGATCGAGAAAGGCTCGCGCGTCAACGGCTGGAAGGCGCAGCGACACTGGCCGCTGCACTTGTTGGTCGAGCAGCGTTACCGCAGCGTGGCCCCGAGCAAGGCCGAGCTTGAGCAGCGCATCCGTGCCGAGCAGGAGAGATCAGATGCCCGTTCTCAATCCAAAGTGCTTTCCAGCGCGGACATGATCCAGATGCGCGAAGAAATGCGCGCATCCGAAATCAAGCATCTGACGGATCGTTACGCCAGCCCCGCCACCTACGAGGGCATGCTGGACGCCTTGTTGAAGGCAGGTGCCGAGCCCGATGCGCGCTGGGACAACAGCACGACCATTCTGATGCGCGCCGACATGGTTGCCGCAGAGTATCTGCTGCGCTACGGGGCGGACATCCATGCGCAGGACAGTGCCGGCTATACGGTGCTGCACTATGCGCGTTCTGCCGAGTTGATCCGTTTGTTCGCAGCGCATGGCGCAGACGTGAATATGCTGGCGGTATCGCGGGGCCGAGAAGCGGGTGAGTACGGTTACACCCCCCTGCAAGGGGCGTTGTTGACGGCAGGTTACACCTCGATGGAAACGGTACTGGCCTTGTTGGAAGTCGGGGCCGACCCGCTGATTCGCAGCGCCGACGGCTTGAATTCGCTGTTCTTCTGCAGCCGTATAGAACCGTTCGATCTGATGATGTCGAAAGGATTGGACCCGCTGGAAAAAGCCCCGGGTGGCATGACCTTGCTGCACCACCGGATGTCGCAGTCGCCACCCCGAACCATCTTCCCCGAGGAAGTGGCTTTCATGGACCGACTGCTGGGCTTGGGCATTCCCATCAACGTGCTGGATGACCAGGGACGCACGCCCTTGCATCTGGCGGCAGACCGGGCCGTGTTCCCGGCTGATGTCGACCTGCTGGTGGCGCGTGGGGCAGACCGGACCATTCGCGACAAAGCAGGCAAATTGCCGGTGGATTACGCTGAGTTTGCCGAGCCGGAAATTCGACGTGCGTTGATGCCGGATGGAATGAAAGGCAAGGAAGGTACAGAAGGCCGCAAGAAGGCAGACAAGCAATGACGACGCGCCCTGCAATGGCTGGGCAGCGCGGATGAGCAGGACAGATATGCAGAACGCATTCCAAGCACAGGAGAACGAACGATGAAACACCGCTTTTTACTGGGCACTGCGGCCTGCGTGATGGCGCTTGGCGCGGCTGTGCCCGCGATGGCGCAATCCGATCTGGAAGTACGTGAGAATGCCGACGCCTATAGCGCCAGCGTATGCCCCGACTACAGCAAGGACGTGAGCATGCCGATGCTGCGTGGCGTTCCCGTGGGTGCGCTGCGTGTGCTGGCGCAGCGTGGCATCGTGCTGTGCCAGTCTCCGCAGCTCACTGCCGATGCGCCGGTTGTCTGGTACGGGCAGTACGGGGTCTATGCGTGGAATCCGTACATCGATGGTGCCGCCACCCAGCTGGTCGCGGTCATCGACAACATGACCCGCAACGAATCCTTCCCGGTGCAGATGATGATCTGGGATACGAATGGTGTACGGCTTACCGGGCGCACGGTCCCGGCGTTCCAGCTTCGCCCGGGTGCGCGTCTGCGAGTGCAGTCTCGCTGAACTGCGGCGTCAGATGAAAAACGCCCCCGGTGCGGAATCTTCCGAACCGGGGGCGTTCTCTCAACATCTGGTGACGCTCAGACTTCCTTGAGCATCACCGCTGCGGTACGCAAGGTGACCGCAGCGCCCGTCAGCGTCGGGTTCACACAGCCCATGGCCGGCATGATGTTGGTGCCCACCATGAACAGGTTCGGATGGTCGTGCGCACGGCCGTCCTTGTCCACCACCGAGGTCTTCGGATCGGCACCCATGATGGTCGTGCCCATGATGTGCTGGCGATCCTGCGGGTTGGTGTCCATCTTCTGGATCTGACCGTTGATCAGGCTCGCCATCTTGGTCAGGTCCTTGACCGCAAAGTCACGGCCGGCCTTCCAGTAGTCGTTCACGCTGTAGTAGATTTCCGGCAACGGAATGCCCAGCGCATCTTTCTTGGTCTTGCTGGGCGTGACGCGATTCTGCGGCAGCGGATCGGTCTCGAAGTCCACCGCGAAATTCAGTGAACGTGCGGCCTGCCGACGAATTTCCGCATCGAGCTTCGAGCCGTAGATGCCCTTGTCCATCAGACCGGCAGCGATGCCCGAGCTGGCCACGGTGTTGCGCAGCTTGGTCTTGTAGCTGGGGATGTCCTTGCGGAACTCGCCGTCGCGGTAGTTCATGTAGACCAGCAGTTCGGTCGGTCCCTGGCCGGGCCACAGGTTCTCGGATGCCATCACATTCATGGCGATGCCGGTGTGGCCCATCAGGTTGCGGCCGACCTGGTCCGACGAGTTGGCGATGCCGTTCGGATACTTCTCCGAGGTCGACATCAACAGCAGTTTCGGGCTTTCGATGCCGTAGGCCGCCAGCACGAAATAGCGGGCGGTCATGCGGTGGTCGGTGCCGTCCGGCGACTTGTAGCGCACGGCGGTGATCTTGCCCTGGTCGTCGGCCTCGATCTTGTAGACCACGGCGTTGTCGAACACGCGTGCGCCATGACGTTCTGCTTCATCCACGTGGCGGGTGCCGTCGTACTTGGCACCGCTGGGACAGACCGGGTTGCAGTTGTTGTTGCCCGAGCACAGCGGGCGATCCTTGTACGCCGCAGTCGCACGACCGTTGGGTTCGTAGATCGGGTTGTAGCCACCGACCAGCAACTGTTCGGCCAAGCGCTGCTGGAAGTAAGGGATCGGCAAGCCTTTCATGGGGAAGGGCTTGGAGCGCGGCGGCGATGCCTCGCCACCATGACCGCTTTCGTCCTGGCCGTCCATGCCGGATACGCCCAGTTCTTCTTCGGCTTCGCAGTAGTAGGGTTCCAGTTCCTCATAAGTCATGGGCCAGTCGCGGCCGTGACCGTACAAGGTGGCGATCTTGAAGTCGTTCGGGATCATGCGCCACAGGGCCGAGCCGAAGTGCCAGGTGGTACCGCCAACTACCCGCAGGTATTTGGTGGGGTAGGACACGGGGCCGGTCTGCTGCAGATAGTCGCCGTAGGTCGACGGAATGTGCGGCGGGTTGGGGAAGGGCGAGCCCGCGCCTTGCAGCTTGATGTTGGTCAGCGACAGCTTGACCGGGGCGTTGCGGAAGACCTCGACGATCTCGGCGCGGGTCACACGCGGGCCGGCTTCAAGAATCGTGACGGACTTGCCCGCCTTGGCCATGCGCGCTGCAATCAGCGCACCCATCACGCCGGAACCAATTACCAGTACGTCTGTGTCGTATGCCATTACTTTTCAACCATCACAATTGACTCAACCGGCTTGGGACCCCAGCTGTCCGGGCCACGTCCGTAGGTCGGCACCACCAGCACGTCACGCGTGGGGTCGTACATGAACGCCTCTTCGTAGGCGAACAGCTCGGCTTTTTCGTCGTCACCCACCACACCCAGGTACATCGCACGGACGATGTCTTTGGCCTGCTTGTCCAGGCCTTTGTCCACGTCTTGCAAACCCAGGTAGGCGTCCATGTGGGCAAGTTGCTTGTCTGCCACCAGGGTGTTGATCGACGCGACCGTCTTGTCGATATCGGGCATGCGCTTTTTCAACGCTTCGTAGGCCCGTGTTGCCATCGTGGCGTTCACTGACTTCGACGTCAGGAAGCTCGATGCCTTCTGGAACGCCGCTACTGCTGCGGGTACATCGGCGGAAGTTGCCGGCGCGGCTGCGATGGCCTGCATGACGGGCATCGGCGCAAATGCAGCCACGACGCCCCAGGTGATGCTGCCTTTGACCAGCAGGCGACGCTGCGGGTCTTGCACCGGGTCGACCGGCATGTCTTGTTCAAGATGATTCATCACATTGCCTTGTTGTTCGAGCGTCGGCGACGGGACACCAAGATAGCGAGCACGATCAGCACCAGGACGATCACTGCTGCGGGTACACCGATCCGGGCTGCAGCCACCAGAGGCGATTCCGGGCCGCCTTGGCGGGCCACTTCAATCTGTTTGGGCGTGACCTTCTGCTGCGGGTTACCGAAGCTGGTCAATACATAGTTGCTCACGTCGGCGATCTGCTGATCGCTCAGGCGTTCGGTGTAGGACGCCTGCGGGCCAAAGCCGGGCATCTCGATGTCGTCCTTGCCGTCGATCTTGCGATGCACGCCATACAGAATGGTGGCGATCAGGTTGTCGGGCGTGAACGCACCCGTGGTGGTGTTGTTGAACAGGGACGGGTAGGACTTCGTGCCCTCGCCCTTGGTGCCATGGCAAGCCGCGCAGGTGGCCGAATACACCTTCCAGCCCGGATCGACGTTGAGCACCGCATTACCGCGCATGGCAGTCTCGGTAGACGCCGCCTGGCCAAAGGTGTAGCGCGCCTGCTGGTCGCCAACCGCCAGCGGTTTGGTCTGCTTCAGGTAGGCCACGATGGCGTTCAAGTCGCCGTCGGTCAGGTATTGCAGGCTGTGTTCCACCGCTTCGGCCATTGGGCCGGCGGCCTGCGCCTTGCCGGCCACGTGGCCGGTGCGCAAATAGGCGTACAGCTCTGCGTCGGCCCAGCCGCCGATACCGGCAGCCTTGTGCGAACTGATGTTTGGCGCGAACCAGGCACCGAGTGCCGCACCTGCAAACGGATTCGACTTGTCTTCACCCATCAATAAGGTACGTGGTGTATGGCATTCGGCGCAGTGGGCCAATGCATTCACCAGATAATTACCGCGATTGATCAGTTCCGAATCCTGTGGATTGGACACAAACGGTTTGGCATTGCTGTAAATGGCATTCCAACCGGCCATCGACGTGCGAACGCTGAACGGGAACGGCAGTTTCGTCTGCTGGGTCGGTGCGACATCCACAGGTTTTACCTGCGTCATGAAATAGTCGTATAACGCGCTGATGTCCTGATCGGTCATCTGGCCATAAGAGGTATATGGCATGGCCGGATACAGATGGTGGCCGTCCTTGGCCACGCCTTCCCGTACAGCGCGCGCAAACTCTTCTTTGGTATAGCTGCCAATACCGTATTGCTTCGACGGGGTAATGTTGGTCGACCAGATCACGCCCATCGGGGATTCAATCGGATATCCCCCGGCGTAGGGTGCACCACCCTTGGCGGTATGACAGGCCACGCAGTCCGCAGCGGTGGAAATGTACTTTCCGCTCAATATCCGCTGCTGGTCGTCGGGTGACGGTTGTGCTGGCGATGCCGCATTGGCCAACGGGCTTAGCAATACCGCAAACAACAGACAGGAATATTCGAGAATCTTCCGTTTGGACTTCCACATGGACAGGCAACCAGTAAATGGGTGGAAATGGTGCGCGGCGCTGGGGATCAAATGCAGAAGGGAATGACAACTGATCGCATCCGTCGGCAAGACAGGCCGATCCTCAGCGGAGCAAAGCGCAGGCGATAAAGGGCGAGGAAAATATCGCTGCATTTTTAATGCGAACGATTTGATCCTGCTCAGTTTTTGCGCGAGATATACGTGTTAGGGAAAACTATATATGGCTCAGTTGACTGCTTCCTGAATTTTCCAATAATCAAGTAGGCAGATACCCGCCCAAAAGAGATAGATCGCCGATCGAGGCTTGTGCTGTTTATCCAGCAGGGTTTGAATAAAGCACTGTGCGCTTCGATATTGTTCAGCTGTTTGTATGGAAGGTGATAACTGCCTGAAATCAGCGTCTTATCGATGCAAGCGTTAGCCTCATTATTGGAATCTACGGATAAATATGAAAACGAGCGGATGGAAACTGGCTTGCATGGCGGGGGTCTTGGGCACGCTGGCAATCAGTCACGGGGCGATTGCCAAGCCCGTGAAGGCATCGGGCGGCGCTGCTGTCGATCGCGTGTCGGGTCAGGACCTGTGGGTTGAACCGCCCACACTGAAGTCGATCGGCTTGGAGTGGCGCATCAAGGGCGACGCCAATCGCAATGCCTCGGTGGCGGTGGACTATCGCAAGGCCGGCAGCGATGCTTGGCGCAAAGCGCTGCCCCTGGTCCGCCTGCAAGGCGAGAAGATCGGCAACCTGATTCCGCCCAAGGCCGATTTCCATCCCGATCCGAACAACTACACCAGCCCGAACATGTTCGCCGGCAGCGTGCTTGATCTTGAACCTGATACGGCCTACCAAGTGCGCCTGACCCTGTCGGACCCCGAAGGGGTAGATGGCGCGCGCATACAGACAGTGAACGTGCGTACACGGCCCGAGCCTATGCCTGCGGCTGGTGGCAAGGTCTATCACGTGTATCCCATCGGCTGGACCGGTGAGAAGCAGGAACCTGCCTTCACGGGACTGATGGAGGCCTATTACCACGGGGCCGCCAGCTCGGACTTCCAGGGCACCTACCCGGCTCGCGTGCAGCCGGGCGACACCATCCTGGTCCATGCCGGTGTCTACCAGTCCGACCGCGTGCGTTACCTGAACGGCTTGCCGCACCCCGGCTACAACGCGCTGAGCACGCTGTTCGACGGCACCTATTACCTGACCGCCAGTGGCACAGCGGAAAAGCCCATCGTCATCAAGGGGGCAGGCGATGGCGAGGTGATCTTCGACGGCAACGGCGCGCAGACCTTCTTCAACCTGATGGCCGCGAACTACAACTACTTCGAGGGCATCACTTTCCGCAATGCCAACCTGGTGTTCCTGCTGGGCTACAAGAACATTGCCGGGGCCAGCGGCTTCACCTTGAAGCACTCACGCCTGTACGACATCGGGCGCGGTGTGCAGGCCGAATGGTCGGGGTCCAAGGATTTCTACATCGCCGACAACAGCATCGTCGGGCGTCATGACCCGGCAAAGATGATGGGCTGGCGTGGCAAAGACTGGTCGAATCTGCCTGGCTTCCCAGAAAAGCTAGGTGGCCCCGAGGGCTCGGAATACGGCGTGAAACTGTATGGCCAAGGGCACGTGGTGGCGCACAACTATGTGGCCAACTGGCATGACGCCATCGACGTGGCAACCTACGGCGATCCCGACGTCGATGACAAGGGTCTGGAGAAGCGCGACCGCGTGCCGGTGTCGATCGATTTCTACGGCAACGACATCTTCAACATGGGTGACAACTGCATCGAGGCCGATGGTGGCGCGCACAATATCCGGGTGTTCGACAACCGCTGCTTCAACAGCATCAGCGGCGCACTGAGCGCCACGCCACTGATTGGCGGCCCGGTGTATTTCTTCCGCAACCTGGTCTACAACACCACCAGCGAAGGCGTGATGAAAGTAAGGACCGCCGCCAACGTGCTGCTCTACCAGAACACCTTCGTCGGCGAAGTGGAAATGAATGCGCCGAACCAGTTCATCGCCAACAACCTGATCTTGGGTGCCAGTGCCACTACGCCGCTGATGCGTGTCAGCAGCTATACCAACTACTCCAATTCCGACCACAACGCCTTTGGCGTGAATGCCTCGGCACCGCACGCCTTCGAGTGGAACACGCCGCCCTTCGAGATCGGCATGGACTGGGTCACCCCGCTGACCGCACGACGCTTCAAGACGCTGGACGCATTGCGTGCTGCCACTGGCCAGGAGCGGCACAGCGTTGCCGCTAGCTATGCCGATCTGGTGCATGTGTCGGCCCCGGTTGGTGCCGACATCCAGCATCTGTATCTGCCGGAAGATTACGACTTCCGGCCGGCGGCGAATTCCAGCCTGGTGGATGCGGGCGTGGTGTTGCCGACCATCAACGACGGTTTTGTCGGCAAGGCTCCCGACATCGGAGCGTTCGAACTGGGTGCACAAGTGCGCAGTTACGGCCCTCGCAGACCAGTGCCGGGTGCCGTGGGCGGCAATGCGACGCTTCGGTCCATGACAGGGCCAAGCCAATAAAAGCGGGTGTTGTCTGAGCGGGTGTGTGGGCGAACAGAATCACGCATACACCCGCTTCAGGCAAAGATCGGGCTCGGCCACCTCCGCAGCGTGATCACGTTCAGGCTAACTATGTCGGTGACGACATCAGGCACTTGGCCGCGCGTCACGACGCATCAGTTGTGGCGCGCGGCCAAAACCACGAATGAAAGCCTCGCGCAGATGACGGCGGTCACGAAAACCGGTTTCCTGGGCGATCGTTTCAAGCGAATGCCGGCTTTGTTCGATCATGTTGCGCGCGGCTTCCAGGCGTAGCGCCTCGATCGCCTTCGCCGGCGATTGACCGGTTTCAGCCGTGAACACACGGCTGAACTGGCGCGGGCTCAGGTGCACCCGTTCGGCCAGTTGTTCGACGCTCAGATCCTCGGCCAGATGTTGTCGGGCGTAGTCCAGCGCCTGCTGGATGCGGTCCGACTTGGGCGCGAGCTTGAGCATTTCCGAGTGTTGAGACTGGCCGCCTGCCCGACGTTGATTCATCACCAGTCGGTGTGCCACCGAGCGGGCAACCTCTGCCCCCAGATCTTTCTCGACCATGCCCAGTGCCAGGTCCAGCCCTGCCGTCATGCCCGCCGAGGTCCATACCGCGCCGTCGGTGATGAAGATGCGATCGGACTCCACCTGGATGTCCGGATGGCGTCGCTGCATGGCGTCGGCGTAGGACCAGTGGGTGGTGGCACGACGGCCGTCGAGCAGGCCGGCCGCCGCCAGTACGAAGCCGCCTGTGCACAGCCCGCCCACGCGGCGAGCCTTGGATGCCACACGTCGCACAAAGTCCACCACTGCTTTGCTGGGCAGCACGTTGACGGGGTCCAGCACTCCGCCTACCAACCAGGTGTCGGCGCTGCTGCGCGACGTGAGCTGCCGTGTGCCAACTGTCAGGCCCAACGAGGAGCGAACCTCGCCACCGTTTGCCGAGTAGTTCTGCACGCCGTACCAGGGCTCGCCCACCACCAGGTTGGCGAACTCGAAAACGGCTTGTGAGCCCAGCGCCATGACTTGAAAACCATCTGCGAGCACGTAGCCGATGCGGTGCATAGCGGGCCTTGTATGGGTATGTCTTAAAACATGACTATAAACGTCATTTGAGACATTGTCGCGTTGCTTCAAGATTCACTCCATCGCAGCACAACACAACAAACACATTCGCAACGGAGCAGCAGACATGACACACAGCACTTTGGGTACCGCACTGATCACTGGCGCATCGTCGGGCATCGGTGCCGTTTATGCAGACCGCCTGGCCGCTCGCGGCTACGACCTGATCCTGGTGGCCCGTGATCGCGAGAAACTCAACGCGCTGGCCCGCGATATCAGCAACCGGACCGGCCGCTCGGTCGAGGTGCTGGCTGCCGACCTGCTGGCCGCCGATGGCCTGGCTCTGGTCGAACAGAAGTTGCAGCAAGACGCCAGCATCACCTTGTTGGTGAACAACGCCGGCGTGGGCATCCACACCCCGCTGCTGCAAAGCGACGTGGCTGCCATGGGCCGAATGGTTGACCTGAATGTCACGGCCCCAATGCGCCTGGTGTATGCCGCCGCACCCGCCCTCGTGGCACGTGGACATGGCGCGATCATCAACATCTCGTCGATCGTCAGCATCTCGCCGGAAACGCTGAACGGCGTGTATGGCGGCAGCAAGGCCTTCATGCTGGCCTTCAGCCAGTCGCTGCATCACGAACTGGGCAGCAAGGGCGTTCGTGTGCAAGCCGTGTTGCCCGGTGCCACCGCCACCGACTTCTGGGCCACCGGCGGCCTGCCGGTTGAAAACCTGCCGACCGAGATCGTGATGCGTGCCACCGACCTGGTCGATGCGGCGCTGGCCGGCTTCGACCAAGGTGAGGTCGTGACGATCCCGTCGCTGCACCAGGGCGAGCAGTGGGATGCCTTCGAGGCCGCTCGTCTGGCCATGGCTCCGAATCTTTCTCGCGACGTCCCGGCCCCGCGCTACCGCGCCGCTGTCTGACCTTCCGCTCACTGACCTTCCGCTCATCCACATTCAGGACGCACATCATGCAACTCACCAACAACACGATTCTCATCACCGGCGGCGCGTCCGGCATCGGCCGCGGCCTGGCAGAAGCTTTTCATCGCCTGGGCAACCAGGTCATCATCGCGGGCCGCCGCAAGGCCTTGCTGGACGAGGTGGCAAGTGCCAATCCCGGCATGGACAGCATCGTGCTGGACATCAGCGACGCTGCCAGCATCCGTGGTGCGGCCGACGCGCTGATTGCCAAGTACCCAGGGCTGAACGTGGTCATCAATAACGCGGGCATCATGCCCTTCGACGATGCCGCAGGTGCGCTCGACGACAAGCAGGCGATCAAGCTGGTCAATACCAATCTGCTGGGACCGGTGCGCGTCAGTGCCGCGTTCATCGAACACCTGAAGCGTCAGCCGCAGGCCACCCTCATCAACAACAGCTCGGTGCTGGCCTTCGTGCCGCTGGCTGCTACCGCGTTGTACTCGGCAACCAAGGCCGCGATCCATTCGTACACCTTGTCGCAACGCTTCGCGCTGCGTGACACCAGTGTGCGGGTGCTTGAAATTGCACCGCCCTGGGTAGACACCGACTTGGTGCACAAGAGCGGTGATTCGCGTGCCATGCCGCTGGACCAGTTCATTGCTCAGACCATGGACAAGCTTGTGTCGGCCACCACCGAAGTCGTGGTCGATGCGGTGTTGCCCATGCGTGCCAATCCGGGTGAAAACGAACATGCGCTGGTGAATCAGTTCAACCAGATGTTGGTCGAGAATCCGATTCCCGTGGCGTGATCGTTCGGCCGTCGCATTCTGCGACGGGTGCTGCCTGGGTTGACTATCCTTAGGATGCTGGGAAGCAATGCTGGCCCGTGCGGGGCAATGGCAAAATACAGCGTGTCTTGCCAGCCCGTTTCTTCCATTGTCGATGGTCTCGATGAATCCCGTTTCCTACTTTGAAATCCCCGTGTCTGACCTGGATCGCGCCGTTGATTTCTACACGGCCGTGTTTGGTCATACGTTCGAACGGATGAACATCGATGGCAACGACATGGCCTTGTTTCCGAATGCCGAAGGCGCAAGCGGAATCAGCGGCGCGCTCGCCAAAGGCGACAGCTATATGCCTGGCACTGCTGGCGCGCGGGTGTACTTCACAGTGACGGATATTCAGGCGGTGCTCGCGCGTGCCGTTGCTGCTGGCGGCGCGGTGCTGTACCCGGAAACTGCAGTGGGCAACATCGCCTGCGTTGCAGAAATCCAGGATAGCGAAGGCAACTGCATTGCGCTTTATGCTGCCTTGCCCCTGGACGCCAGCCCCTTGGACACCCGACCCTGCTTCAGCACGGTCTTCAGATACCGTTGTTGCCTTCTACCGCTTTCAGTGACGTGGAGACATCGGTGGCCGTGCGTTTTCCTGTCACGTTGTAGGTCTTGCTATCGTTTTCCGCCGCGCCTGGACGTGAGACCGAATACATCGCAGCCAGCCCTTCCTTGTTGTCGTAGCCGCCGAACCAATCGATCAGACGACCAATGTGGCAGACACCATCTTTCTGCACAGGGAAGTCCGCGACGATCTCGATGGTGTAGTGCCCAGGGCCGGCCCCGTAATAAGCGTCGCGGTCGTCCTCGCTGGTGTTGGCCGGGATCGGGCAGATGGGCTCGCGTTTTGGCATGGACGGCTGACGGTCCTGGGCCACCGTGACCTTGGGCAAGGCCTTCGTCAAAGCGCTGTGCAGCTTGTCGTCCAGCGTCGTGCGTGTCTTGCCGTCATCGCTTACCTGCACCTTCGGAACCTGCAGGTTGTAGCGGTAGTGCACGGTCACGGCCGGTACCTTGCCTGCGGGTTTCAATGCGCGCATCAGGTACAGCGTGTCTTCTCCGTAGTAGCCCACGCGATAGGCTGCGTAGACGCGTCCTTGCAGTCGCACCCAGGTGCCGTCCTGGTTGGCACCGCGTCCGTTCAATGAATAGACCGAGGTGCCGTCAACGAATTTGCCACCGTCTCTGCGACGGGTGCTGATGTAGTTGAACAGCCCCGTGCCGCCGATGTAGTCGTCGATGATCAGGTCGCGTTTGCCATCGCCATCCAGGTCGATCAGTGCATAACGCGAACTGCCGTTCTCACTTTCGCTCACCAGGTCGGTGGCCTTCAGTGCACGCCATTCATCTTCGTTGACGCCCTTGGGTCGCTTGCGCGGAAATTCTGCCGGATCGTCGCTGTTCGGCACGGGCTCGTTGGCAAATGCCGTCATGTCGGCATCCGGAATGCGGAACGCATTCAGGGCATTTTCCAGCGGAAACTCCGGGTTCTTTTTCAGCTGCTCGGCAATCGCGGTCTTCAGTTCCTCGGCAGCCTGAAGATCGGTGTCGTCGGGCTGGTAGGCCGCAGCAAGCCGATGCTGGTCGATCAATGTCGCCGTGCGCTCGTCGTAGGCATTGCGCAGGCAGCTTGCGTTCGCGCCGCAGCGATTGCGCACCTGCAGCCAGGCGCGTTGGGCATCGCGCACCGCGGCAGATTTTGACGCGTCTGCGGCAAGCATGCGCGAATACGTATCGGCCAGACGGGCGTCACGTTCAAGCAGTTCAGGATCGGCACAGATTGCCTTTTCCGTCGCGGTTGCTGCACGTGCGCAGTTCATGCCCGCAGCCTGTGCCACGGTGGGCGACGCAGCCCATGCAAGAGAGATCAAAAGCGCGGGAAGGGTGTGGCGAAGTTGCATGGGCGAGATGTCGTGGGCGGCAGAAGGGAAGGGCATCCTGGGTGCCATGTCGAAGACGGCATGACCCCCGTGCCGGCTAACGATACCTAGAACCTCGGCACAATGTTGTTAGGAAAAACATCACGCTGATGCTGCCTTTCGATCGTCTTACAGCAGCTGTCCGCCGGAAATATCGAAGGTCGTGCCGTTGGCCCAGGCCATGTCATCGGAAAGAATCGCGGCGACCGCAGCACCGATGTCGTCTGGCTGGCCCACGCGTCCCAGTGCAATGTCTTGTGCCACATACGCATTCACGTCGTTGTTGTCGCGCACTGCGCCGCCGCCAACGTCGGTGGCAATGGTGCCCGGGGCAATCTTCAGCCGCGAATATCTGCGACATTTCGGCGTACGGCCTGCGCGCGATGCGCGGCAGATACGGCAGACCATCCGCACATCCGGGGCGGAGCAGGATGCTTTGAATGTCCAGCCAGGCTGATCCAAGATAGTCGGTCAGTACCGTTTGATCCTGCCCGATCATCTCAAGCGATGTCGATGGCACGCAGGCGATATCAGGTCGGCGGCTCGATCCGCTGGATCTCTATTTTTTCTTGTTCAAGCAAGGCTTGGAATTGCAATGCCAGGTTTTTTGCATCGGCATTCCACGAATGCTTTTGCACGTGCGCCCGAATTTAGTCATGCATAAATGATCGTTGGTCCGAGGCCGGCTGCTCTCTACCATGTCGTGTTCGACATTTGACCTGGCCCATGTCAACCGAACACGCTGATTCAATCGACCCCACCGATTACCACGCGCTGGCTGCGCGTTTCCGACCGGTCTTCGACCGCATTGCACAGGGCGCAGCCCAACGCGACAACGAGCGTGTGCTGGCGTATGAACCCATCGCCTGGTTGCGCGAAGCCCGCTTCGGCGCGTTGCGTGTACCGGTGGAACTTGGCGGCTTTGGTGCATCCATCGAAGACTTGTTCGAGCTGTTCATCGAGCTTGGTGAAGCTGACTCCAATCTGCCCCAGGCTCTGCGTTCACACTTCGGTTTTGTGGAACGATTGAATGTCGAAATCGCCGCCGAGCATCGCCCGCGCTGGCTTCGCCTGATTGCCGAGGGGGCCATCTTTGGCAACGCCACGACAGAGCGTGGCGAGAACACGCCGGGTGAACTGTCAACCACCTTGAGCCAGACCGACGATGGCTGGCGCTTGAACGGTGAGAAGTTCTACAGCACCGGTTCCTTGTACGCAGACTGGATTCAGGTCGCCGCCAAGCGCGACCAACCGATGCCGCCGAATCACCAGAGCTTTGCGATTGTGGCGGCGAATGCGCCGGGCGTGGAACTGGTGGATGACTGGTTCGGTTTCGGGCAGCGGGCCAGTGCATCGGGAACGACGCGTTTCACCGATGTGCATGTGCCGGCAGATCAAGTGTTCTCTTACGCGCGCAATACGGCCACGCCGATGACGGCAGTTTTTCAGCTGACGCATCTGGCCACGCTGGCTGGCATTGCACGCGCGATCTTGCGTGATGCAAGCGCCTATGTGCGGGCGCGCAAGCGAACCTTCAGCCATGGCGCGGGTGACTCGGCTGCCACCGATCCGCTGGTGCAGCAGGTGGTCGGCCAGTTGTCGTCGGCCTCGTTCACCGCAACGGCGCTGGTGCGTGCAGTGGCGCGCAGCCTGGGTGACGCTGACCGCGCACGCATACGTGATGGTCGCGCCGACGACGCGTTGTTGCAGCGGGTCGAACTGGAAACGGCACAAGCGCAGATTGCGCTGGCCGACGTAGTCGTGGGCGCGGCAAGCAAGCTTTTCGATGTGGGTGGGGCCTCGTCCCTGCTGGAAGACATTCGGCTTGACCGGCACTGGCGCAACGCACGCACGCTCACGTCGCACAACCCGACCATCTACAAAGCCAGACTGGTGGGTGACAACGAAATCAACGGCACTGCGCCATCGTTCTATTGGGCGGTGGGTGCGAAAACGCAGGGGGTGAATGAGCCCGGCGTAAATCAGTCCGGTGTACATCAGCCCGGTGTAAATCAGTCAAGCACGAGCAAGCACGCCCCCGGCGTTGCGGGAGTCCAGGCATGAGCATTCATCTGCACTGGTATCTGCCAACCAATGGCGACAGCCGCGACATCGTCGGTTCCGGTGATGACTCGCATCGCATCGATGGCGTGGCAGGGGCGTTTCGTCCAGCTACGTTGGACTATCTGAAACAGGTAGCCGGCACGGCAGAGACGCTAGGGTTCGAGGCTGCGCTGACCCCCACCGGCACGTGGTGCGAAGACGCATGGATCACGACGGCCGCGTTGTCGCAACACGCGCGCCGCCTGAAGTTCCTGGTGGCGTTTCGTCCTGGCTTCATTTCGCCAACGCTGGCTGCTCATCAGGCCGCAAGCTTTCAGCGGCTGACGGAAGGCCGTCTGCTGATCAACATCGTGACGGGTGGCGATCCGGTGGAGCAGCGTCGCTTCGGTGACCATGCCGACCACGCGCAGCGATACGCGCGCACGGGTGAATTTCTGCAGGTGTTCCGCCAATTGGGCGAGCGTGCGGGGTCAGGCAAGGCGGTGGACTTCCAAGGTGAGCATTATCAAATCGAGGGTGCAAACCTGCTTGCTTCCCCCTACGCACCGCCGCCGGTGTTCTTCGGTGGGGCAAGCCCGGCTGCCGAGCAAGTGGCCGCGCAATACGCCGACACCTACCTGGCATGGGGTGAGACGCCGAGACAGATTGGCGAACGTTTTGAGCGTGTGCAGGGCTTGGCGCGACAGCATGGTCGCAGTCTGGAATACGGCATTCGACTGCACGTCATCAGCCGCGATACGGAAGCGCAGGCCTGGGAACAAGCGGAACGTTTGCAGTCTGCGGTGTCACCCGAGCGGGTGCGCGAAGCGCTGGCGCTGTTTTCGCGGACCGAATCCGTGGGCCAGCAGCGCATGACCGCCTTGGTCAGCAAGCTCGGCGCTGATGCCGTTGGCCGCAGCGCGCGCAACCTGGAAATCTCGCCGAACCTGTGGGCGGGTTATGGACTGGTGCGTGGGGGCGCAGGCACTGCGCTGGTCGGCAGCCATGCGCAGGTTGCCGAGCGCATCGCCGAGTACCACGCGCTGGGCTTGACCCACTTCATCTTGTCGGGCCAACCGCATATCGAAGAGGCGTATTGGTTTGCCGAGGGGGCGGGAGCCATCTTGCGCAAGCGGGGGTTGTGGACGCCTGCGTGACAGGCGTCCGTGCGCGTTGCCTCAGCCGCGCAAGCTCCCCCGCAGTGCCCCACCCGGATGCCGAGCGTTCAGCAAGGGGCCGTCTCCGAACAGCTTTTCGCGCAGCGTGCCTTCCCGATATTGCGTCTTGAAGGCTCCGCGCGATTGCAGTTCGGGCACCACCATGTCGACAAAGCGCTGCAGTGAACCCGGTGACACGATGCGCACCAGATTGAAACCGTCGATGCCGGTTTCATCCACCCACGAGATCAGTTCGTCAGCGACTTCCGAAGGCGTGCCGAGAATGAATGGCGCACGTGCGCCAGGCACCCCGAAGTCGGCAACTTCGCGCACGGTGAACGGGCGAGGCGCATTGATCGTCAGGTGTTCGACAGTCGATTGCACAGCATTGCTTTTGACGAATTGCACCGCGTCGTCCAAGGCAATGTCGGCAAAGTCGATGCCCGTCCACCCCGCGACCAGCGACAGCTGTCCTTGTACGTCAAGGTAGCGGCGGTAATCTTCCAGCAGGTCTTGAGCCTCGCCGCGTGACGCGGCCACCACCACGTTGCAGCCCAGGAATGCGGCAATGTCGTCTGGCTTGCGTCCGTATCGGACCGCTTGTTCGCGCAGCGTCTTTACCGAGCGTGCCACCGAGCCTTTGCTGGTGCCGTTGATGAACACGCATTCTGCATGTTGTGCCGCGAACGCAATGCCGCGTTGCGAGGTGCCGGCCTGATACAGCACGGGCGTGCGCTGGGGCGATGGTTCGGAAAGATGGCGTGCATTGACCTGGTAGTACGGGCCGTCGTGTTTGATCACATGCACTTTGTCGGGATGCGTGAAAATGCCGCTGGCGCGATCGCGCACGACCGCACCGTCTTCCCAGCTGGCTTCCCATAACTTGTAGACGGCTTGCATGAAATCGTCGGCGGCATCGTAGCGAATGTCGTGGCTGCGGATGTCGTTCAGTCCCATGCCGCTCGCGCCGCTTTTCAGGTACCCCGTGACGATGTTCCAGCCAACGCGGCCGCGCGTGAAGTGGTCCAGGGTGGAATAGCGTCGGGCGAACTGGAACGGGTGTTCGTAGGTCAGGTTGGCGGTCACGCCAAAGCCGACATGCCGGGTGGCGTGTGCCATGGCTGAAATAGCAATGCTTGGGTCCAGGCAGGGGGCTTGGGCACCGCTGCGCAGTGCCGCATCGGCCGAGCCGCCATACACGTCGTAGACGCCAAAAACGTCGGCGATGAAGATCGCATCGAGCAGGCCACGTTCGGCCAGCTGCGCCATCGATGTCCAGTAATCAAGCTGGTTGTACTCGGTGCCCCGGTCGTCGGGATGTCGCCACATGCCTGCCCAGTTATGGGTGGGCGTGCTCATCTGGAAGGTATTGAGCCGCAGCTCGCGTCGGGTGCTCATGAGTCATGGTCGGCGCAAAAGGGCAGAATCTACGTGGCAGGAAAGGTGCTGGGGAAAGACAATATTTGCCTTAACTTCTAACGCATATCCTTATTCCGACCATCGTCATTCCAGCTAAGGTATGACTTGTTTACCCGATGCACCAAGCAATGAACCCCGTTTCCTACTTTGAAATCCCCGTCTTGGACATGGCGCGCGCCATGGATTTTTACGCGACGGTTTTCGGGCAGACGTGCGAGCGCGTGCGCATTCCGGGCAAGGACATGGCATTGCTGCCGCACGCTGACGGGTCACCTGGGATCAGCGGTGCTTTGGTGCAGGGGGATCGTTATGTGCCGGGGCAGGCAGGTGCGCGGATCTACATGAATGTCGCGGATATTCCGCTGACATTGTTTCGGGCGGCGCAGCAGGGCGGGGCGGTGCGGCGCGAGGAAACCGCCGTGGGCGAGTACGGCTGCGTGGCGGAAATCGAGGATTGCGAGGGCAATCGCATCGGGCTGTTTTCGTCTGCCCCCGTATCCGATGAAGACTACCCCGGTGGCGGTTTCCTGGGCGGTGGTGGCGGCAGGCTTCGTCTGCGCTGCCTGTGCTGCTGATCGATTTCTGCTGATGGGGTGTTGATTTAGCCGCGTTGCCACAACACCGACGGCGTAATGTCCGCCAGCGTCTTGCATCCGGTCAGCGCCATCGCGATTTCCAGTTCAGTACGCAGCATGTGCACTACATGCACCACACCCACCGGACCTGCCGCAGCCAATCCGTAGACATAGGGCCGTCCGATCAGTACGGCGGTGGCACCCAACGCCAGCGCCTTCAGAATGTCGGTGCCGCGCCGAATGCCGCCATCCAGCAGCAAAGGCACCCGTCCTGCCACCGCTGCCGTGACGGCTGGCAATGCATCGATGGTCGCGGGTTGCCCATCCAGCACACGACCGCCATGGTTGGACACCACGATGCCATCTGCACCATGCTCGATGGCTTGCAGTGCATCGAGCGGTGAGGTGATGCCTTTGACGATCAAGGGCAGTCGTGTAGATGCGCGCAGCCATGCCAGGTCGTCCCAGGTGGGGGCTGTGTCCAGCACACCTTTGCCGAACAAGGCGCTTTCACCTGCGCGTGCTGGCGGCAAGGATGGCGACGGAATATCGCGCAGGTTGGGGGCGTCGATGCCCGGCGGCAATTGGAAGGATGCACGCTGTTCCCGGTTGCGCACACCGTTCACTGGCGCGTCCAACGTCAGCACAATCGCCCGATATCCCGCAGCTTCGGCACGGCGCACCAGGCTCAGGGTATGGCTGCGCTCGGCCTGCAGATACAGCTGGAACCACAGCGGTGTCTGCGCAGCCTGGGCGATGTCCTCCAACCCGATGCTGGCCTGGGTGCTGACCACCATAGGCACCTTGATTGCCGATGCGCCCAGCACGCTGGCCAGTTCGCCCTGCGGGTGGGCAAGCCGGTGATAGGCAACGGGGGCCAGCACGATTGGGTAATCCAGCTGCAAGCCGAACAGGTTCAGCTTGGTGCCGCCGCCTTTCAGGTCAGCCAACACCCGGTTCTGCAGACGCAGACGATCGAACGCATCGCGGTTTTCACGCAGCGTGAGTTCATCGGCGGCACCACCGCTCAGGTAGGCCCAGGCGCTGTCGGTCATGCGCTCGCGGGCGTAGCTTTCGTAGTCGGCAATCGCAGCGATTTGCGGTGGAATCTGGGTCAGCGGGGCAAGCGGTGCAGTGTTCACGTGATCGACCAGCGACGAACCAGGTTGTGATACACGCCCGTCAGGCGGGTGATCTCAAGGTGCCCCGGGACATCGACAGCCAGTTGCTGAATGGAGTTGTCCAGTTCGTACAGCAGCGCCCGTTGCGCGTCTTCGCGTATCAGGCTTTGTGTCCAGAAAAATGCCGAGATCCGCGAGCCGCGTGTCACGGGCGTGACGCGGTGCACACTGGTGCCGGGATACATCACCATGTCGCCTGCGGCCAGCTTGATGGTCTGGGAACCATAGGTGTCTTCGATGACCAGTTCACCGCCGTCGTAGTCGGCCGGGTCGGTCAGGAAGACCGTGGTGGAAATGTCGGTGCGCACCCGGTGGTCGGTGCCGCGCAGCATACGGATCGCGTTGTCGACGTGGTTGCCGTAGGTGCCACCACCTTCATAGCGGTTGAACATCGGCGGCATGACCTTCAAGGGCAGCGCCGCCGACATGAACAGCGGTGAGCGGCCAAGCACGTCGAGGATCAGGTTGCCGACCTCGATGCCGATCGGGTCGCTGAGCGCCAATTGCAGATTCTGTTTGACGCTGGCCGCGCCATGCCCCGCGGTGGTGCGCCCATCGACCCAGCTGGCGCGTGCCAGGGCTTCTCGGCAACGATGTACCTGTTCGTTGGTAAGCAGACCCGGAATTTTCAGCAGCACGGTGTTGGCCTTTGATAGGTTGACGGCCTGCGCGGCGAGGACGCAGCCGGTCGAAGCTAAGATGCCACGGCAAATGAAAACGCCCCCGAAGGGGCGCCCGCGCAGAAGCCGCAAAGGGCTTCTTTACTGCCGGGTGTCGCCGGACACGCTGAGATTACGAGTCACATCGTAGCGTGTCATGGCATCGTAGCGCCACGACGAGGGCATGCTCAACATCTTGGCGTCGTCCTCGACGCGTTGGTCGAAGCAGGTCGCGCTGCCACCAGTGATCAACGCTGACGGCTGTGGCGCTGGAGCGATACTTGATGTGCGTGCCACCAAATCTTCCATTCAACTGGATATTCAACTTAAATTCAGTTTTATCACCACGCTGCCTGGTAGATGCTCAATGCATCCGCTTCAGTGACCTCGCGCGGGTTGTTGCCAAGCAGACGGGTTTGTTTCATGGCGTCTTGCGCCAGACGGGGCAGATCCGTCTGCGCCACGCCGACCTCACGCAAGGTGCGCTCGATGCCTGTGTCTACCGCCAACTGTTCGACATAGCCGATCAAGGCCTGGGTACGCGCTTCATCGCTGCCGGACGCACCCGGGACAAGAATCTGGGCAAGTTCGCCATACAGTCCTGCCGCAGCAGGCGCGTTGAAGCGCAGCACGTGTGACAACACCAGCGAGTTCGACAAGCCGTGGGGCACATGGAAGATGCCGCCAATCGGGTAGGCCAGCGCGTGCACCGCTGCCACGGGCGCGTTGGCAAACGCTTGGCCCGCAAGCATGGCACCCAGCAACATGGCCTCGCGCGCGGGGCGGTTGTCGCCGTCGCGGCAGGCTGTCAGGATGTTGTTCGACAGCAGTGACAAGGCCTTCAGGGCCAGCATGTCGGACAAGGGGTTTTTCTTGTGTTTGCTGGTGTAGGCCTCGATTGCGTGCACCATGGCGTCGATGCCGGTGGCGGCCGTGATCTTCGGCGGCAGGCCGACGGTCAGGTCTGCATCGAGAATGGCCAGGTCGGCGTACAACTGCGGGGCAACCACACCGGCCTTGGTGGTCTCGCCCGTGGTCACGATGGAAATCGGCGTGACTTCCGACCCTGTACCCGCCGTTGTGGGAATCTGCACCAGCGGCAGGCGGGTACCGCGCACATTGCCAATGCCGTACATCTCGGACAAAGGTTGATCGGACCCGATCAACACGGCCAGCAGTTTGGCGACGTCCATCGAAGAACCACCACCCAGACCGACCACGATTTCGGTGTCGGCCGTGCGTGCCTGTTCGACGGCAGCCAGCACCACGTGATCCGGCGGATCGGCGACCACATCGTCGATGACCTGTACGGTCCAGCCGTTGGCGCGCAGGCTGACCAGGGCTGCATCCAGCAGGCCGCTGCGATGCAGAAAGCGGTCGGTGACCAGACACAGGCGTTGCAGCGGAAAACGTTCGCGCAGCACTTGCCCCAGACGTGCGGTAACACCCGCTTCGACCAGTACCGAGGGTACGGTGCGGAATTCTAATGTACTCATTGGGCGTCCCTTTGGCGCGGCCCGGCGCAAAGGGTGGCGGGCCTGCATGTGGGGGAACACTGTACCCGGCGACTTGCCTGGGCGGCAGTCCGGGAAATCGCTGAGACGCCATTCGGAACTCGCCTGCAAAACCGGCGACGATGGCAATCATCGGTATCCCGGTGCTGACCGTATGGGTCAGTCGAGATACCGACGAATGATATTCAGAAAATATTCAGCAAATCGCGTGCTGATTCTGAATATTTTCAGACCTTATTCAGAAACGCTTGTTCAACACAATTTGATGCATATCGAGGCCCGGATTCGGACGCTTGATGCCGGCATTCGAGAAGTGCGAATAACGGTAGCCGATCATGATGTCGTTGGTAATGCGGTAACCCGCGCCAAGGTGATCGCCAAAGTGGAAGTTGGTCGAGATTTCCTTGCCACCGATGTCGTGTTTGTCGAACACCGTGGCACCGATACCCGCTTCAATATAGAAGCGGTCGGTCGCCCAGTAGCGGAACAGCGGGATGGCGCTCAGTTGGAACAGTGAGCTGCGGCCGGCACGCGAAGTGTGCCAGTAGGAACCACCGAATTCACCCGACAAGGTGATGCGGGTACCGTTGGAAAAACGGGTCTGCCAGACGGGGGCGGTTTCGTAGTTCAAGGTGAAGCGGCTGATGTCGTCATAGTGACCGAGTTGCAGGCTCCAGGCGCTGTTGTCGATGGCGGACGCAGGCGCGGTTTGTGCGAGGGCAGGAATAGCAACAGCGGACATGATGGCAAGCATGACTGCCGGCAGCATTTTTTTCACATTAACCTCGATATGATGGGCAGAATCTACAGCGACCTGTGGTCAGCGGTTTCTTGCGTGGCAACTAGCGTAAGACTAAAGCAGCATTAATGCCACTGGTGCCATATGCCCTCGGCGATATTTCCAACAAGGACTTTTCTGTGAGTGCCCCGTCTTCTGGCCGCGGGCCACGTCTGATCCCCTTCATTATCGGCTGTGCGCTGTTCATGCAGATGCTGGATGCGACCATTATCGCAACCGCATTGCCTGCCATGGCGGCAAGCCTAGGTGTCGCGCCGGTACGACTTAACGTTGCCATCACAGCCTATCTGCTTGCGGTGGCGGTGTTCGTGCCGCTCAGTGGTTGGGTAGCGGATCGCGTGGGTGCGCGCCGAGTCTTCGTATGGGCCATTGGCCTGTTCTCGTTCAGCTCCTTGTTATGCGGGATCTCGCAAGAACTCTGGCAACTGGTTGCCGCCCGGGTGCTGCAAGGGTTTGCGGGCGCATTGATGGTCCCGGTGGGCCGCATCGTGTTGCTGCGTTCCGTGCCCAAGGCGCAGTTGATGAGCGCCATGTCTTTCCTGACGGTGCCTGCGCTGGTCGGCCCTGTGCTTGGTCCGCCCTTTGGTGGGTTCCTGGTTACCTATGCCTCGTGGCATTGGGTGTTTCTGATCAACTTGCCGATTGGCATTGCCGGCATCGTGCTGGTGTTGCGTTACCTGCCGGAAGTGTCACGCCCCGAGCCAAGACCGCTCGATGTTCTGGGCCTGGTGCTGTCAGGGGTGAGCCTTGCTACCTTGGTCTTGAGTTTCGACGTCATCGGGCATGGTCTGATGCCTTGGTATGGCGTGTTGGCATTGATCGGCGTGGGCCTGTTGTCGGGCGGTCTGTACTTGCTGCATGCACGACGAACCGCCTTCCCCATTCTTGATCTGAGCCTGTTCCGCATCCACACGTTTTCAGCATCGACGCTGGGCGGAAACCTGTCGCGACTGGCTATCGGGGCGACGCCCTTCCTGCTGACCATGCAGCTGCAAGTGGTGTTCGGCATGACGCCGCTCGAAGCAGGTCTGCTGAGCTTCACCGGGGCAGCAGGTGCGCTGTTGATGAAGTTCACGGCGGCACCGATCATCCGCCTGTTCGGTTTTCGCCGAACATTGATGGTCAACGCCGTGTTGAGCGGGCTGGGGGTGTTGGCCATTGCCTTCTTCGGCGCATCGAGCGCGCACTGGATCATCATGGTGGTGCTGTTGATCGCGGGTTTTTTGCGGTCCTTGCAACTCACCGGGGTCAACACGTTGACCTATGCGGATGTCACCCCCGAGCGCATGAGCCAGGCATCGGGCTTGGCGTCGGTTGCCCAGCAACTGGCGATCAGCCTGGGGGTGGGAATTGCGGCCTTGTCGCTCAATCTGAGCATGGCATGGCGTGGTGCAGAAACGCTCTCGCGTCATGACCTGATATTGGGCTACGTGGTGATCGCCGTGTTGACCATGTCGTCTGCACTGGCTTTCCGCACGTTGCCAGCCCACGCTGGGGCGGAGCTGAATCAGCGCTGAACGATGCGCAGGCTTGCGGGCGGTGCCGTTCGTCCTTGCACGAGGTGGCGTCGGGCAAGGCACCGCCGCTTCTGACAAACTAGCGGCTTCAACATATTTTGTTGTCCCAGTTTTCGCGCCGGCTTGGTCCGGCGCGCTTTCGGATCTCCCCCTCATGTCCCCCACCAGCCCGATTTCCGCCAGTCCCTTCATCTCAGCCGCCACGCCGACTACCCTCGATATCCACACGACCACGCCTGCGGGCCTGGTGGCGCTGCAATCGCAGCTGCCCGCCGTTCAGGCCGCATGGTTGTCGAGCAGCGGTTTTGCGGCCCGTCCCAGCGGACACATGCTGCTGCCGGCAGCAGATGGCGGCCTGGGTGCAGTGGTGGCAATCGTTGACCCGACAGACCCGGTATGGACCTTGGCAGCACTGGCGGAAAGCCTGCCAGCCGGTCAGTACCGCCTGGTTGCGGGTGGCGAGATTGCCGACGTGCGCAGTGCGGCATTGGGTTGGGCGCTGGCGCATTATCGTTTTGACCGCTTCAAGTCGGCGCCGCGCCCAACTGCACAATTGCTGGTCGACGCCGATGTGCAGGCCGGGGTCGAATCCCTGGTCGCTGCCATTTCCCAGGTGCGTGATCTGGTGAACATGCCGCCCAACGAGATGGGTCCTGCTGAATTGGCCGATGCCGTGCGTGCACTGGGCAGCCAGCACGATGCGGTGGTGCGTGAATGGGTAGGTGAAGAGCTGCTCGCGGCTGGCTTCAACATGATCCATACCGTGGGTCGCGCCGCATCGCGCGCACCGCGCCTCATCGAATTGCGCTGGGGCGATGTGAATGCCCCGCGCCTGACCTTGATCGGCAAAGGCGTGTGCTTCGACAACGGCGGCGTGGACATCAAAGGCCCCGAGGGCATGCGCTGGATGAAGAAGGACATGGGCGGCGCGGCACACGCCCTCGCGCTGGCCCGCCTGGTCATGCAGGCCAAGTTGCCTGTTCGCCTGTGCCTGTTGGTGCCCGCTGTGGAAAACGCGATTTCCGGCGACGCCATGCGTCCGGGCGACATCGTGCGCACCTCTGCCGGACTGTCGGTGGAAATTCACAACACCGATGCGGAAGGTCGCCTGATTCTGGGTGATGCCTTGACGCACGCTGCTGCCGACAAGCCTGAACTGGTGATCGATATGGCAACCCTGACCGGTGCCGCGCGCATTGCGTTGGGACCGGAGTTGCCCGCGCTGTTCTCGAACGACGACGCCACGGCCGCCGGTCTGTTGCAGCATGCTGACGAGACCTCCGACCCGCTGTGGCGCATGCCGTTGTGGCGTCCGTATCGCCGCATGCTGGATTCCAGTTTTGCCGATATGACCAACGCCGCAACCGGTGGTCATGCAGGCGCGATCACCGCGGCCTTGTATCTGGAACGCTTCGCGCCGGCGGGTGCTGCCTGGGTGCACATCGACGTGTTCGCCTGGAACGATGCTGCGCGGCCGGGTCGTCCGCGCGGCGGCGAAGCGCAAGGCTTGCGTGCGCTGTTCTCGTATCTGCAAGCGCGTTATGGCATGGGCACTGCAGGTGCCTGATCGGTTTCTGAGTCAGAAATCTGTTCTTGGAAAGTCCTGAACCATCAGGACTTTTCCACAGGTGGCAAGGCGTGACTTATCCCGCTTCTCCACAATCAAAAACGGCACCCTCGAGTGCCGTTTTTGTCATGCCACTTCAGCTTGCGCCGATCAGACCTTGTCGGGGCTGATCATGTCGCCCGGCACGACCCACTGATCGAACTGTTCGCTGGTCAGGTGGCCCAGCGCAAGCGCGGACTCCTTCAGCGACAGGCCTTCCTTGTGGGCCTTCTTGGCGATCTGTGCGGCCTTGTCGTAACCGATGTGCGGGTTCAGTGCCGTCACCAGCATCAGCGAGCGCGACACCAGGTCGGCGATACGTTCGCGGTTCGGTTGCAGACCGGCCACGCAGTGCTGGTCGAAGCTGTTGATGCCGTCAGCCAGCAGGCGCACGGATTGCAGGAAGTTGTGGATCACCAGCGGCTTGAACACGTTCAGTTCGAAGTTGCCGCTTGCGCCACCGAAGTTCAGGGCAACATCGTTGCCGAAGACCTGAGCACCCAACATGGTCAGGGCCTCAGATTGCGTCGGGTTGACCTTGCCCGGCATGATCGAGCTGCCGGGTTCGTTTTCGGGGATGCTGATTTCGCCCAGGCCCGAACGCGGACCGCTCGACAGCCAGCGGATGTCGTTGGCGATCTTGATCAGGCTGGCAGCCAGTGTCTTCAGCGCGCCGTGGGCGAACAGCAGGCCTTCGTGGCCAGCCAGTGCCTGGAACTTGTTCGGCGCAGTGACGAAGGGCAGGCCGGTGTCGCGGGCCAGTTCGTCGGCCACGCGCACGGCGAATTCCGGGTGGGTGTTCAGGCCGGTGCCAACTGCGGTGCCGCCCAGCGCAAGTTGATACACGCCCGTCAGCGATGCAACGATCTGCGATTCGGCAAGTGCCAGTTGTGCTTCGTAGCCGGAGATTTCCTGGCCCAGCGTCAGCGGCGTGGCGTCTTGCAGGTGAGTGCGGCCGATCTTCACGATGTCGGCGTACTCGGCAGCCTTGGCGGCCAGCGTGGCGCGCAGTTTGGCCAGTGCCGGCAACAGGTGCGCGTTGACTTGCACTGCGGCTGCGACATGCATGGCAGTCGGGAACACGTCGTTGGACGACTGGCCGCGATTCACGTGGTCGTTGGGGTGAACCTTGCGGCCCTCGCCGCGCTCGCCACCCAGCAGCTCGGAAGCGCGGTTGGCCAGCACTTCGTTGGCGTTCATGTTGGTCTGGGTGCCCGAGCCAGTCTGCCAGACGCTCAGCGGGAATTCATTGGGCCACTTGCCGGCCACCACTTCATCAGCGGCTTCGCGAATGCCGCGTGCCAGTTCCTTGTCGAGCAGGCCAAGTTCGGCGTTGACCGTGGCAGCAGCACGCTTCACGCGCACCAATGCATCAATCAGTTGCGGCGGCATTTTTTCGCTGGAGATAGCGAAGAATTGCAGGGAACGCTGGGTCTGAGCGCCCCACAGGTTATCGCTGGGGACATCGATGGGACCAAACGTATCTTTTTCGCGGCGCGTATTCATGAGATCGGATTCCAGATCGGGTTCGTCATTTTTTGAGAATGCTACTCATTAGCGTAACAGATGGCGGAGCAGAAGGACTGCGTTCTTGTCTGCTCGATCGCCTATGCTACGCCGACACCCTGAACGCAGCCTGGAGAACCCCGTGTTTGCCGATGCCGAGTTGGACCCTGTGATGCCGCGCGCCGAGCTGGCGCGCCTGGAACCGGAGCTGCGCAACGCGCTGCTGTCGCAACAAGAACTGCTGCGTGACCGTGCCGAACGCGCCGTGCTGGTGGTCGTGGCCGGTATCGATGGCGCGGGCAAAGGCTCTGCCATCAACCTGCTGAGCGAATGGATGGACCCGCGTGGCATTCGCACGCTTGCCTTCGGGCCGCCGACCGAAGATGAACTGCGGCATCCACCGATGTGGCGTTATTGGGCGGAACTGCCTGCACGTGGCAGCCTGGGTATCGTGTTCGGGTCTTGGTATACGGACTTCTTCAAGGAAGCCGCGCGCAAGAAACCCAACGCCAAACGCCTGGCCAGTCTGGCTGAGGACATTGCCCGCTTCGAGGCCATGCTGGCCAGCGAGGGCGTACAGCTAGTTAAGCTCTGGTATCACTTGTCACGCGATGCCCAGCGCCAGCGCTGCGAGGAACTGGAAGCACACCCCGACACCGCCTGGCGCGTATCGGATGCCGATCGCGAAGTCGCCAAGAAATTCAAGCGTCTGCGTGCTGCCGCCGACACGGTGGTCAAGGCTACTGACTTTCCCTATGCGCGCTGGACCATCATCCCCAGCGCCGATACGTCGATGCGCACCTACGCGACCGCCGTCGCCGTGCGCGACGCGCTGCGACGCAAGCATCTGCCACCGACGGGTGCGACACCCAAGCTGGACCCATCGCCAGATCGCTTCGACGGGGTGGACTACGACAGGCAGTTGGACAAAGCGGAGTACGAGGCAGCGCTGGCGCATTGGCAGGGTCGCCTGGCACGCGCCGTTCACAACCCGGCGTTTGCCTCGCGCTCTCTGGCGCTGGTCTTCGAGGGCAGTGACGCGGCGGGCAAGGGCGGCGCAATCCGTCGTCTGACGCATGCGCTGGACGTGCGACAGATGCGGATCATGGCAATCGCCGCCCCCAGCGCCGAAGCACTGGCTCGGCCCTACCTGTGGCGTTTCTGGCGTGACGTGCCGACCACCGGCCGCATCGCGATCTTCGATCGGTCCTGGTATGGACGTGTGCTGGTCGAACGGGTGGAAGGCTTTGCCAAGCCGGCCGAATGGAAACGCGCCTACGACGAGATTCGTGATTTTGAGGCGCAACTGGTCGAACACGGCACCATCGTGGTGAAGTGCTGGCTGGCGATCACCAAAGAAGAGCAACTGGTGCGTTTCCGTGAACGTGAGTCGGTGCCGTTCAAACGCTACAAGATTACGTCGGATGACTGGCGCAACCGGCGCAAATGGACCGCGTACAGGCGCGCCGCCAACGACATGTTTGCCCAGACCGACACCGATGCCGCCCCGTGGGCACTGATCGCGTCAGACGACAAGCGCTTTGCGCGGGTCGAGGTCGTGAAAACCATTGCCTTGGCGGTGGAAGAGGCCCTTGGCATCGGCAAAGCAGAAGATTGAGTCAGCTTGCCCGCCGATGCGCCTCATGCGGGCAATAAACTAATTCATACTTGCTTATGAAATAACTAACTTTGTTTTTCGGCTCAGAAGCCGCCACTATCCGTACTCGTTACCAGGGATTCAGCATGACCATCACAGCCATCAACGTACGCAACCAGTTCCGCGGCAGGATCAAGGAAGTCATCGAAGGCCCGGTGGTCTCCGAAGTCGATGTGGAAACACCCAGCGGCATCGTCACCTCGGTGATCACCACCCGTTCCGTGAAGGAACTGGGCTTGGTTCCGGGCAAGGAAGTGGTTGCCCTGGTGAAAGCGACCGACGTGTCCCTCGCCACGTTCTGATTTTTACGGCCTCGCCAGTCGAGGCCGTGTTGGTGGGTCTGCTGTCGGCAGGTCCACCCGCAAGTTTCGCCAGCAGTCGACGACGCTGCCCTCAAGGGGGCGCTTGTGGGGGCGCTGAGGACGGCGTCGTTGGGCGAATGCCGGGGAATGAGCCGATCGTTCGCTGGTAAAAAATGCCTCTTGGTGAAAGCCAAGAGGCATTTCCTTTTGTGCGGCTTACTGCAGGCGCTGCCGGCTGGTCGTGCGGCTGTCTGGGCTGGTCGCGTGGCCCTTTGCAGAGCCGATGCCGGACAATTCAGATACTCAGCGCACCTGCGCCACAATCCCCGCAACTGCCGCCGTCAGTTTCTTCACATACGGCAAGTGCAGGAACTCATTCGGGCCGTGGGCGTTCGATTTCGGCCCGAGCACACCGGTGATCAGGAACTGTGCGTCGGGGAATTTCTCGCCCAGCATGTTCATGAAGGGAATCGTGCCGCCTTCACCCATCCAGGCTGCGTCCTTGCCGAACACCTGGTTCGATGATTGGTCGGCTGCGCGTTTCAGCCAGTTGGCGGTCTCGGGTGCATTCCAGCCAGTGGCGGCCCAATCGGCATCAAAGGTGACTTTTGCGTTGTACGGTGCCTGGGTTTCCAGCACTTTTTTCAGCGCCCACGATGCCTTTTCGCCGTCGACGGTGGGGGGAATGCGCAGGCTCAGTTTCAGCGAGGTCTTGGGGCGCAGTACATTGCCGGCCGAGTCGATGCTGGGGAAACCGGATGCGCCAGTGACTGACAATGCCGGCCGCCAGGTGCGGGCCAGAATGCCTTCGACCGGGTCGGTGGTGGTGGGTTGGCTGAAGGCATGGCCTTCGCCTTCGGGGCCGTGCGAGCAGCCGACCCACGGGAATTGTTTCCACACCTGATCGCCCAGAATGGCACCGACCACGTTGGCTTGTTGCAGGCGTTCTGCGGGAATGTCGGCATGCAGTTCGGGCAGCAGCACGCGACCGGATTCCGGGTCGTCGATGCGGTTGAGCAACTGGCGGGCAATGCGGAAGGACGAGGGCACCAGTCCGCTGGCGTTGCCGGAGTGCACGCCTTCGGTCAGGATTTCGACGTTCAGTGTGCCGCCGATCAAGCCGCGCAACGAGGTCGTCACCCACAGCTGTTCGTAGTTGCCGCAGCCCGAATCCAGCCCGGCCACCAGGGCCACGTCGCCCAGGCGCGGTGCCAGCAGGTCCAGGTACGCGGGCAGGTCGAAGCTGCCGCTTTCTTCACAGGTTTCGATCAGGCCAACGCAGCGCGGGCGCGCCGTGCCTTGGCCGTCGATGGCCGAAATGGCGGCCAGCGCGGCATACAGCGCGTAGCCGTCGTCGGCGCTACCGCGACCATAGAGCTTGTTGTCCTCGATGCGCGGCGTCCAGGGGCCAAAGCCTTCGGCCCAGCCGGTCATCTCGGGTTGTTTGTCCAGGTGGCCGTAGAACAGCACCGTGCGGTCGTTGCCCAGGCCGTGGGTGGCGGGTACGTCAAAGAACAGACAGGGCGTCTTGCCTTCGATGTTGACGATCTCGACCGTCAGGCCTTCGATTGCCTGCGCGCGTGCCCATTCCAGGGCGGTGGTGATCACCTGGCCCAGATGGCCGTGCGCATCCCAACTGGCGTCGAAGGCGGGCGACTTGGCTGGCACCTTCACGTAGTCCACCAGGCGAGGAATGATGTCGTCATCGTAGCGATTGGCGATGACGCGGGTGATGTCCGACAGATTCATGGCAAGACTCCGGGAAGGCGGTGGGGCTGGACTCACGCCCCGAGGCTGAAAACTGAACGCGTGATGGCTTGCGCGCTGTCAGTCATGGTGCAAGCGAAGAAGGGAAGCCGCGCGCTACGTCAAGGTTGGGCGGCGGCATCAATGATTTTCTTGGCGTCTTCTTCCGGCCGGCGCGCGTAGTGTTGCGCGATCATGGCGCACAACATCAGCTGGACCTGGTGAAAGATCATCACCGGCAGCACGATGGCCCCAACGGCCGAGCTGGCAAACAGCACCTTGGCCATCGGGGCTCCGGTGGCCAGGCTCTTTTTGGAGCCGCAGAACAGGATGGTGATCTGGTCCGCCTTCGAGAAGCCCAGGCGCTTGCCGGTCTGCCAGGTGATGAACAGGGCAATGGCAAGCAGGATGGAGGTGGCGACGATCACGCCGATCAGGGTGCTGGCGGGCGTGTTCTGCCACAGGCCTTCGATGACAGCCGCGCTGAAGGCGGTGTAGACCACCAGCAGGATGGAGCTTTGGTCCACGTATTTGAGCGTTGCCTTGTGCTTGTCGATGAATTTGCCGATCAGCGGACGCATCAGGTGGCCCACGATGAAGGGCAGCAGCAACTGCACGAAGATCTTGGTGACGGCCTCGAAGGAAATATGCCCACCATGCGGCACCACAAAGATGCCGACCAGCACCGGTGTCAGGAAAATCCCGATCAGGCTGGAGAACGAGGCACTGCAGACGGCGGCCGGTACGTTGCCACGCGCCACTGCCGTCAGTGCAATTGACGACTGTACGGTCGAGGGCAGCGCGCACAGGAACAGGATGCCCACATACAGTTCCGGGGTCATCAGCCACGACAGCACGGGCTTGAGCGTCAAGCCCAGCACCGGGAACAGAACGAAGGTGGACAGGAACACCACCAGGTGCAGCCGCCAATGCGTGACCCCTGCAATGATCGCTTCGCGCGACAGCTTGGCACCGTGCATGAAGAACAGTACGCCGACGGCGACGTTCGTGATGACTTCGAATATCTGCGCGCCCTTGCCGGATGCTGGCAGGAAGCTGGCCAGAATGACCGTGAGAATGATGGCAACGGTAAAGCGATCGGGCAGGTAGCGAGACATGGGAGGGGGCGTCGCGGCCGGGTGTTGGGGGCCGCTGGAGAGGATGAGGCGACTTCACAATGTATCCCATGCGCTCGCGCATGACCACGCACCGAAGGGCCGAGGCGCGGATTAGAATGCGGCGAAACACATCCCCGGGGACCTTGGCGTGCGCATATTGTTGGTAGAGGACAACGCTGATCTGGGCGATGCGGTCGAGAGCAAACTGCGTCTGGCGGGCCATTCGGTCGAGTGGGTGCGCGACGGCGACGCGGCCATTTCCTGGAGTCGGCACGGCACCTGGGATGCCATCGTGCTCGACATCATGCTGCCAGGCAAAGACGGCTTTGCGGTGCTGCGATCGCTGCGGGCATCGGGCCAGGACACCCCGGTCCTGGTGGTGACGGCGCGGGCGGAAATCGAAGACAAGGTCGATATGCTCGACCTGGGAGCCGACGATTACCTGGTCAAACCCTTCGACCTGCGTGAACTGGAAGCCCGCTTGCGTGCACTGATGCGCCGGCCAGCCGGACAAAGCAGCAGTGCGGTGCAATACGGCAACCTGGCCATCGATCTGGCCGGACGCACGGCCACGGTCGATGGAGTGCTGCTTGATCTGGGACGCCGCGAATTCGGCCTGCTGGAAGTGTTGCTGGCGCACATTGGTCAGACGGTCGCCAAGGAGCGCCTGATGACACAGATGTTCCAGGTTGAAGACGTGTCCACCAACGCGCTTGAGTTGCTGGTGTCGCGCCTGCGCAAGAAACTTGGTGACTGTTCCATCGATATCGTGACGGTGCGTGGCGTGGGCTATCAGGCGCGATCGCATGAAACGCTCTGAGCAAAACCCGCTACCCGCTTTTCGTCGTGCCGAGTCCTTGTCGATTCGGGGTCGGGTCTTTTCACTGGCGATTTCACTGCTGGTGGGCGGCGGGCTGGCCTTGCTAATATTCCTGGAAAGTTATGCCACCCAGGCCGCGGATCGGGCCTTTGACCGCTTGCTTGCCGCGTCGGCGCTGACGATCGCAGGGGCCGTGCAGACCGAAGATGACGGTGTTGCTCTGGAACTGCCGATTGCCGCGCTTGGCATGCTGAGTGACAGCGAACGCGTGTTCTACAGCGTGCGTGATGCCTCGGGCGGGCTGGTGACCGGATATGGCGACCTGGAGGCCACGCTTGCCCCTGCCAACTCCTCCGTGCCTGTGTTCGCCAATATGCGTTATCGCGGGGATGAGGTTCGCATCGCCACCGTGGGTCGTCTGTTGTCCACGGGTCCGTCCATCGGCTGGGTGACGATCCGGGTGGCCGAGACGCGCGGCGCACGTCGCCAACTGGCGGCCGAGATATTCCAGCGCAGCGCTTTGCCACTGCTGGCCATCGTGGTGGTAGCGCTTGGCCTGCTGTGGTTCGGCATTCAACGTGCCTTCGCGCCCCTGTCCTTGATTGAACAGGAACTACGCAGCCGGGCACCGGGAGACCTGGCACCATTGAAAGCCCCCGTGCCGCGCGAAGTCCTGCAATTGACCGAGGCACTCGACAGCTTCATGGGCCGCCTGCGTGCGGTGATGGCCGTGTTGCAGAACCTGGTTGCCGATGCTGCGCACCAGGTGCGCACGCCGCTTGCATCCTTGCGCGCGCAAGCGGAAGTGATGACGGAAGAAACCGATCCGGTGCGTCTGCGCGAGCGTGCCGGGCGGGTGTTGGCCAATGCCTCGCATGTCAGCCTGCTGATCAACCAGTTGTTGATGGACGCCACCATCACACACCGGCTGGACGCACAGACCCGTGATGCGGTTGGGGTGTCGGAGATCATCAATGACACACGTCGTCGCATCGGCATGGACGGCAAGCGGCGTTTGCGCATTGCGATTGCGCCGCAGGTTCGACGCGCCCGCATCCGGGGCGACAAGGTGGCCTTGCGCGAAATGCTGCGCAATCTGGTGGACAACGCCTTGCAGTACGCGCCCGATGGTGAGGTCGATATCGAGGCGCAAGCGCTGCCGGGCGGACGTGTGCTGTTGAGCGTGTCCGACCGTGGCCCGGGCATCCAGGAAGACGAGAAAGACACGGTGCTGGAGCGCTTCCAGCGCGGTCGCAGCGCGCAGGGCCTGCCTGGGTCGGGCTTGGGCCTGGCGATTGTGCGAAACGTGGTGGACGCGCATGGCGGCAGCCTGTCCTTGCGCGCGCGGGCCGGTGGCGGGCTGGTGGTGAGTGTGATGTTGCCGTTGGCTGCACCGGCTGCCGCCGGGCGTGCAAAAACGGGTGTGTTTGCTGCGTTGGCGCTGGCGATCATGGTGTGGACGACGCTGCCGCAGGTGGTGCAGGCGCAGGCCAATACATCGACCAATACATCAACTAATGCATCAACCAATACACAGGCAAAACCTGCAACCCCTGGGGCACCAGCAGTGCCCACCACCGCAGACGGCACCCTGGCCACAGTACCTGCCGGACTTGCCGCGCGCGGCCCCGGGGCCTTGTCGTCCGAACTGTCTTCTGTGACCGGGCCGACCGCAGCCGGCCACGTGACGATCTACCCGGCACCGCAAAAGAACCTGCTCGATCGCACCGTGTCGGTCGCAGGTCCCACCGACACGGTGGTGTTCACGGAAATCGCGCGCCAGTTCCAGCGTAGCTGGCCCGACGTGACCGTGGTGTATCGCGAACTCAACGGCTTCGAGCTGTACCGCGAGGTGATTGCCGGCAAGCTGCCGTCAGTCGATGTCTTGGTCAGCTCGTCAATCGATTTGCAGGTGCGCCTGGCCAATGACGGTTATGCCTTGCCGCATGTGTCACGGCATGCCGAGGGCGTCCCGGCGTGGGCACGTTGGCGCACGGAAGTGTTCGGCTTCACCTTCGAACCGATTGTGATCGTCTACAACCCCAAGCGCTTCACGCCAGACACGGTGCCGCATTCGCGTCAGGCGCTGCTGAACCTGCTGGAAACCCAGTTGCCTGTGCTGGACAACCGGGTGGGCAGCTACGACATTGCGACGAGCGGCTTGGCCTACCTGCTGGCGAGCCAGGACGCCGTGGTGTCCTCGAACTTCTGGGGCTTGGCCAATGCCTTGGGTCGCGCCCACGTGCATCTGCACTCGACCGCGGCCGCAATTCTTGACGAGATCGAGTCGGGCGAGCTTGACCTTGCCTACAACGTGCTGGGCTCGTATGCGCTGGCGCGCGAAGCCGCTGGCCGACCGATTGCGGTGGCGATGCCGCAGGATTACGTGGCGGTGCTGTCGCGCTCGGCGCTGATCCTGCGAACCGCACCCACGCCCGAGATGGGGCGTGCGTTTGTCGATTGGTTGCTGTCGCCAGCCGGACAGGAAACCATGGCTGGCCCGGCTGCGCTGGGGTCGATTGTGCCCGGAACGAGCGGGCGTTGGACCTCGGAATCGTTGATGGCCGGACCGCACGGCATCGTGCAGCCGATCGTGTTCGGGTCGGCCTTGCTGGTGGGGCTGGATCAGCAGCGACACGCACGTTTTGTGAAGAACTGGCGGCGTTTGGTGACCGATTCGCCAGAAGCGTCTCAGGGTTATCCAGCGAAACGGGCGCGGTGACAGGACGCTGACAGCTTGCATTCCTAAGATGGCTTCAACGTGTGACGAGCACCCACTTTCGGGGCATCGA
The DNA here is from genome assembly GCF_008119665.1 of Pigmentiphaga aceris. Lineage (NCBI taxonomy): Bacteria > Pseudomonadati > Pseudomonadota > Betaproteobacteria > Burkholderiales > Alcaligenaceae > Pigmentiphaga > Pigmentiphaga aceris. Next base: position 5,051,098 of record NZ_CP043046.1, on the reverse strand, counting down.
CACACAAGGAATCCCCACTGGAGATCGCCATGACTGTCTGCACCCCTACTCGCCTGGCCGCCGCTTGTGCCACCGCCCTGTCGCTGTTCGCCAGCGCTGCTTTTGCACAAGTTCCTGCGGGCTATCCCGCCGATTACCAGAAGGTGATTGACGCCGCGAAGAAAGAGGGCAAGCTCACCATTTATTCGACCACCGATACCAAGGCAGCCGGCCCCATCGTCAAGGGCTTCGAGGCGATGTACCCGGATATCAAGGTCGAATATAACGACATGAACAGCACCGAGCTGTACAACCGCTACATCAGCGAGCAGGCAGCCGGTGGCAACAGCGGCGACGTGGTCTGGAGTTCCTCGATGGACTCGGCCCTGAAGCTGGCCGTTGACTATGCACTGGTCTACAAGTCGCCTGAATCGGCCAAGCTGCCGGCCTGGGCCAACTGGAAGGACAGCGCTTACGGCACGACCTACGAGCCGGCTGTCTTCATCTACAACAAGCGTCTGGTGCCCGCTGCCGACGTGCCCACTACCCACGCCGCGTTCGCCAAGCTGCTGACCACGCAGACCGACAAGTACAAGGGCAAGGTCACCAGCTACGACATCGAGAAGTCGGCCGTGGGCTTCATGCTGACGGTGCAGGACAAGCGCAACGACAAGGGCTTCACCGAGTTCGTGACCGCAGCCGGCAAGGCTGGCCTGGTGGTGCAGTCGTCCACCGGCACCATGATGGAACGTGTGTCCTCGGGTGAAAACCTGCTGGGCTACAACATCCTGGGTTCGTATGCCGAAACCCGCGCCAAGACCGACCCGTCGATTGGTGTGGCATACCCCACCGACTACACCCTGGTGCTGTCGCGCGTGTCCTTCATCAGCAAGAAGTCGCGCAACAAGAACGCCGCACGTCTGTGGCTGGACTACCTGCTGTCGCAGAAGGGTCAGGACATCATGGCGAACCAGTCTGACCTGGGTTCGATCCGCGATGACATTCCGGGTGACAACGACGTGGACGGCATGACCAAGAAGCTGGGCGCTGCGCTCAAGCCGATTCCGGTCAACGAATCGCTGCTGGAATACCTGGAACAAAAGCCGCGTCTTGATTTCATCAAGGAATGGCGCACGGCTGCCGGCAAGTAAGCGGTAGGCAGTAAGGGTGCGATTGCGCGGCAGACAGCCCGCAATCGCACCAGAAAAAAGTTGGTGATCAGCAGATCGCCAGGCACGTCGCAAGCACGTCGCACAGCACGACAAGCAAGCAAGATATCAAAGCAAGTTGGCAAGCCGGGCCGATGCGTCGCATCAGTCCGTCATTCCTCGCCTCCGGGCGGTTTTCAAAAATGGACGTCTTTCCATGCATTCACTAAGAATGAGATGGCGCTCACTGCCGCGCGGCGTGGTCGTATTGCTCACGGTGATCGCGATCTACGCCCCCCTGTCGCTGATCGTTTTCCAGAGCTTTTTGTCGGCCCCGTTCTTTGCGCCGTCAAAGTCGTTCAGCCTGGACGCGTTCCGCTTCATCTTCGATGATCCCGATTTCTACAAGGCACTGAAGACCGGTTTCCTGGTTGCCTTCGGTCTGGCTGCGCTCTCGATCCCGTTGGGAGGCATTCTGGCCTTCCTGATGAGTCGTACCGACCTGCCGGGACGCACCTGGATCGAACCGCTGATTCTGGTACCGGTGTTCGTGTCGCCGATGGTGCTTGGCTTCGGCTATGTGGTGGCAGCCGGCCCGGTCGGCTTCTTCTCGTCGTGGGCACAAAGTCTGTTGGGCTTCGTTCCCTGGAACATCTATTCCCTGCCCAGCATCGTGATCATCGCGGGGCTGACGCACGTGCCACACGCGTATCTTTACATCTCGTCCGCGCTGCGAAGCATGGGTTCAGACGTAGAAGAAGCCGCACGTGTGGCGGGTGCCTCACCCCTGCAAGTGATGACCGCAGTCAGCCTGCCGATGGTGCGTCCGGCCATGCTGTACGCCACCGTGCTGCTGTTCTTCCTGGGCCTGGAAGTCTTCGGTCTGGTGCTGGTTCTGGGTGACCCGGAAGGCAATCTGGTGTTGGCCACCTACCTGTACAAGCTGACCAACAAACTGGGCATTCCGTCGTATCACCTGATGGCCGCAGTTGCTGTCGTGCTGATCGCGATGACGATTCCGCTGGTGGCATTGCAGCGTCGTCTGATGCGCACGGCCAACCGCTTCGTCACCGTCAAGGGCAAGGCCTCGCGTTCGCGTCCGCTGCCGCTGGGCAAGTGGCGCTGGGTGGCTGGTGCCGTGGTCGGCCTGTGGCTGGCAGTCACCATCGTGGTGCCCTTGCTGGGTGTGTTGCTGCGTGCCTTCGTGTCCAACTGGGGCATGGGTGTGTCGCTGTTCGATGTGTTGTCGGTGGAAGCCTTCCGCACGGTGTTCTCGCAGCCCAACCTGCTGCGCGCCATCATGAACTCGGTCGCCATCGGTGTGGTCGGCGGTGCGCTGGCGGTGGTCTGCTACACCTTCATTGGCCTGGCCATGCATCGCAAGCCAGACGGCATTACCCGCTTCCTGGACTACAGCGTGCTGGTGCCGCGTGCCGTGCCCGGCCTGCTTGCCGGTCTGGCATTCCTGTGGGTATTCCTGTTCGTGCCGATGCTGCTGGAAAACTCGCTGGAAGACGGCTGGTTGTCGGTGCTGCCGTATTCCGCATGGTTGCAGGAACACTTCGTTGACGCACTACGCAGCATCCGTTCCACCATATTCAGCGTGTGGCTTGCTTACACCGTGGTGTGGATGGCGTATGGCTTGCGCATCATCTCGTCAACGTTGCTGCAGGTCGGTCCCGAGCTGGAAGAAGCTGCGCGTACCGCAGGTGCCCATCGTGGTCAGGTCACCCGTCACGTGACCGTGCCGCTGGCGCGTCATGGCCTGGTCGGTGCACTGCTGCTGATGTTCCTGATTTTCGAGCGTGAGTACTCAACGGGCGTCTACCTGCTGTCGCCCGGCACCGAGACCATCGGGTCCATGCTGGTGTCCTTGTGGGCCTCGGGCGCGATCGACATCGTTGCTGCCCTGTCTTTCATCAATATCGCATTCGTCGTGCTTGGCCTGGGGCTGGCACTGCGTTTCGGAGTGAAGCTTCATGATTGAACTTACCGTCGATGACCTGCACCTGAGCTACGGTGATGTGTCTGTCCTGAAAGGCGTGTCGATGCAGCTGAAGCGCGGCGAGGTTGTTTCCTTGCTCGGCCCTTCAGGCAGCGGCAAGACCACCTTGTTGCGCGCCGTGGCCGGGCTGGAAGCGGCTCGCCAGGGACGTATCCGCATCGGTGACCGCACCGTGTTCGACGGTGCAGCCGGTACTGAGGTGCTGGCCGAAGAGCGCAACCTGGGCCTGGTGTTTCAGTCCTACGCGTTGTGGCCGCACAAGACGGTGTTCGACAACGTGGCGTACCCACTGAAGTTGCGCAAGGTACCCACCGCCGAGATCCGCGAGCGTGTGCAGTCGATGTTGCAGCAGCTGGGCCTGGGTCACCTGGGCGAGCGTCATCCGTTCCAGTTGTCGGGTGGTCAGCAGCAGCGCGTGGCCATCGGCCGTGCGCTGGTCTACAACCCGCCGGTACTGTTGCTGGACGAACCGCTGTCCAACCTGGATGCCAAGCTGCGTGAAGAAGCGCGCGCCTTCCTGCGTGAACTGATCATCCGTCTGGGCCTGTCGGCCCTGATGGTGACGCACGATCAGGGCGAGGCCATGGCCATTTCCGATCGCATCCTGTTGCTGAACAACGGCAAGATCGAACAGCAGGGCACGCCGCAGGAAATGTACGGCAGCCCGGCCACGCTCTTCTGCGCCGAGTTCATGGGCAGCAACAATCGTCTGTCTGGCAAGGTGACGTCGATCGAAGGCGGCTGGGCGCGTGTGGAAGGGCAGGGCTGGTCTGTGCGTGGCCGTGCGGGCGACGGGATTTCAGTCGGCAGCAACGCGATTGCCGTGGTCCGGGTCGAGCAGGTTCGTCTGACCGAAGGTGAGATCAGCAATGGTCTGGAACTGCCCTTGTTGACCAGCATGTATCTGGGCGACCGTTGGGAATATCTGTTCCGCACCGAAGGTGGTGATCCGGCGCAAGGTCTGGCCTTGCGGGCCTATGGACAGGTCAATCGTGCGCCTGGACGTTACCGTCTTGAGCTGCCGGCCGAGCAGGTCTGGGTGTTCCCGGCGAAGGCTTGACAGGTGTAGTGAAGCGGGGTCGAGGCGGGTTCTCGACTCCGGTGGTTTAAAGGGCGACTCGGCTTTTACAGCGGGTCGCCCTTTGTTGTTTCAGCGTTGGAATGCTGTTGGGGGAGGGGCAAGGACCTTGGGTCGCCATTCGATAATTGCTATCGAGTTGGCCGCATCCTGGCCTAATTCGTGATGGGAAGCACGATCAATCTGCAGTCAATCTGGCCAGAAATTCCATGGTTACCGATGCTGCAATCGTCACGTCTGCGACGTCGACGATTTCGCGCGGATTGTGGCTGATACCGCCGTTGCCACAGCGCACGAACAGCATGCTCACGGGCACGACATTGGCCATCATCATCGCGTCGTGACCGGCTCCGGAAGGAAGCTCGACAGCGGGGATGCCGGTGGCGGCGATGGCATCCAGCCACATGGCGCGCTGTGTGGGCGAGCACGGCACGGCGGGGACGCGCATCAATTCTTCCTGTTGGGCGGTGATGCCCCGGCGCGTCAGGATCTCGGCAATGCCTGTGTCGATGTCGGCCAGCGCTGCATCGCGTGTGGCGTCGTTGTCGGCGCGTACGTCCAGCGAGAAGACGCAGCGGCCGGGGATGACGTTCACCGATCCGTTCGGGACAGTGAGTTGCCCCACGGTGCCGACCAGGCCTGGGATGTTGGCGCAGCGTTGTTCCACCAGCAACACGATTTCGGCAGCGGCGCAGGCGGCGTCCAGGCGCATGTCCATCGGCGTGGTGCCTGAATGGCTGGCGCGGCCGGTGAGGGTGATGCGGCGGCGGATGCTGCCGGCGATGGCGCTGACCACACCGACTGGCAGGCCTCGATCCAGCAGTACCGGGCCTTGTTCGATGTGGACTTCGAAGTAGTGCTGCATGCTTGCGATATCGGCAGCGGCTTGTGCGATCTGCTCGACTTCCAAGCCTGCTGCAGCAATGGCTGCACGCATGGGGATGCCGTTGGCGTCTTCGCGGTCCAGTTGCCGCGGATCGAAGATGCCTGCATAGGCCGACGAGCCCAGGAAGGTGCCGCCGTAACGCACCCCTTCTTCTTCGGAAAAGGCCACGAGTTCCAGGTCGACCGGCAGACGTTCGCCACGTGCGTGCAAGCGTTTGACGATGGCCAGCGGCAGCAGGATGCCCAGGCGGCCGTCGTAGCGTCCGCCGTTGTGGACGGTGTCGTAATGGCTGCCGACGACGATGCAGGGGTTGCTGGTGTTCGTGTTGTCTGTGCTGCTCGCACCACCTACGCTGCCAGCATCAGCCGCCCGATAACGCGCAATCAGATTGCCAATCGCATCCTGGCGAACGGTGTCGAATCCCGCCTCGCGCATCCACTGCATCAAGGTCTGTGCAGCCGCCTGATGCGCAGGGGTCAGGTAGGTGCAGCTGAGGTGCTCGGGGTGGTCGGTGTGACGCGCCAGGTCATCGGCCCAGGCCATGACTTGCAGGCCGCACCAGGCGGAGTCGTCCTCGCTCCACGAAACAGGGTTCTGTGTAGTTGTCATGGCGTCGCTCAGACTTGCGCAGCCGGCTTGGCAACCAGCAGATCGGCCAAGGTCAGGGCCACGACGTGGGTGGCCTTGCGCAAGTCTTCCAGGCGCAGGTTTTCGTCGCTGTTGTGGCCGCGAGCTTCGATCAGGGTGCGTGGGCCAGCACCGTACAGCACGGTCGGAATGCCGCGTGCCGTGTAGTGACGAGCGTCGGTGTAGAGCGGCACACCATGCGCCGCAATATCGGTGGCAAACACGCTGCTGGCGCGCTTGCGCAAAGGCTCGATCAGGCGGTGAGCCCCCGGCAGTTCGACCAGCGGTTCGGCTTGCATGATGCGGCGCACGTCGACGGTAATTCCCGGACGAGTAGCAGCAGCTGCTTCGATCACGCGGCGCAGATCACCTTCGGCGTCCGAGCCCATTTCTTCGGGGATCATCCGGCGGTCTACGCGGAAGCTCACCTGGTCGGGCACGACGTTGGTGTTGATGCCGCCGTTGATCAGACCAACGTTCAAGCCCGGGCAGTCGATGCCGGTGACTGCGGATTTGCGTTGCGCCAGTTCGCCACGGTAGTCATACAGCGCGCGCAGGATGTGGGTGGCGGCTTCCAGGGCATCTACACCGGTATGCGGCATGGCGGCGTGGGCCTGTTTGCCGTGCACGGTGACTTCGGCGTGCAGGCAGCCGTTGTGGGCCACGGTGATGCCGTAAGAAAAACCGGCAGAGATGGCGTAGTCGGGGTTGCTCAGACCTTCGTCCAACAGCCATTTCGGGCCGATCTCGCCACCGGTTTCTTCGTCATACGTCAGGTGCAGTTCGATGGTGCCATTCAGCGCCAAGCCTTGATCGGCCGCGTTCTGCAAAGCACGTAATGCCCAGGTATAGGTGGCAAAGTCGGATTTGGATACGGCCACGCCACGGCCATACATGGTCGGGCCATGCTGCGGATCGTTGACCACTTCGCCGCCATAGGGATCGAAGGTCCAGCCGCGTCCGGGCGGCACGACGTCACCGTGGGCGTTCAGCGCGATCACCGGGCCGCCTTCGCCGAACTGGTGACGCACGATCAGGTTGGTGGCCGAACGCATGCCGTGTTGCTGCACCAGTTCCTGCGGTACCGGATACGCATCGACCGGCAAGCCCAGTTCCTTCAGCAGTGCTTCTGCGCGCGCCGCATGAGGTGCGCAATCGCCGTCCGGGTTGTCGGAAGGCACACGTACCAGTTCCTGCAGAAATGCGATCTGCGCGGGATGTTCACGGTCGATGAAGTCGGTGATGAGCGAATCGAGACTGACGGGCGAGGGCATGAAAAATCCGGGCAAAAAGGCGCGCGCCAGGTGGGCGGCAAAGACGGCAGGAAATGGGCTGGCACAACACCGTAACGCTGTGCAGCGCTGAAACAACTTTAATGCATGTAATTTTTGTATGCAATAAATGTGCGTAGATTTCGGTAGACTATGCGGCACCATGAGCAAGAATCCCGCCACCTCGAAGCCTGTCCCCGCCGATCCCAGCGCCGAGCAGATCGCGCACGACATTGCTGCCGCCATCGTCGCCCACCGCCTGCCGCCCGGCACGCGTCTGCGCGAAGAAGCGCTTGCGCGCGCCTATGGCGTCAGCCGCACCAAGATCCGTGCGGCCTTGCTGATGTTGTCCAAAGACAAGTTGATCCGCACGGTGCCTGACAAGGGCGCGTTTGTCAGCAAGCCCAGCGCTGCCGAGGCACGTGAGGTATTTGCGGTGCGTCGCATTCTGGAAACGGCCTTGGCGCGTGAGTTTGTGGCGTGCGCAAAGCCTGCGGACTATCGCCGCATCGAGGCCCACTTGAAGCAGGAACGGGAAGCCGTGGTGGGCCAGGATGTGCAGCTGCGCAACCGGCTGCTGGTGGACTTCCACGTGCTGTTGGCAGACGTGGTTGGCAACGGGGTGCTGACTGAGATGCTGCGTGAGCTGTACGCGCGCAGTGCGGTGATCACCACGCTGTATCAGTCCACCCTGGATGCCGAAGAGTCATCCGGCGAGCACCACGCTTTCCTGAAGGCCGCCAAGCGCGGCGATGTGGAAACGGCGTGTCAATTGATGATCGAGCACTTGGAACATGTCGAACGTGCTCTCGATTTTTCCGAGGACACGTCGGGGTCTGACGGCGACTTGGTCGCAGCGCTGCTTACCTGATCGGGTTCGCGCGCTGGCTGCTCGGCCATGCGCGGCAGTGGTGCACTGGCGCACCGTTTGAAGGCGTCTTGATCCCCATCTTGGCTAGTTCACCACTGGCGGCTTGACCCGGGCTAGCCCGCAAGCGCGACGCATTCCCAGTAAGCAAGCGTATCTGCCGCCGATCAGGCGTGTCTGGCACAGGCTTTGCATAAAGAGTTTTGTATACCAAATCGGTGTTCAATTCTTAACCATGCGGCCGCCGCGCGCCGGAGAGTCTTATGAAACGCAGAAACCTGTTGAAGTTTGCCGCCTTGTTTGCCGCCGTCGCGATCAGCCCGGCCCACGCCGATGCGCTGGCAGACCTGACCAAAGCTGGCGTCATCAAAATCGCCGTGCCGCAGGATTTCCCGCCTTTCGGTTCGGCCGGCCCGGATCTGAAGCCAGTGGGTTATGACATCGACGTCGCCAACCTGATCGCCAGCAAGCTGGGCGTGAAAGTCGAACTGGTGCCGGTGGGCAGCGCCAATCGCGTGCCTTTCCTGCAGACCAACAAGGTTGATCTGGTCATCTCCAGCATGGGCAAGAATGCCGAGCGCGAGAAAGTCATCGACTTCAGCGACGCCTACGCACCGTTCTTCAACGGCGTGTTCGGCCCGGCCAGCGTCAAGGCTACCAAGATCGAGGACATCGCGGGCAAGAGCGTGGGCGTGACCCGTGGCTCGGTCGAAGACATTGAGCTGAGCAAGATTGCCCCGACCACCGCGTCGATCAAGCGCTACGAAGACAACAACGGCACCATCAGCGCCTTCCTGTCGGGCCAGACCGAACTGATCGCCACCGGCAACGTGATCGCCGCCGCTATCCTCGCGCGTAACCCGCCGAAGAAGCCGGAGACCAAGTTCCTGATCAAGAATTCGCCGTGCTTCATCGGCTTGAACAAGAACGAACCGGCGCTGATGGCCAAGGTCAACGACATCCTGGCTACCGCGAAGAAAGACGGCTCGTTGTCTGCGATCTCGCAGAAGTGGCTGGGCATGGGCCTGCCGGCCGATCTCTGATCTTCACCTGTCGAGCGACGCCTGATGGCATACAAATTCGATTTCGGGGCGGTCTTCGATTACACGCCCGTGCTGCTGAAAGGCATTGTGGTCACGACCGAACTGATCGTCTTTGGTGCGCTGGCGGGCATCGCGGTCGGTATCGCGTGCGCCTGGGCACGCACCCAGGGGCCGCGCGCCTTGCGCGTGCCGGTCACGGCCTACGTCGAGTTGATTCGGAACACGCCGTTCCTGATCCAGCTGTTCTTCATCTTCTTCGGCCTGCCCGCGCTGGGCATGTCGCTGACCGAGATGCAGGCGGCTTGCCTGGCGATGGCACTGAACCTGGGTGCCTACAGTTGCGAGATCATCCGGGCGGGCATCGTGGCCACGCATCGCGGCCAATTCGAAGCAGGGGCCAGTCTGGCCATGAGCCGCATCCAGGTGTTCCGTCATGTGATTCTGAAACCTGCGCTGGCGCGTATCTGGCCGGCCTTGTCTTCGCAGATCGTGATCGTGATGCTGGGGTCGGCAGTGTGCTCGCAGATCTCGGTTGAAGACGTGAGCTTCGCGGCGGCCTATATCCAGTCGCGTAATTTCCGCGCCTTTGAAAGCTACATCGTGGCGACGCTGACCTACCTGGCCTTGGCGCTGATCCTGCGTCAATTGCTGCGCATGTTGGGTCGTCACTGGTTCGGGAGGCCCGCACGATGATGAGCTTCAGCTTGTGGGACATCGTCAGCGCACTGCTGCTGACGGCACGGTGGACAGTGGTGTTGTCGCTGGTGGCGTTTGTCGGTGGCGGGGTGCTGGGACTGCTGGTGTTGATGGCCCGGACCTCGCGGCTGGCCGGCCTGCGGCGTGCCGCCTGGGTCTATATCGAGTTGTTCCAGGGAACGCCCTTGCTGATGCAGTTGTTCCTGGCGTTCTTCGGGCTGTCCTTGGTCGGTGTCGAAGTGCCTGCCTGGCTGGCAGCCGGTGCCACGCTGACCTTGTGGTCTGCGGCCTTTCTGTCCGAGATCTGGCGCGGTTGCGTGGAAGCCATTCCACGCGGTCAGTGGGAATCGTCGGCCAGTCTGGCCATGGGCTATGTGCAGCAGATGCGTCATGTGGTCTTGCCACAGGCTGCACGCATTGCGGTGGCACCGACCGTGGGCTTTGCGGTGCAGATCGTGAAGGGCACGGCAGTGACCTCGATCATCGGTTTCACCGAGCTGTCCAAGGCCGCCACGATCATTACTAATGCGACCTTCAACCCGTTTGTGGTCTACGGCATCGCCGCCCTTATTTACTTCGCCCTGTGCTGGCCGCTGTCGCGGTTGAGCCTGCGGCTGGAAAGGAAACTCAATGCCCCTCATCGCGCTTGAAGATGTACGCAAGCGGTTCGGCGACAACGAAGTGCTCAAGGGCATCACGCTGCGTATCGAACCCGGCGAGGTGATTGCACTGATCGGCAAGAGCGGGTCGGGCAAGAGCACGCTGCTTCGCTGCATCAACGGACTGGAGCAACTGGACGGTGGTGCCATCATGGTGGCCGATGCCCAGGTGGCTGATGACGAGATGCGGCTGCGCTTGCTGCGATTGAAGGTCGGCATGATCTTCCAGCAGTTTAATCTGTTCCCGCATCTGACCGCTGGCCGCAACGTGATGCTGTCGCCCACGGTGGTGAAGGGCACTTCTAAAGCCGACGCCGAGAAGCTTGCGCGCGAGATGCTGGAACGCGTGGGCCTGGGCCACAAATTCGATGCGTGGCCGGATCAGTTGTCGGGCGGCCAGCAGCAGCGGGTTGCCATTGCCCGTGCGCTGGCGATGGAACCGATTGCGTTGCTGTGCGATGAAATCACCTCGGCGCTGGACCCTGAGCTGGTCAACGAGGTGCTGGCGGTGGTGCGTTCATTGGCCGCAGCCGGCATGACGCTGATCATGGTCACCCACGAGATGCGCTTTGCGCGTGAAGTGTGCGACCGGGTGGTGTTCATGCATCAGGGACTGGTGCACGAGATCGGACCGCCGGAAGAGATTTTTGCCAATCCCAAGACGCCGGAGTTGCAGCAGTTTCTGGGGACGACGGCGCATTGAGGTTTTGGTTGGCACACAGACGCCGGCCAAAAAAAACGCCTGGGCTCCGCATTGCGGCGCGCCAGGCGTTTTGTCGTCAGTTCGATCTCGGCGAGTGCAGCTTGTTGGATGAATCGAGGATTGACTGCGTGTCGATCCACGATCTGTCGATGACTGCTTTGCCGAGCTTGGCTGCCAAGGCCTGAACCGACCCTCGCCGACTACTTCTTATTCGCCGACGAAGTTGCCTTCGAACGCGACCTGCGCCAGCGGGCGACGCGGGCTAGGCGTCTCGCCGCCTTGCAGGCCTTCCGGCAGCAGCGACTTGTCGCCCAGGCGGCCAATCACGGCTGCGGCTTCAACGGTGTAGTCGTCCGGGATGTTCAGTTCGCTGCGCGCCAGATCGCGGTCGAAGCCGCCCAGGCCGTGTGCGTGCCAGCCCGACAGGCTGGCTTGCAGGGCCAGGTAGCCCCAGGCAGCGCCGGTGTCCAGGCTGTGCGTGAGGTTGGGGGTGGCTTGCGCCGCGCCCGGTGCCTGCGAAGTCTTCTTCGACGCGATGATCAGGATGGCCGACGCGGTATGACCCCAGCCGCGATTGAACTCGTTCAGGATCGCCAGATAACGCTCAAAGTTCGGCGTGCCACGGCGCGCATACAGGAAGCGCCACGGCTGGAAGTTGTAAGACGACGGTGCCCAGCGTGCGGCGTCGAGGATGGTCAGCAGTTCGGCTTCCGGGATGTTTTCACCGGTGAAGGCGCGCGGCGACCAGCGCTCCAGGAAAATCGGGGAAATCGGGTGTTCGGACTGGCGGGAATTGGCAGACGTCGTCATTGGGCTTCCTGAGGAAAAGTCGCGCGGCCTTGCACCTGTGGACAGGCACACGCGCCCGCGCGCGTAACTCGACAATTAGAAATTATTCCGGCCACGCAAAGCCAGTACTTTTACGGCATAAGCACCTGACTTGGCCAAAACCAGCGAGCCGGCTCCAGCAAGTCCAACCTGCAAAAAAAATAGGCGCGCCCCAAAAGGAGCACGCCTATCGATGTAGCAATCGCACAAGCCCGAGGCTTAACGCACGCGCAGCCGATACAGGGTCGTGACTTCCGCGACACGCGCCGAATGCAAGGGATCGGTCGGATCGTTGGCCTTCGGGTGTTCCGGTGCCATTTGCATGTAGGCCTTGATGTACAGGCCCGCTTCTTCAATGGCGTTGATCAGGAACGCACGGGTGCGCAGGCCCAGGTGCTCGGCCAGATCGGACAGGATCAGCCAGCCTTCGCCGCCTTGCGTCAGGTGCGACGCCAGACCGTTCAGGTAGGCCAGCAACATGCGGCTTTCCGGGTCGTAGATCGCGCCTTCAATGGGCGAGCTGGGACGTGCGGGCAGCCAGGGCGGGTTGCAGACGATCAGCGGGGCTTTGCCTTCCGGGAACATGTCGGTCTGTTCGACGGTGACGCTGTCGGCCACACCCAGGCGGGCCACGTTGTCACGGGCGCAGGCAATCGCACGCGGGTCGATGTCGGTGGCGACCACTTTTTTCACGCCACGACGCGCCAGCAAGGCAGCGATCACGCCGGTACCGGTGCCGATATCCCAGGCCAGTGCCGTGGACGGCAGGGGCAGTTCCGGGTCACCGACCAGTTCCAGGTATTCGCCACGCACCGGCGAGAACACGCCGTAGTGGGGATGCACGCGGTTGCCGATGGCCGGAATCACCACGCCTTTCTTGCGCCATTCATGCGCGCCGATCAGGCCCAGGATTTCGCGCAGCGACACCACATAAGGCTTGTCATCCTTGCCGTAGGCTTCGATGCAGGCCTGGCGGATGTCAGGGGCACGGCGCAGATTCAGCTGATGGTCGGCATCGACCGGCAACAGCAACATGCCCAGCGTGCGGGCGCGTTGCGCCTGTGCCTGACGGTGTTGGTTGAAGGCTTCGATGGGCGTGGGCAGCGGCTTTTTCGCCTTGCTCGGCTTGCGCTCGACACGTCGCGACATGGCCGTCAACAGCTGACGGGCGTTCTGATAATCGCCGCGCCAGAGGATGGCGGTGCCCTCGCAGGCCCAGCGATATGCGTCGTCGGCGCTGGTCTGATCGTTGCCGATCACCACGCGCTTCGGGGGGGGACTGCCGTTCTCCGAGCGCCAGCGCGCTTCGTGCAGAACTTCGGCTTCGGTCCAGGAAATTACAGGATTGGTAGACATGGGCGACACCTTACCGCAGTTCGCCCGCCGTGCCGCCTGTGTCGTGGGCGCGGCCCAACAGATGACCGCTGATCGCCCACGCAAGTGCGCATCCGACGCCAATCACCGCCACCAGTACCGGACCCTGGCCAAGCGCGTCCAGGCCGGTCTTGGCCCAGCCGCTGATCGCATCGCCACCCCGGTAGACCACGGTGTCGATGAACTGTTTTGCCTGGTATTTGCGCACGGGCGGCATGGGCGCAAACAACATTTCCCGGCCCGGCCGCACGAATGCGTATTCCCCGACACGGCGGACGATCATCACGCCCGCCAGCACCGCGAAGCCCGGCAGCAGCGCCAGCAGACCAAAACCTACGGCCATCATCAGCGGTACGCCCATCAGCAAGGCCCGCACGCCCAGCTTGCGGGCCACGCGGCCGGTGATGAACACCTGGGCGATCAGCGACAGGCTTTGCACGGCGATGTCGATCAGGCTGAAGACCCGGATCTGCGCGGCGCGGTCGGGGAAGACGCCGGCCACCAGACGTGCCTGCTCGAAATACAGGAAGGTGCTGACGGTGGCCAGCAGGATCACGAATACGCTGACCCCCAATAGATAGGGGGATGAAAATACCTGCTTGGCCCCTTCGAAGGGATTGCCGGCAATCGGGCGACTGGTGGCTTCCGATGGGCGCGGGGCGTTTGGCCGGCCCGCACCACCCACTTCGCGCCAGGCCATCAGGTAGTGTTTGATCGCCACGGCGGCTGCCAGCAACACCGCCGCAAGCAACAGCAGGCCGTGTTGGCCGACTACCGTGATCAGCAGCGCGCCGATGGCGGGGCCAACCAGGCCGCCCACGCTGGCACCGGCCGCCATGAAGGCGAACAGGCGTTCGGCCTGTTCACGGTCGAAGACATCGGCCATCAGGCTCCACGCCACCGACATCACGAACAGGTTGTAGACCGACAGCCAGACGTAGAAGATGCGCGCCGCCCAGACCGATTCGCCCGCCAGGCCAAACACCAGCGCGAACGCCAGCAGGTTCACCACAAAAAAGCCGTAGGCCCAGTCGATGAAGCGCCTGCGCGGAACGTGCGCGCTCAGCCAGCCGTGCAGTGGCACCACCAGCAGCGTGACCACAAAGGTGGCGGTAAACAGCCATTGCAGCTTGTCGACACCGCCCGCGATGCCCATGGCTTCGCGGATGGGGCGCAGCATGAAGTAGCCGCAGAACAGGCAGAAGAACAGCACGAAGCCAGCAATGGCCGGCAGCAGTTCACGCGGGGTCGCGCCGATCAGGGCAGCAAGCCGATGGTGTGGCGGAGAATCCGGAGCATGCATGGCGGGCCTGTGGTGAATAGGGCGCGGGAACGGAAGGCGGCACGTGCTGAGTGAGTGTCTTGCTTGATGTCTTGCCGAACGTGCTGAAAAACGTGCTGCAAAAACCTCAGACGTGGATGTGCTGCGAGCACGTCACAAGCACGTTACGCGTCACATCTTGCCATGCTGGGGAGGATTGGCCCACGGGCCGAACAGTAGGCTGACGATATCGGCCGCACGCGGTGATGCTTCACCGGTGGTATGCAGAACAGGGTGCAGGACAAGCCGCGTCTGGCGACGGAGCATGCAGCCGGTCGGGCGACCGGCTGCAAGGCGCACCGCCTGGCGGCGATGCGATCCTGCCGATCAAGCGATCAGAAGCTGTCGGTCGAGGTGAACAGACCCACGCGCAGGCCTTCGGCGGTGTAGATCTCACGGCCGTCGACCATCATGCGGCCGTCGCCGATGCCCAGCACCAGCGAACGGTTGATCGTGCGCTTGATGTCGATGTGATAGGTCACCAGCTTGGCGGTCGGCAGCACCTGGCCGGTGAACTTCACTTCGCTGGAACCCAGCGCACGGCCACGGCCCGGATTGCCTTGCCAGCCCAGATAGAAGCCAACCAGTTGCCACATGGCGTCGAGGCCCAGGCAGCCCGGCATCACCGGATCGCCCTGGAAGTGGCAGCCGAAGAACCACAGGTCGGGATGGATATCGAGTTCGGCGATCACTTCGCCCTTGCCGTACTTGCCGCCGGTATCCGAGATGTGGGTGATGCGGTCCATCATCAACATGTTCGGCAGCGGCAGTTGGGCATTGCCTTCCCCGAACATTTCGCCGCGGCCGCAGGCCAGCAGTTCGTCGCGGGAGTAGGCGTTCTTCTTGGTCATCTGGAGTCCTTGGCGTGCCGGGACGCGGCATCCCAGACATGGGTGTGCGCCGCCGTCATCTGCCGCCGGTTGTAGTCGGAGTGGGGGAAGAGGACCGGTATTGTAGAAGAACCTGGGTTTCTGCCAACTTTCCGTCTGTTTGCGGCCCGACAGACGTGGCGTACAGGGGACGCCTCTTATAGATTCCTGGCCGTGCGCACAGGAAAACGGCCGAGCTGGCTCGGCCGTTGGGCTGGGGTTAGCTGCCTGGTTTCTTCTCGGGCACGGTCCAGAAATAGACCATGCGCCCGCCGACATCAAGCGTCTGGTCGGGCACCCAGTCGCCCATCGCGAAGGCGTGTGACACGATACGGGTGCCAGGTTTCAGGTTCAGCAGCGTCGGTCGCAGCTTCATGTTCAAGGTAGACAGCAGGTACAGGCTGACCACCGTGGCTTCCGACAGATCCTGCTGGAAGAGATCGCCCTGAATGAATTTCACCTTGTCGGTGACGCCCGCTTGCTGCGCATTGGCATTGGCTTCTTCGATCCGTTTCGGATCGATGTCGATACCGACGGCACGGATTCCGAAGCGCTGCGCGGCAGTGACCGGAATACGCCCATCGCCCGACCCCAGGTCGTACAGCACATCATTGGGGCCGACCTTGGCAACCTTCAGCATGGCGTCGACCACGGGTTGCGGCGTCGGCACATAGATCACATCTGGCGTGCGGCTGGATTGCTGGGCGTAGGCTGCGCTGCACGCCATCAGCCCCAGACCCAGCACGGCCGTTTTCCAGGGAAGCATCTTCTTCACGAATTGACTCACGCTCTGCTCCTGCGGTCGATTGAAAGGCTTACGGTGCGGGGGTGGAAACTTGGCGACGCCAGAACAACAGCAGGGCACCGACAGCCAGCACCGCAATGCCGACCAGTGCACCGATGCCGGTGTACTGCACGCTGGAATACAGGAGCCATGCGCTGGTGGCGCAGAACAGCAAAGGCGTCAGCGGATACAGCGGCACGCTGAAGGGGCGTTCTTTGCCGGCATTGCGACGGCGCAGTACAAACAGCGAGATGCCGGTCAGCAGGAAGAACAGCCAGAACACCGGCGCGGTGTACTCGACCATGGTCTTGAAACCGCTGCGCGTCAGTGCGCCCAGGCACACCAGCGCCAGCGCAATCACGCCCTGAACCAGCAAAGCATTGGTAGGCGCATGATGGCGCGCATTCCAGCGGCCCAGGAACGCGAACATGGGTTCGTCACGTCCGAATGCGTAGGTCGTGCGCGCGGCGGTGAGGATGGTGGCGTTGGCCGAGGTGATCGCCGACACCGCAATCAGTGCGCTGATGATCTGCGCGCCTGCCGGGCCCATCACGGCGCGCAACACGTCGGCGGCAACGGCTTGTGAACCTGCCATGCCCGCCAGGCCCAACACCTTCACATAGGCGATGTTGACCAGCAGATAAACGGTGGTGATCAGCGCCAGGCTCCAGAACAAGGCACGCGGCAGGTTGCGCTTGGCCCCGATGGTTTCCGCCGACACATAGGCCGCCTCGTTCCAGCCGCCATAGGTCAGCATCACGAACACCAGCACCAATCCCCACTGCGGCGCGCTGCCGGCTTGTGTTACCACGGCGGACACGGGGGCCGTTGCCGGCGTCAACAACAGGCCGGCACCGATGATGAACAGCACGCCGCCAACCTCGATCAGCGTAAGCAGGTTCTGCACACGTTTGCCGGACCGCAGGCCAATGATGTTCAAGGCCGTCAGCACCACGATCATCAAAGTGGCGTAGATGGCGGCAGAGCCTGGACCGAAGCTGTAGATCTGGCTTGAGTAGTCGCCGAACACATAACCCAGCAAGGCTATCGAGCCGGTGGGGATCACCGTCAGGCGAGCCCAGGCAAACAGGAAAGACACTTTCTCGCCAAACGCCATGCGCAGGTAGTGATAGTCACCGCCTGCATTCGGATAGGTGGTTGCCAGTTCCGCATAACAAAGTGCACCGGCCAGCGAGATCAGGCCGCCGACGACCCAGGCGAACATCATGACTTCGACGCTGCCGGATGCGCCCGCCACCATGGCTGGTGCACTGAAGATGCCTGCACCGATCACGATGCCGACGATCAGGGCCATGACATCCAGAACAGAAAGCAGGGGAGTAGGCGAGGAAGTCTGGGATGACGAGCCAGACGCAGCGTGTGACGCGCCTGTGGAAGGTGAGGACACCGCGGCCGTCGCGGACGAAGAGGAATTGGGCATGGCTGTCCAAACACTGAGTCGTCGGAGCGGCAACGCCAGGGCGATGTCGCAGGGGAAGGGCGACTATGCCAGTCGGACTGCTCGGCGGTGGACGGGCAGGGGTAACGTGACGTTACTTTGAAGATGCTGCGCTGCAGCGTGGGAAAACGCGTGCTTGGGTAATGTTTCTGTGGCTCTGCCAAGGGGAGTCTCAGGCAGATGCGCCGGCAGGTTGGTCGTTGATGCTTACAAGTGATGGCGTCAGGGATGGCCTGAATTCAAGGTGTGCTCAGTCTTTTGTCAGCGGGCTTCTGATAAGTGGGGGCGGCGGATGGAGCTTGTTCGCCTGCTTTCATCAAATTATTTTCCATTCGACTTGCACGGATTTTTTAGACTGTGTATAGTCTTGGTCTCGGCGATGCAAAACAAACGCGGCGAAGAAAAAAGAAAGATCTAGGACACAGCGCAAGTCTGAAACAAGCGCTAAGCAAGACGAAGGGTTGTTAGCTCAGTTGGTAGAGCAGCGGACTCTTAATCCGTAGGTCGACAGTTCGAGCCTGTCACAACCCACCAGAATTCACGAGAAGCCTCCACGAAAGTGGGGGCTTTTTCGTTTCTGCGTTATTGGACTGAATATTAGACAGTGTCCAATATCCAGTTGTCGCATACAGCCTGTCGATTTATCCAGGCTGAACCATCGGCCTCGTTCAGTTCGTCGCCTCCGCATACTTTTCGCGAAACACCTCGATAGCCACGGCTTCCAGCTGAGGCCATTTCGTCAGCAGCCACTGCCGGCCGTCCAATGACGGCGCAACGTAAGGTGCTGCGTGGTTCGCGAGTGCCGTTCCCTGCGCAATCACTTGGCGCTCATCTTCGAGTCCGCCGGCCACCATCGCCTCGATGGGATGCGCGATGAGTTCTCGCGCGAGGTGAGGTCGCATTGAGCAACCCGGGGCAATGATCGCAAACGCCTGCTCGACAAAGGCCCAGCAGTTCGTCGGCCAGAAGGCTGCCGTGATGTGTTGGATGAATTCCGCATCAGACACGCTCTCTGGCGCTGCGCTTGCAGCTTCATAGAAGTCCGCCAACACAGCGAGACGCTTGTTTTCATGCCAGCCCGCGAATCTCTCTGTTCCAGTCGTCATCAGATTTTCTGCGTAATGTGTTCGTGATCGGTCGATTGCCGCCTGCATCTTGGTCTTTGATAGTGCCACGAATGGCGGCGCGGCCAATGTAGGGGCCCAGCCGTGCCAATCTCGTTTTGCCCGAAATTTATTACCCTCTTGCGGTCTACCGCGTGGTCCTCAGATTCGCTTCATGCTCGGCTGATATCCTCGCCTGATGCGAATCCTTCTAGTTGAAGACGACGCCTCTTTGGGCGCGACCATTGAATCCTGGCTGAAGCTCGACGGTTATGCCGTCGACTGGGTGCGCCGTGGTGACTTGGCCGACACGGCCTTGCGCACGCAGACCTATCAGTGCGTGTTGCTAGATCGCGGCCTGCCCGGGCTGGATGGCGACACACTGCTTGCCAGTCTGCGTGCGCGCGAGGCGACCACACCCGTGCTGATGATCACCGCGCGGGACACGCTGGCCGACCGCGTGCAGGGTCTGGATCTGGGGGCCGATGATTACCTGGTCAAACCCTTCGACCTGGAGGAGTTGTCGGCGCGCATTCGGGCTGCACTGCGGCGGGGCGCTGGGCAGTCGGTGTCCTGGCTGCGTCACGGCGGCATTGCGCTTGATCCGGCCGGCAAGACCGTGACGCTGAACGATGCGCCGGTGGTGTTGACCGCGCGTGAGTTCGCCGTGCTGCATGCCCTGCTGCTGAACAAGGGGCGCATCGTGTCGCGCGAGCAGTTGGAAGAAGCCTTGTATGGATGGGGCGAAGAAGTAGAGAGCAACACCATCGAAGTACACATCTACAACCTGCGCAAGAAGCTGGGTGGCGACACGATCACCACGGCGCGGCGGCAGGGTTACAGCCTGGGTGCCTGAACGATGCGCCGCGTTCGCATACCGGGCCTGGCGTGGTGGCGTGACCGCGTGTCACGCAGAAGGCTGAAAGGCGGCGTGGGCGGGGATTCGGCGTCGACCCACGCTGCGTCGATGCGTGCTGGCACCACAACAGCCGCGTCCACGCACACCGCATCTACAAGCACTGACCCGACGCCCTCCGCGCCGACAGGCTCCGCGTCACCTGCCTCCTATTCCCTGCGCCGTCGCTTGCTGTTGACCACACTTGGGTCAAGCGTCGTGTGCTGGCTGGTCAGTCTGGCGGTGGTGGTCAGTGTGGCCTGGCATGAAACCAGCGACGTGTTCGACGATGCGTTGGAAGAGGGCGCGAGGCTTGCCATTCAGTTGGGGGATTCGCTGCAGCGTGATGGCCGGCTGGCGGACGATGACACGGCGGTGGACCCGTCGCGGCATCGGGTGCGCCTGGCTTATCAGCTGATCTCGAACGAAGGTGCCATGCTGCGCCGTGCGGACCGTGCGCCACGGCTGCCCTTTGTTGCCAAACCCGATGAGGACGAGGATTTTCACAACGTCTGGGCCGACGGCAAGCTGTGGCGGGTGTACGTGCGCCAGAGTGAGGACCGAGGTTTTGCGGTGCAGATCGGCCAGCGCTGGGATGACCGCAGCGAGTTGTTGTCCGAGATGGCCGAGAACCTGGTGTGGCCCGCCTTGGGCTTGCTGCTGTTGCTGGGACTGTTGAATTGGTTTGCGATCCGCAGCCTGTTACAGCCGCTGGAACGCATTGCGCAACACATCAAGACCAAGTCGCCGGATGACCTGAGTGCCGTGCCTGATGCCGGCCAGGCGCGTGAACTGCAGTCCATCATTTTGTCCTTGAACGCTGTGTTTGGCCGCTTGGCTGAAGCCATGCACGCAGAGCGCCGGTTCACGGCCGATGCGGCGCATGAGTTGCGCACGCCGCTTGCCGCTTTACGCATGAAAATTCAGTTGATGCAGCGCATGTATCGAGGGCCTGTCGACGCTGCGGGAAACCCTGTGGGGGATGCGGCACCTGACAGCATGAAGACTGCCTTGCAGGTACTGCGCGACGACGTGGATCGCAGCACGTCGTTGGTGGAAAACCTGTTGGCGCTGGCGCGTCTGGACCCACAACAGCCGCAGACGCTGGATAAGCAGGACGTGGATCTGCAAAGCTTGATGGATGAGGTCGTGCAAGTTTGCACACCTGCGGCGCAGGCCAAGACGATGATGTTGAATGTGGCGCTGCCCACTACATCGAACGCGCTCACGATTCGTGCGAATCGGCCCTTGCTTGCCAGCGCCTTGCGCAATCTGGTGGACAACGCTGTGCGCTATGGAGCGACAGGTGGGCGGGTGCGTATCGAGGTGGAGACGCGCGCACACAGGCTGCGTATCGCCGTCCGTGACAATGGCCCGGGCGTATCAAAGGAAGATCGGGTGCGATTGACGCAGCGCTTCTTCCGGGTGCTTGGATCGGGTGAAACCGGAAGCGGCCTGGGGCTGTCGATCGTCGCACGCATTGTGGTGCTGCATGGCGGCGAGCTGTCTTTTGATGACGGGCTGGATGGGCGAGGCCTGTCGGTGCGCGTGGATTTGCCGGTGCGTTGAGTGTTCGCAGAAGTTTTTTACAGAGATTTCTGCATACCCCCACCGACTTCAGGTTTGCTTCATCTTCGCTTGTTCAAATCCTCTACATGATGTCCACACGCAGAGATCGGCAAGAACGATCTTTGCTCCAGGACCGCATCTTGATAACTCAAAGAGGAAGCAACCATGAACCTGATCAATCGCCAAACCGCTCGTGCCGCGCTGCTTGCTTTGTTCGTCTCTGCCAGTACTGGCGCGATGGCGCAGTACCAGGGCCCCAGCTCGGTGCCGGTCATGAGTGTCAAACAACTGGTGGACCAGGGGCAGGATGATCAGCACGCGACGCTGAAGGGTCGCATCGTGTCGCACGACGGTGGCAAGAACTACACCTTCGACGACGGCACGGGCCGCATCAGCGTCGAAATCTCGGCCAAGCGTTTCCCGGTGGGCCAGGCCTTCGATGACAAACGCGAAGTGGAAATCACCGGTGAACTCGACAAGGAATTCAACGGCAAGCTGGAATTCGAGGTCGAGCAACTACGTATGTTGTAAGTGAGCAAGTAAGCCGCGCGCAATGCCTGCGCGCGCTTGCCCTTCAGTATGCTTGGTGTCATCGGTACAAAGGTGGTGAGACAAGCATGCGCAATGTGTTGGTGATCGGTTACGGCGCAATCGGCAAGTCGCTGATTGCGCAGCTTGACCAGGAAGAAGGGGGCTACCGTTGGGCAGTCTGGGCCAGAGGCAATGGCTCACCGCGTGTCGACGCCGGGCGTCCGGTTACCCGGGTTACGTCGGTGACCGAGGCACTGGCGTTCGAAACCGATCTGGTGGTCGAGTGTGCCGGTCATGCTGCGGTTGCCGCGATCGTGCCCGGCTTGTTGGCAGCAGGACTGCCTACCCTGGTCTGTTCGGTCGGGGTACTGGCCGATACGACGATTGCCGATTCCCTGCACGAGGCTGCGGCGCGGGGCAAGACGTGGTTACGCTTGCCATCCGGTGCGGTGGGCGGGCTTGATTACCTGCGCGCGGTGGCGCATCTGGATGAGGTGGGCGTGCGATACGTGTCGCGCAAGCCGCCGAGCGCCTGGCATGACGAACTGCTGGCCCTCAATATCGATCCCGATACCTTGGAAGAAGAACACGTACTGTTCGATGGCAGTGCAGACGGCGCGGCACGGCGTTATCCCAAGAACCTGAATGTTGCCGCAACCGTGGCGCTCAACGGCATCGGCATGACACGCACGCAGGTCAGCGTGGTGGTCGATCCGGCGGTCAGCGCAAATACCCATGAGTTGTACATCGAGAGCTCGGCCGGCGTGGCAGAATTCCGCTTCGAAAACAATCCCGCGCCGGACAACCCGAAGACCTCGCTGCTGACCTCGCTCAGCGTTGCAAGCGAAGTCAGGACTTTCTTCCAGGGCCGCGCGTCGTAGCAAAGGCCGCATGAACCGCAATCGGGCGCTGGTCGCCATCCATGTTTCCGCCGTCCTGTTTGGGTTGACGGGGGTGTTCGGTGAGTTGATTCAGGCGACGGCCGCCGCCGTGACGGCAGGTCGCGCAGGGTTTGCGTTGCTGGCGCTGGCCGGTTTTGCGGGCTTCACCGGCAGGTCGCTGACACGTGGCCTGAATGCCGGCAATGCTCGTGCGCTGCTGGCAGCCGGTGTCATGCTGGCGGTGCACTGGGCCACCTTCTTCCACGCAGTGAAAGTCGGTGGCATTGCCATCGCCACGCTTGGCTTTGCCAGCTTCCCAGCCTTCATTACCTTGTTCGAGATCGTGGTGTTCCGCGAGCGCGTGCGCGCAAGCGAACTGCTGTTGCTTGGCCTGGTCACGATTGGTCTGGTGCTGGTGGTGCCCGCGTTCGACTGGTCTGATACCGGCACCATCGGGCTTGCCTGGGCCTTGTTGTCCGGGGCAACTTTTGCCGTGCTGGCCTTGATCAATCGACGGGCTGCTGCGGGTATCGATGCCGTTCAAGTCGCGTTCTGGCAGAACCTGCTGGTGTTGGTGCTGGTTGTTCCGTTCGCGTTGTCCTCGTTCGGGGACATGCGGGCAGTCGACTGGGTCTGGATGGCCTTGCTTGGCATTCTGTGCACGGGCTTGTCGCACTACTTGTTCGTGTCTGCGCTGAGCGTACTGACAGCGCGGGCAGCGGGCCTGGTGATCAGCCTGGAACCCGTGTATGCGATTGCGGCTGCCTGGTGGTTGTTTGCGCAGGAACCTACGTTGCGCATGTTGCTTGGCGCAGCATTGATCATCTTTGCGATTACCCTGTCTAGCCTGCGCAAGCCGGCTCCGCACGACTGAGATTCGCCGGGTCGGGATACGGGAAACGTGATCCGGGCCTGATTGCTTTGATGGTGTTTCAGTGACGCCTCATGACTGCTGTCGTGGGGCGTCAACGCATCAAGGCTCAGTCCCCGCCAGCGCATCGAAGCGCATCACACCGATCATCTGACCGGCGTCGGTGATCACGCGCACTTCCCAGCGTCCGGCCGGATTCGGCGGGAAGTTTCGCTTGTGGGTCCAGGCCCGATAGCCTTCCTTGCGTCCGCCGCGAATGTCGATCGGAATACGGTCTACCTCGCGACCGTTATGAAGCCACACATGGTAGATGTGTTCCTTCAGCCCCAGCGGCGCGGCGACTGCCGTGAAGGCGTACAGGCCGCTGCTGCGCAACTGGCTGACCGACACCTCCTTCAGCCTTTTTTCTGCCGTGGGATTGCGCGTATTCAGCTGCAAGGACAACGCAGCTTCGCTCAGACGCAGCGTGGCAGGCGGCACCCAGGCGCGGGCAAACCAGCCGCCGGTGGCAAGTACCGCCATCAATCCGATCACGGCCAGGCGCCGCCACCAGGTCTGCAAGGTGACCAGACCGGCGAGGGTCGGGAAGGCCAGCACCACGGCCACACCAAGCGCCAGCTGATAGCTTTCGCCGGTACGCAGGTTGAACAGCAAGGGTGGCGCAGTCAGCAGCACCGCGAACAGCGTCAGCGTGTGATACGTCAGAAACACCCAGTGGTGTCGCGCCAGCCAGCGGTAATACAGCGGGTCGACCAGGGCAACGATTGCGGCGGCACCCAGCAGACCGGTGAAGATCGCCTGACCGCTGTTCCAGGTGGTTGCCGCATACAGAAACGGCAGCACGAAGAACAGGCTTTCCTGGTGGATCATCTGCGTGACGTAACGCAGCACCGGCGTGGGCAAGGCCACCCCGAAGCGGTCGGCCACCCGTCGATTGACGGACTTTTCCACCACCAGCCACAGCCAGCTGACCAGCATGACCACGGCGATCACGCGTGCAAAGCCTTCGTGGCGGTCAACCGTGAAGAAGCTGATCAGGCCGGAGACAAAACCGAACAGCGCCAGTACGCCTGGATAACGCTGGGCGAGTGCGACCAGACGAAGAATCCAGTGTTTGCAGAAGGCGCTGGTTCGCTGAATGCGGGTAGGGCGAGGCGGTAAGGGAGTAAGCGGGCCGGTCAAGGTGCAACCGCGTACGGCGGTAGGTGCCGGCACGCGAAGTCTGGTCATGAAGGGGGAAAAGCTTAACACCGCAGCTTGGTGGCCCAGGTTTGCCGCCATTTCCGGCCACTGGATCGTGCTTCCAAGGCAGGCCTGTTACAGGAGGGGAAAGATAAATTAAATGCTTGGCTGCGGGTTCTCGCATGGGGGTTGCGTGCAATTGGGTATGCTGCCTGTCAGCGACGACAGGCGTGTTCGACTTTTTTCGAGTGCGTAGACTGGAACTGGCATTGTCCCGTTGTCGCTCGACCAAGAGAATTGAGCCATGCGCGCGTCGGGTATTTTGTGTTTGCTGTTGATGTCTTCCGCTTTTTCCGTGTTCGGCGCGTCGCCCGCATGGTTGCAGGGTGACGGCCTTGCGCCCTTGACCTATCGGTCGGTGCTGCTCAGTTCCCTGCACTTTTTTCCGAACCTGCTTTCTGAACAGACCTGGCTGACCGTGACCCGCAGCGAGTTGGCGGTGGCCCAGGCTCACTACGCTGCCCGCCCAGACGCGTCGCGTCAGGAACGCATGGTGTTCGCGGCGGATCAGGTCAAGAATCGTGGTCCCCAGGTGGCCGAGGCGCTGGCCCCTTTTCTGAAGGAAGAGGTGCTGAAACGCGCTGCCGCCGCGCCACGCACGCTGGTGGCCAGCCACGCCTTGCCGCCTTTTCAGTACGACGCGGCATCGGGCAAGCTGGTGCTGGTTGGCGGCCCCAAGGTGTTCAGCTTGCTGACTGCGCCGGCCCCCAACACCGTGACGGGCTTGCCCGAGCAGGCCAGCAAGATGGCCATCTATTCCGTGGCTGACAACCAGCGCACCGATGCCAAGGACGACGCCTTTCTCGATGTCATCGAAGCCATCCGCCACCAGCCTGGTGGAGTTCCGGCCGCTACGTTGATCGCGCTGGATCGTCGTGTCACGAGCGAAGGCATTGTCCTGCCAAAAAGTGCGGCGGAAGCCGTACTGGAAGCGGCCAAGCGCAACGAAGGCAAGGGCATGTCGGCCAACGTGGTGTTCACCGTGGACGGTGGCGTGCAGGGGCCGTCGAAACGCGTGCTGACCGCGCGTCTGGTGCACGTGACCATCACCGATCCCGACAGCCGCATTGTTGCCAGCTACCAGGCCAGTGACTTCCCCTTGGCGCAGGCCCCCGTGGTGGTTCCACCCACGACGCCTACCGCACCTACCTTCGACATCGTTGGTGTAGCCCTGGGCATGCCAGCCGCCGAGGTCGACACCATCTTGCAGGCGCATATGTCGGTGGGCACGATTTTCCGCCGTGAGAATGGGCGCGATGTTGGCCCTCAGCCGGTGGCCTACGACGCGCTCAAGGTCTACATGTCCGAGGACACGCGCGAAATCGTGCTGGTGTATTTCGACCCGACCACCAGCGACACGGTAAGCGCAGTGCGGCGCTGGGTTGCCTTGGAAAACGGCTTCACCACGGAATCGGTACGCACTCGCCTGATCGCCAAGTATGGCCCGCCTGGGCAGACTTTGAGCGGCGGAGGCGGGTGGACCTGGGGCCGGGCAGGGGGGTGCCAGGGCTTTGGCGACGCGCAGCTGAAAACGGAAAATCTGGACCGGGTCCGGGGCATTTTGCGCACCGACCAGGCGTTCCGCCAGGCCATGCAGAAGGCGCTGGATCTGCGACGCTTTGGCTACAAGCCGGGCAATGTGTCGCGTTGCGGCCTGGCGGTCACATCACGGATCGAAAACGGTGGGCTGCTGACTACCTTGTTTGACCAAAAGGCAGTGGCGCAGCGCTTCTACCCCGAAGCACCCAAGCCGCCGCCGAAGCCGCCCGCCAAACCTGCTGCGCCGGTGCGGCCCAGAACTCCTGCGCCTGCACCTGCGCCCTGATTGGAAAATCGATGTGGCCTGCGTGAGATAGCTTCCTGCGCCTTGAAAAAAACCGGTGCGCGATTCACGCGGCACCGGTGACAGGTGTTGCACGCCAGCGTTATTCGGGCAGCGCGGCGAAGCTTGCGTCATCCACGGCTTGTGTGGCGGCCGGTGCAGGCGTCAGCGGACGACTCAGCGCGGCGTCGGCCGCCTGTTGTCGAAAGCGTGCAAATGCCTGTTCTGCCTGAGCGTGGGCAAGTTCTGCCTGACGCAGCGTGACGGGCGTGAAGTGCAGACTATCACCCGGCCTGGCCTGCGCCAGCAGGGGCAGATCGGTGCTGATGACATACGCAATCTTCGGATACCCACCCGCGCTTTGCCGGTCGGCCATCAACACGATCGGGCTGCCGCTGGGCGGGACTTGAACCGTGCCGAATTCACACGCTTCCGAGATCATTTCAAGCGGCTGTTTCAGGTCCAGTTCCGGGCCGTCCAGTCGATAGCCCATGCGATCCGATTGGGTCGAGATCACAAAGGCTTCCCGCGTGAAGGCCCGTCTTGCGGCCATCGAAAATTTGCGCCATTGCGGGCCGCGCATGAAACGCAGCGGTGCAGGTTCCGACGCGCTCGCGGGCAGCTCGACCACACCTGCTTCGACAAAGGGCAGGCCGCTTTGCACAAGCATGCGTTCCAGCGGCAGCGGGTCTTCCTGCGGCGTGACAAGCGGTACCCGGTCGCCGCGTTTCAAAGCACGGCCTTCGACGCCACCATAGGCTCCGCGCACGAAGGTGCTGCGGCTGCCCATGACCAATTCGGTATCGATGCCACCGCGCACCGCCAGATATGTGCGTGTGCCCTGGCGGCATTCACTGAAGGCCAGAACCGCACCTCGTCGCAGCATCACGGCACGGTTCAAGGGAACCCGCTTGCCGTCGGCAGTGACCGCCATGTCTGCGCCACTGAGGGCGATCAAAGTGTTGCGCGTGAAGCGCAGGGTGGGGCCGGTAAGCGTGCATTCCAGGGTAGCCGCGTCGTCGTCATTGCCGACCAAGGCGTTGGCGATGCGATGCGCGCGCTCGTCCATGGCACCGTTGGCGGGCACGCCGAAACGCTGCCAGCCGTAGCGTCCCAGGTCTTGCACCAACGAGAACATGCCGGGCTGGTCTACTTGCATCAAATGGGTCATGACCGTGCCTCCAGCAGCTCGGCGAAGCGTTCGCGCGAAATCGGCACGAAGCGCAACTGGTCACCCAGTTGCAGACGGGTGGGCGGGTTCTGGCGCGCGTCGAACAGGTTCCAGGGCGTACGCGCGATGATGTTCCAGCCACCGGGCGAGTCGTTCTGGTAAATGGACGAGATACCGTTGGCAATCGCAACCGACCCGGCGGGTACGCGTGTGCGTGGCGTGCGTCGACGCGGCACCTGCAGGCTGGGGTCGACCGGGCCGGCGAACGGGTTGCCTGGGGCGAAGAAGAAGGTGTACAGAATCAGCGGGGACTGGCTGTGGCGGCGGATGACTTCGTCTGCCGACAGCCCGCATTGAGTGGCCACGTCTTCCAGGTCCGGGCCGAATTCGCCGCCATAACAGGCGGGAATGTCGACGACCCGCGTCGATGGCGGCAGCGCGGGCACACCGGCTGACAGCAAGGCGTCGATGTCGCGCTTCAGTTGCTTGTAGGGCGAGATGTAGGCCGATGCATGGCCAGATGCATGCCCCGATATATGGCCCGATACATGGCCCGATACATGGCCCGACCCACTGGTGACCGGCCGGGCAGCCGCGCGGTAGTGCACCGCCACCGTGGTGAAGGCCGGGACGACATCGATCACGCCAGGCAGGGCCTTGTGCATCAGTTGGGCGGCAACGGCATGCACGGTCTGGCTGACATCGATATCCACCCGATCGCCCAGCCGGATGATCAGGCAGCGATCGCCGACTGGCTCGATACGCCAGGTCAGGTGGGGAACTAGGGTTGCGGTGGCCATGGCTTGTCGTTTGGTGATTGTCGGTACTTGCTTGATCTGTGGGTAGGCCGTGGCGTGACAGTGCCTGACACGCCGATGCTGAACATCCGGGTTGAACGTGCTGTCTGGACGTTTCAGGTGGGGACGAGGCGCTTGCACGCGGCAACGATCTGTTCGCAGGCCGCTTTCAGATCGGTGTCAGACAAAGCATAGGCCAGACGGATGTATGGGGCGAGGCCAAACGCGGTTCCGGGCACAACCGCCACACCACCGTGTTCCAGCAGATACGTTGCCAGATCGATATCGCTTGAAATGACCGCCCCTTGCGGTGTTTTCATGCCCAGGGTGGCACTGCAGTCGGCATACAGATAGAACGCGGCGGCGGGCGTCTGCAATGTCAGCAGCGGGGCTGCGTCGGCCAGAATGCCCAGTGCCAGGTCGCGGCGAACCCGCAGGCGGGCACGCCAGGTGTCCAGGAACTCCTGCGGACCGTCCAGCGCGGCGGCGGCAGCAACCTGAGTCACCGAGCTGGGGTTGCTGGTGCTTTGCGATTGCAGCAATTCCAGCGCGCCGATCAGCCAGCGCGGCCCACCCGCGTAACCCAAACGCCAGCCGGTCATGGCGTAAGCCTTGGACACGCCATTGATGGTCAGGGTGCGGTCTTTCATGTCGGGGGCGGCCTGCGCGAAGCTAGCAAACTCGCCGTCGAACACGATTTCTTCATAGATGTCGTCTGCCATCACCAGCACACGCGGGTGATGGCGCAGCACCGCCGCCAGCGCGCGCAGCTCGTCGGCGCTGTAAAGCGATCCAGACGGGTTGCATGGTGAATTCAGGATCAGCCACCGCGTATTGGGCGTGATGGCTTGCGCAAGCAGATCGGGCGTGAGCTTGAAACCGCTTGTGGCGTCGGGGGTGATCACGATCGGCTCACCGTCGGCGATGCGCACCATCTCGGAATACGACACCCAGTACGGGGCCACCATGATGGCTTCGTCGCCTGCGTCGATGGTTGCCAGCAGCGCATTGAACAGGATCTGCTTGGCTCCGGTCGACGCGATGATCTCCGCGTCTGCATAGTGCAGATCGTTGTCGCGCTGGAACTTTCTGGCGATCGCCGCCTTCAGTTGCTGGGTGCCGCCGACATTCGTATAGCGCGTTTGCCCGTTCTGGATGCCGTCGATGGCGGCCTGCTGAATGTGCGCAGGCGTGTCGAAATCAAGCTCGCCTGCGCTCAGGCTGATCACCGGCTTGCCTTCAGCCTTCATGCGACGTGCGGTATCGGTGATTGCGCCGGTAGCAGAGGGACGTACGGAAGCAAGGCGGCGGGACAGCCGGACATCGACGGGCAGGGAAGACATGGGGGACGTGGGCTTTGTGGTGAAGATGGGCAACCGGCAAGCATCGGGGGCGATGTCGTTGCCAGGGCGGGGCCGCGCCGGGCAGGCTGGGCATATGCAACAGAAGTATAGATAAGTGCGCGCTGCCTGAACCGGGGCGAGCAGATTGCAGCGTGTTACGCGGCTGATTCGGCGTGGCGGGCAACAGACGAAGACAGCCAGATGGTGCTGGAACGCGGCTTGCGGTGTCGTGTTTATACGTTTTGTCTACACCTTTTTTTGTGAATCTGCCTCATTCAACCGTACGATATCCAGGAGGTCAGCAAAGACATCCGGATATCGAGGAGCGCCTATGCCCATTTCTGCCGCCTGCGCACCCTGCACAATGCAACATTCGTCAGGGTCCACCGCCTCTTCACCGTTGGCGCACGCCACGGGGCGTGGACCTGCCCGCGGTGGGTCGCACCAGGATCACGGCGAGACGAGTTATCGCGGCGCTGCACGACTGGCGGGTCGACGGGCGTTGGTGATCGGAGCAGATGCGGGTGTCGGGCGGGCGGTTGCGATTGCCTTTGCACGAGAGGGCGCTGACATTGCCGTGCATTACCTGCCGGAAAATGAAGCGTATGCACAGGATGTGCTGGCGCTGATCCGATCGGAAGGCGGTCGTGTGGTGGCCATTCCCGGCGACCTGCGGGATCATGCCTTCTGCATTGAGCTGGTCCATCGCGCCTGCGACGCATTGGGCGGCATCGACATTCTGGCCAATGCGGCCTGTGCCGGCGAGGTGCCTGTCGAAGCACGGGACCGCCTGGATGACATCCCCTTTCGTGAACACCTTTATGCCATGTTCTGGCTGTGTCGCAATGCGGTGCCGGTGATGCAGCGTGGGGCGGTCATCCTTAATACCGCAGACATCCGTGCCTGTCACCCCGATGCCGAACTGCACCACGACGATGCGTCTACGCAGGCTGCCATCGTGGCGTTCACACGTGCGCTGGTGCGCCATGCCGGCACGCGCAACATCCGGGTGAACCTGGTGCGCTCAGACCCGATGTGGAGCCCGCTGCAACGCGATGGCAATCACCCGACAGAGATCGCCGCGCTGTATGTCTTGCTGGCGTCGCCGGACAGCAATCTGGTCAGCGGTGAGATCTACGAGGTGGCGGGAACGCTGCCTTCGGGGTGATCCGGGCGGAGCGGACCAAGAAGGCTCATGGCAGATGAGTGGGGCTTGAGTGGGTCTTGCCACTGCAAACGGAAGCACGCATGACAGAACGGATTGCAGCACGAATCCCGACACGGATCGCTGAACAAACGGCATCGGATTGATTTGCGATTGCGCGCTAACGCCTTGGTAGCGGCTACCATGGCTGGCGTGTTTTCCTTTCCTGCGACGCTGGAGCCCGTTTTCATGCCTTCCGCTTTGCCGACGACACGGCTGCCGCGCCTGTCGATTCCGCTTGTGTTGTGTTCTTTGCTGGCTTGGCTTGCCGTGGCTTGGGGCGTGCTGGCGCTGTGGTATCAGGTGCCGGTCGATGCCTTGGCCATTCGTGCTGCAGTCGCCGCCTTGTGGGCCGTGTTGACCAGTTTGGTGTTGATACGCGGCTGGCGCAAACGTCGCTGGGGTGGCTTGGTGCTGGTGACGCTGGCTTTCGCGGCGTTGCTGGTGTGGTGGAATACCTTGCAGCCGTCCAACGATCGCGATTGGGCCGATGACGTGGCCCAGACCACGACCGGTACGGTGCAGGGCAATATCGTCACCTTGAGCCACGTGCGGGACTTCGACTGGCGCAGCGAGAACCACTACACGCCACGCTGGGAAACACGCAGCTACGACCTGGATCGTCTGCAATCGGTGGATATGATCCTGTCCTACTGGATGGGACCAGCCATTGCGCACACGCTGGTGTCCTTCGGTTTCGAGGACGGCGAACAGCTTGTGTTCTCGGTCGAGATTCGCAAGGAGCGCAACGAATCCTTCTCGGCGATTGGCGGCTTCTTCAAGAAATTCGAAACCAGCGTGATCGCTGCCAGTGAGCGCGACATCGTGCGGGTGCGGACCAACGCACGGGGCGAGGACGACTACCTGTACCGCATCGACATGCAGCCGGATGCCATGCGCTCGCTTTTCCTGGCCTACATCGACGAGGCCAACGCGCTGGCGCGCACACCGCAGTTCTACAACACCCTGACGGCCAACTGCACGACCATCGTCTATCACATGGTGCAGCGCATCATCTACGGTCTACCCCTGGATTACCGCCTGGTGCTGTCGGGGTATCTGCCTTCGTATGTGTACGAGGTGGGTGGCTTGATCGACAGCGTGCCGCTGGAAGAACTGACGGCACGTGGGCGCATCACCGAGCGGGCGCGTGCTGCCGATCGTGATCCTGACTTCTCGGCCTTGATCCGAAATGGTGTGCCGGGTATCGAACCGCCGGAAGACCTGACGGACATCGATCCTGCCCCCGAACCGGTGGAGCCTGCGCCGCCGTCGGTGTTGCCGGACGTGCCAGCCCCCAGCGACGCGGCACCGTCCCCCACGCCTGAAGCGACCTGAGCGCAAGGGGGCAGTGATCGATCCACCGCCCCCGTGCTGCCTCAGATCGCCGCCGCTGTGCCTGCCGGTCTTGGCAGGCGCAGGACGGCATCAAGCCCGCCGCCCGGACGGTTGCGCAGCACCAAGTCGCCGCCATGCGCCCGCGCAACCGTCTGCGCAATGCTCAGGCCCAGACCGTAGCCACCGGTGTCGGCATTGCGTGAGGCTTCCAGCCGAAAGAAGGGCTCGAAGACTTGTTGCAGCATGGCCTCGGGCAAGCCTGGCCCCCGGTCGCTGACGATCACGCACACCTGCTCGGGCGTGTCTTCCACCTGCATGCTGGCTGACCCGCCGTAGCGGATCGCGTTGTCCAACAGGTTCTGCAGGCATCGCTTCAAGGTGCGCGGATATGCTGGCAAGGGGCCGTTGGCGCGTCCGTGTACCTCAACGATATGACCCATGTCCTGCATGTCGCTTTGCAGGCTGGCGAGCAACGCGTCGATGTCCACTGATTGCATGTGCTCAGTCGCAGCTTCGTTCTGGACGAAGCCCAGCGTGGCCGACACCATTGCTTCCATGTGCTCCAGGTCGCGGCGGAACTTGTCACGCAGGCCGGCCTCGGCCAGCATTTCGGTCCGTAGCCTGAGTCGTGTGATGGGCGAGCGCAGGTCATGTGACACGGCGGCCAGAAAGCGCGTCCGTTCTGCCAGGTTGCTGACCAGTCGTTGCTGCATGGCGTTGAAGGCCTGCGCGGCGCGGCGCACTTCCAGCGGCCCTTGCACCACCAGCGGCGGCCGCTGAATGTCGCGCCCCAAGGCCTCGGCTGCCTGGGCCAGTCGGTCGAGCGGGCGCGTCACCAGGCGCACGGCCACCAGTGCAATCACCACCAAACCCAGAATGCGCAAGACGTAGATTCGACCCAGGTAGTCGAGCAGCAAGGCCAGAGGCTGGCTGGTCTTCCAGCCAGGATCTTCGCTTGCCTGCACGCGCAGCCAACGGCCGTCGGGCAGGGCGACGTCGAGCAGGAAATGGCTTTTGGGCGACTCGCCATCGAACATCGACGACAGGCCGGCTTCGTCGTCTTGCTGATCGCGCAAGTGCAAGCTGAGCAGTCGCATATCTACTTGTCTGCCCAGCCCGGTGTTGACGATGCCCGACAGCAGTCTGGCGGCGTTGATCTTGCCGGCATCGGGAATCAGGTCTTCGCTCTGTGGGGCCGGCACCAGCCAGAAGTCGAAGCCCGGTCGCCGCAGCGCTGCGATGCGGGTCAGGTCGCCACGTTCGGCATCCAGCAGTGCGAGCAGGTCCACCACCCGGGCACCGACCAGACGAATCGGGACCTCCTGAAGCTGACCACGCCGCACGTCATACCAGATGGTGCCGGTGAGGGCTTGTGCGGCCAGCATGCCGCCAACCAGAATCAGCACCAACTGGCCGCGCAGCGTCTGCGGCCAGAGACGGCGCATCAGGCGGGCGTGCCAGCTTGGTGTGTCGGACGCTGTCTGGTCGGGAGGGGCGTTTTCAGACTGGGTGCTTGTCGCTGTCGTTGCGCTTTCAGGCAACTGCTGCGTCATCGCCGAACAACGCTGTCGATATACAGCATGTAGCCCTCGTTGCGAACGGTGCGGATCAAGGGGGCTCGGTCATTGTCCGCATCCAGATGCTGGCGCAGCCGGCTGACGCAGACGTCGATGGCACGGTCCATCGGCAGTCGTTCGCGGCTGAATGCCTCGGTCATCAGATAGTCGCGGCTCAGGGCCTGATTGGGCTGGGCAAGCAGGCAGCGCAACACGTGGAAATCGGAGCTGGGCAGGCTGATCACCAGGCCCACCGGGGAGCGCATCTGGCGTGCGCGCATGTCCAGTTCCCAGCCTGCGAACGTGATGTATTCGGGTGTTCCGTTGCCGGATTTTGCACTGTGCCCGCTTGCACCCGCGTTCTTTGCGCGCGCGCCCGAGGCACGTCGCAGCACCGCTTTCACGCGCGCCAGCAATTCGCGAGGATCGAAGGGTTTGGTGATGTAGTCATCAGCACCCAGCTCCAGGCCGACGATGCGGTCTACCTGCGTATCACGGGCGCTGAGCATGATCACTGCCGCAGACGATTGTTCGCTCAACTGTCGGCACAGGGAAAAGCCGTCGTCACCGGGCAGCATCAAGTCAAGGATCACCAGGTCGGTGTCTCGCTCGGCCAGGACGCGGGTCATCTCGATGCCGTTGCCTGCCGTGGCCACGTCGTAATGCGCTTGCGACAGGTAGTCCGACAGCAACTCACGAATGTCGGGGTCGTCGTCCACGACAAGAATGCGTTCCAGCTGCATCACATCGACCCCGCAGGGGAACGGCGCGGCGTAAAAACCGGGGTGACCGGCCTGCACACCCAATACAAACCAATACGTTTGAGCAGGGTTTGAATACTTCTGAACTGCAATGCATTACCCCCGTGAAATATGGATTTTTCTAGAATTGCTGTTGCAAATAGTAATTGTTATCATTTTAGATGCCATACGGAGCGGTTCAGTGAGTTATTCGACGGAGACGGGTTCCCGCATTGTTGACGCGGTAGCCCCTGGTCATCAGGGATTGCGCCCTTGGGCACTCGGCATGGCGGCGTGCGCTGCCTTTGTCGGCGCGCCTGCCTTGGCACAGAACAGTGCCGCTGTTTTACCGCAGGTGGAAGTGCTTGCCGAGCGTGCCGGCGTCACCGAGCACACCGGCAGTTACACCACCGACAGCATGCGCAGCGCCACTGGCCTGGACCTGTCGATTCGCGAAACGCCCCAATCCGTCACGGTCATCACACGTCAGCAACTGGACGACCAGAACATCCAGACCGCAGACCAGGCCCTGGCCACCACGGCAGGCGTCACGTCGGTACAGACCGATGTGGGCGGCCGCACCAGCTATCGCGCGCGCGGTTTCGACATCACCAACTACAAGGTGGATGGGTTGTCGATTGCGGGCACGGCGGACTTCAGCGGCCAGAGCGCCGGCATCAACATGGATCTGTACGACAGCATCGAAGTCGTGCGGGGTGCCAACGGCTTGCTGGGCGGACTGGGTGACCCGTCGGCCACCGTCAACCTGGTGCGCAAGCGTCCTGGCAAGTTGCAGGCGGGCAGCGTCGGTCTGCGCCTGGGCAGCTGGAACAGCAAGCGCCTGGATGCCGATCTGAACCAGCCCATTACCGCCGACGGCAGCGTGCGTGCGCGCCTGGTGCTGAGCGGGGAAGACTCTGACACCTTCCGCGACCGCGAGCAGCAACGCAATACCGGTGCACTGGCCAGCTTCGAGGCCGATCTGTCTTCACGCACCACCCTGGGCTTCGGTCTGCAATACGAGAAGAACCGCAACACGGGTACCTCGTGGGGCGCCAACGTGCCGCTGTGGTTTGCCGATGGCACCCGCACCAATTTTTCGCGCAGCACCAATCCGGCTGCCAACTGGAGCTACACCCAGCGGGAGGCCACCACCTGGTTCGCATCACTGGATCACCGCTTCGACAACCGCTGGAAAGCCAGCGCATCGTTCTCGCATACCAACAGCGAGGCCATCAACAACTTCGGTGTGGCCAAGGCCAATACCGAAAGCGGCCGCTGGGGCGGGTTCTGGAACCAGAACGGCACGGGCGCCGTATTGAACGCTATCCATGCCGAGTCCGAAGCCGAGCGCAACAACTTCTCGCTGTCGGCATCCGGCCCGTTCGAACTGCTGGGACGCGAGCATGAACTGATGGTCGGTGCCAACGGCTACCGCATCGAAGACACCAGCTACACGTTCTCGGGCGTAAACGGCAACTGCAATATTGGTGGCGTGACCTCGTTCCAGGCCGGACGCAGCTGCCAGTACCGGCTGGGCCTGCCGATTGCCAACTGGCAGACCTGGGACGGCAGCTACGCGGGCTACAACACCTATCGCAACAACGCGCGCACCATCACCACGACGGATAACTACGGTGCGTTCCTGGCCGGTCGTTTCAACCTGGCCGATCCGCTGAAGCTGATTCTCGGGTCGCGGGTAAGCAGCTACAAGACCTACACCGACACGTATTCGCTGGCCAATGCTCGGTCGCGTGGCGACACCAGCAAGCATGACGTGGTCACGCCTTACGCCGGCCTGGTCTACGACCTGAACGACAGCTATTCGGTCTACGCAAGCTACACCGACGTCTTCAATCCGCAGACCGCCAAGGATGTGCAGGGCAACTTCCTGAAGCCGATCACCGGTGCCAGCTACGAGACGGGTGTGAAAGGTGAGCTGCTGAATGGCGCGCTCAATGGCTCGCTGGCGTGGTTCACCGGCGTGCAGAACAACGTGGCGCAGACCGACGGTGCCAACACCACGCCGGACGGCGCACAAGCCTACCTGGCCAATGGCTCTGGCGTGCGCAGCAAGGGCTTCGAGCTTGAACTGTCAGGCCGGATTGCGCCCGATTGGAATGTCTACGCGGCCTACACCAACCTGAGCGTTGACAACCGCAGCAGCCAGGAACGTGCAGACCCGCGCCACCTGCTGCGCCTGCAGACCACGTATCGCTTGTCGGGCGCGCTGAATCGCCTGACCGTGGGCGGTGGCGCATCGGTGCAAAGCCATACAGTGAGCGTGCCCTTCCCGGGTCGCCCGCTGGGTGGTGGACGCTTCGATGCGTCGCCGACGGATGTAAGCGGCTACCTGTTGTTCAACGCGATGGCGCGTTATCAGATCAATGACAATCTGGTGGCTACGCTGAACATCAGCAACCTGTTCGACAAGACCTACTACCGTCAATCGGGCTTCTACGGTGGCCTGATCTACGGTGAACCGCGTCGTATCACCTTGGGCCTGCGCGCGTCGTTCTAAGCTGCGTCAGCAGCATGGCAGGTGGGTCGTTCAGATCCACCTGCCTGGGGCTTGCCGGTCTGCCGTCGCTGTGGCGGCAGACCGCAGTACCGCTTAATTCGCACGCCGGCGGAACCAGCCCGCAATCGACATGCGATCGCGGGTGGCAGGCAGCACTTCGTGCAGCAGGTCGGCAGACATGAACATGGCCATGCGGCCAGCCAGCGGCAAGATGTCCTCAGTAGGCTTGTCTTGCGGATGCAAGCGCAGCGCGCCACCGTCAGCGGCTTGCCAGTCGGCGTTCAAATAGATCACTACCGATACGGTGCGGCGGTCGTCGTCACGGAAGCGGTCCAGATGTTTTTGGTAGAACGCGCCGGTAGGGTAGTAGGCGAAGTGGCTTTCGTATTCTTCCAGCCCCAGATACAGGCTTTGGTTGAGTGCGGTGCGCAGGCTGTCCATCAAGGCCAGATATTCATCGCAGGCCGGTGATTGACCGTGCTTCAACCACTGAATGCGGTCACCCCGAATGTCGGGGCGCAACTGCTGTGCGGCACCGCGTCCGACACCGGCAAATTTCAATTGGCCGCGTTCGGTCAAGGCAAGGCATTCGGCGGCCAGCGCCGCGCTCAGGGGGGCAGGCAGGAAATCGTCTTGCTGTGCCCAACCCTGTTCGACCAGGCTGTCGATGCTGCGTGAAATCAATGTGGTGCCCGTGGCGAGATCGGCAATGGCATTCGGTGAGGTGTCGTCCGATGCCGTGTCGTCCGATGCCTTGTTCATTGCGGTGTCGAGAAGCGTCATGCCGCGATCTTATACCCCGGTACCTTGGCTGCCAGTCCATCGAAGGCGGCCAGCATGCGCTCGGCCCAGTCGGCAACCGGGTCGTCCGCCTTCAACAGCGGGAAATCGCTGATGCAGCGCGCCCACTGGAAAGGACCGAACACGCTGTAATCGGCGTAGTGCGGGGTGTCGCCGCCCAGGAAGGGCGCAGCGCGCAATGCCAGGCGGATCGGCAGCAGGTTCTGACGGAAACGTTCGACGTCTTGTTCGCGGTTGGCGCAGACGGTTTCCAGCGGTGCGCCGAAACGCGCTTCCCGGGTGCTGCGGAAGTACGCGGCGTCTTCCGCAGTCATGTGGCCCGGTATGTCCACGGCCACCAGCCGGCTCATGTCGGCCATCAGTATGCCGTCGGCCCAGGCATTGATGAAACGCACCGCAGGCATGCCGCCTTCGCCCCCGAACAGGGATGGCGCGTCCGGGTAGGTCTTTTCCAGGTACAGCGCGATCTGCCATGAGTCCGACACGACATGGTTGCCGTCCACCAGCACCGGCACCTTGCCCTGGCCGGAGAACGCAATGGCTTCCTTGTCGCTCATGCGCCAGGGCATGGTCTGGACATCCAGGCCCTTGTGGGCCAGTGCCAGACGGGTGCGCCAGCAAAACGGGCTGAACAGGCGCGTAGGGTCAGCGCCGGCAAGTTCGTACAGGGTGCGGGATGACATGCAGATATCTCCTGGTGGTGCGCGGTGAGCAGTGGGCAGTGCGCGGGGGCGGCATGCGCACGGCGCTCGACTGGCGCGTAGTCAACGCATCGATGGGGAAGGAAACGAAGTCATCGCGGGCACATATGTAATGCTTTTCTGCTTCGATTCCGACTATCCGTAACCACGCGTGCGCTGCCTGCAGGGCGGCAGTAACGGCGTTGGTAACGATAGCCCATCCCGACTTGGCCGCCATGTTTTAATCCCGCGATGATCCTCCGCCTCTCGTCGTTTGCATTTGGTGACTGCCTGTCGCCCCGATTGCCCGTCACCGCTTGCCTGGCGCTGTTGCTGACGGCGTGTGCCGCGCCCTCGATGCCGCCCACCGAAGCACCCGTTACCCCGCCTGCAGGGTGGTACGCGCCGGTGCCGCATGATGGCTCGCTTGATCAGCTGGGTCAGTGGTGGGGCAGTCTGCAAGACCCGCTGCTGGTGGAACTGATTGTGGCGGCGGAAAGCGCCAGCGGGACCTTGGCGCAGGCGCGCTCGCGCATCGAACAGGCCCGTGCCACGCGCGTGAGTGCCGGCGCGGCGCTTG
This sequence comes from Pigmentiphaga aceris, assembly GCF_008119665.1. Classification (NCBI taxonomy): domain Bacteria; kingdom Pseudomonadati; phylum Pseudomonadota; class Betaproteobacteria; order Burkholderiales; family Alcaligenaceae; genus Pigmentiphaga; species Pigmentiphaga aceris. Next base: position 5,011,855 of record NZ_CP043046.1, on the reverse strand, counting down.
GTCCCAGCGTGGATGGCGCGGCCAACGCCAGTCGTGGTTTCAGCCAGCAGACGCTTGGCGTTGCCACCATTGCGCAGGGCACCATCCAGGCGTCGTGGGAAACCGATCTGTTCGGCGGCAATCGCGCGGCGCGCGACGCCGCGCAGGCGCGCTTCGAAGGCGCACAGGCACAGTGGCACGATGCACGGGTGTCGGTGGCGGCGGAAACCGCCGACCGCTATTTCACCTTGCGCAGCTGCGGCGACACGCTGGCCGTGATGCGTGACGATGCCGGATCTCGCAGCGAAACCTCGCGCCTGACGACGCTGAGCGCCGACGCAGGGTTTCAGTCTCCTGCCAACGCCGAGCTGGCCCGCGCAAGCGCTGCCGAAGCCTCGGGCCGGCTGACCCAGCAGCGTGCCCAGTGCGATACAGAAGTGAAGACGCTGGTTGGTTTGACCGACTTGCCCGAACCCATGCTGCGCGAAAAGTTGATGCAGGCCCCGACCCGCATCGTGACGCCGTTTGCCGTGCCTGAGGTGCCCGCGCAGTTGCTGGCTCAGCGGCCCGATATCTACGCCCTGGAGCGGGACGTGGCAGCCGCCAGCGCCGATGTCGGCACTGCAGAAGCGGCACGTTATCCCAGCCTGCGGCTGACTGGCTCGATCGGCAGTGGCCTGGTGCGGACTCAGGGTGTGAACACCACCTCGGCCACCTGGTCGATTGGTCCGCTTGAACTGAATGTGCCCTTGTTCGATGGCGGGCGTCGAGCAGCCGATGCGGCAGCGGCGCGTGCGCGTTACGAAGAAGCGGTAGCCCTGTATCGCGTCAAGGTGCGCGACGCGGTACGGGAAGTCGAACAGGCACTGGTGGCCTTGCAGTCATCAATTGACCGCAGCGCCGATGCGCAGGCGGCGGCCGACGGCTATCGCGCGGCGTTCGTCGCGGCCGAGGCCAGTTATCGCGGCGGGCTGGGCAGCCTGATCGAAATGGAAGACGTGCGCCGCACCGCGCTGGCCGCACAGATGAACGTGGTGACGCTGCAGCGCGAACGCATCTCTGCGTGGATTTCGCTGTATCGCGCCATGGGCGGCGGATGGACCCGCCCCACACTCCCCACTCAAGCAGGCAAGTCATCCCAATGAAGCTGAAACCCGTATCCGTGCTGCTGATCCTGGCGGCTGTCGCAGCCGCGGTGTTTGTCGGCATGAAGTTCCTGCCTTCTTCACCCCCCGGCCCCACGCCGCCTGCTGCGACGCCCGCGGCCCCGGCCGGCAATCCCTCGCTGACGGTGGCCACCGTGCTGCCGCAGCGTGTGCAGTTGCCGATCACCCTGGGGGCGAACGGCAACATCGTGGCGTGGCAGGAAGCCGTGCTTGGGTCCGAAGCCAACGGCCTGCGCCTGAAGGAAGTGCGGGTCAACGTGGGTGATACCGTGAAGGCCGGCCAGGTGCTGGCGGTGTTCGCCAGCGAAACCGTCATGGCCGAGGTTGCCCAGGCGCGTGCCGCCGTGGCGGAAGCCAACGCCAATGCATCGGACGCCGCAGCCAATGCCACGCGTGCGCAAAGCCTGCAACGCACCGGTGCACTGAGCGTGCAGCAGATCAATCAGTACCAGACCACGGCAGATACGGCGCGTGCGCGGGTTGAGTCCGCCAAGGCCACGCTGGATGCACAGCAACTGCGCCTGGTGCAGACCCGTGTGCTGGCACCTGATGACGGCGTGATCTCTTCGCGCACGGCAACGGTTGGCTCGGTGGTGGGCGTGGGTACCGAACTGTTCCGCATGATCCGCAAGGGACGCCTGGAATGGCGTGCCGAAGTGATCTCAACTGAGCTGGGTCGGCTGGGAGCAGGGACCAAAGTGCAGGTGACTGCGCCCAGCGGTGCCAGCCTGGAAGGCACGGTGCGCATGATCGCGCCGACGGTCGATCCGCAGACCCGCAATGCGCTGGTCTACGTCGATTTGCCGGTATCGGCCGACAGCACAATGCCGGTCAAGGCTGGCATGTTCGCGCATGGAGAATTCGTGTTGGGCACCTCTGCTGCGGTCACGGTGCCGCAGCAGTCGGTGTTGCTGCGCGATGGGTTCAGCTATGTGTTCCATCTGCGCGACCGCACGGGCGACACCGGCCATGTGGTGCAGGCCAAGGTGCGCACCGGACGCCGCCTGGGCGACCAAGTGGAGATTGTCGAGGGCTTGCCTGCCGATGCGCACGTGGTGGTGCGCGGGGCCGCCTTCCTGACGGATGGTGATCTGGTGCGCATTACCGATGACGCGGCTGCGTCCGGTGCGGCTGGCAGTGCTTCGCCTGCTGCTGCACCGGCCCCGATCTCCACCACCACGCCTGCCTTACCGGTCGCCAAGCCATGAATGTCTCGTCCTGGTCGATCCGCAACCCCATTCCGGCCTTGATGCTGTTTGTCCTGCTGACCTTCGCAGGCGCGTTTTCCTTCAGCGCGATGAAGGTGCAGAACTTCCCCGACATCGACCTGCCCACCGTATTGGTGACGGTTGCCTTGCCGGGGGCCGCACCGGCTCAGCTGGAAACCGAGGTTGCCCGCAAGATCGAGAATTCGATCGCGACCGTGCAGGGCCTGAAGCACATCTACACCAAGGTGCAAGACGGTGCGGTCACGCTGACGGTCGAGTTCCGCCTGGAAAAGCCCGTGCAGGAAGCGGTGGACGATGTGCGCTCGGCCGTGTCGCGCGTGCGTGCCGACCTGCCCGGCGACGTGCGCGACCCCATCGTCAACAAGCTCGACATGGCGGCGCAGCCTGTTCTGGCGTTCACCATCGCCTCGTCGCGGATGGACCCGGAAGCCTTGTCCTGGTTCGTGGACAACGACGTGTCGCGCCGCTTGCTGGCGGTGCCGGGCGTAGGTGGTGTGACGCGGGTGGGTGGGGTCACCCGTGAAGTGCGCGTGGCGCTCGACCCGGCCCGCATGCAGGCGCTGGGCGCGACGGCGGCGGAGGTATCGCGCCGGCTGCGTCAGGTACAGAACGAAAGCTCAGGCGGTCGAACCGATATCGGCGGTGGTGAACAGCCTGTTCGCACGCTGGCCACCGTGCAATCGGCCGACGAACTGGCGCAGCTGGAACTGGCCTTGAACGATGGTCGTCGCGTTCGTCTGGGCGAGATCGCCACGGTGACCGACACCATCGCGGAACAACGCTCGGCAGCCTTGTACGACGGCAAACCGGTGGTCGGCTTCGAGGTATCGCGCAGCCGGGGTGAAAGCGAAGTGTCGGTGGGGGCGGGCATTCAGGAAGCGCTTGCCACGCTGCGCGAACAACGCCCCGACTTGCAGATCAACGAAGCCTTCAACTTCGTTACCCCGGTGCAGGACGAGTACGACGCATCGATGCACCTGCTGTACGAAGGCGGCATTCTGGCGGTGATCGTGGTGTGGCTGTTCCTGCGGGACTGGCGCGCAACCTTTGTGTCGGCAGTAGCCTTGCCCTTGTCGGTGATCCCGGCCTTCATCGGCATGTACGTGCTGGGCTTTTCGATCAATATCATTACGCTGCTGGCCTTGTCGCTGGTGATCGGCATTCTGGTCGACGATGCCATCGTCGAGGTCGAGAACATCGTGCGGCACTTGCGCATGGGCAAGTCACCTTACGAGGCGGCGATGGAAGCTGCCGACGAGATCGGGCTGGCGGTGGTGGCCACCACCTTCACGCTGATTGCCGTGTTCCTGCCGACTGCCTTCATGAGCGGTGTGGCCGGCAAGTTCTTCAAGCAATTCGGCTGGACGGCGTCTCTGGCGGTGTTTGCGTCGCTGGTGGTGGCGCGGGTGCTGACCCCGATGATGGCGGCCTACATCATGAAGCCGCTGGTAGGCGGCCACCGCGATCCGTTCTGGATGGACCGCTACCTGAAGATCAGTGCGTGGTGCCTGAAGCATCGTCTGGTGACGATGATTGCGGCGACCATCTTCTTCTTCGGCTCGATTGCGATGATCCCGTTGTTGCCAACCGGCTTCCTGCCGCCTGACGACAACTCGCAGACCCAGGTCTATCTGGAGCTGCCACCAGGCACCACCTTGTCGCAGACCCTGGTGGTAGCCGAGCAGGCGCGTACCCGGATTGCCGCGGTGGAGCATGTGCGGCACGTGTACACCACCATCGGCGCAGGCAAGGCTGGCTCTGATCCGATGGCATCGTCGGCACAAGGCGAGACCCGCAGGGCCACGCTTACCATCATGCTGGCACCTCGGGCCGAGCGACCGCGCAAGCAGGGCATTGAGAACAACATCCGACAGGCGTTGGTGTCCTTGCCCGGTATTCGCAGCAAGGTCGGGCTGGGTGGATCTGGCGAGAAGTACATTCTGGCGCTGACGGGCGAAGATCCCCAGGCGCTGATCACCGCTGCCCGTGCCGTGGAACGCGACCTGCGCACCATTCCCGGTCTGGGTACCATCACGTCCACCGCAAGCCTGGTGCGCCCTGAGATTGCCGTGCGACCGAACTTTGCGCGCGCAGCCGACCTGGGCGTGACCAGCGCCTCGATCGGCGAAACGCTGCGGATTGCCACGCTGGGTGATTACGATGTGTCCTTGCCCAAGCTGAACCTGTCACAGCGTCAGGTGCCGATTGTGGTGCGTCTGGACGACCGTGCCCGTCAGGACATGGGCGCAATCGAACGGCTGATGGTGCCGGGCACCCGTGGCCCCGTCATGCTGAACCAGGTGGCAACGCTTGAGATGGCCAGCGGGCCGGCGATCATCGATCGTTACGACCGGTCGCGCAACATCAACTTCGAGATCGAACTGTCCGGGATGCCGCTGGGCGATGTGGCCCGTGCCGTGCAGCAGCTGCCCTCGGTCAAGCAGTTGCCGGCCGGTGTGCATGTGGTCGAGATCGGGGACGCCGAAGTGATGGGCGAGTTGTTCGAGAGCTTCGGCCTGGCCATGCTGACGGGCGTGCTGTGCATCTACATCGTGCTGGTGTTGCTGTTCAAGGATGTGCTGCACCCGCTGACCATTCTGGCGGCCTTGCCCCTGGCGCTGGGCGGCGCGTTTGTCGGTCTGCTGATCGCCAACAAGAGCTTCTCGATGCCGTCCTTGATCGGGTTGATCATGCTGATGGGCATTGCAACCAAGAACTCGATCCTGCTGGTGGAATACGCAATCGTGGCGCGCCGTGACCACGGCATGAGCCGCTTCGACGCCTTGATCGATGCCTGCCACAAGCGGGCACGACCCATCATCATGACCACGCTGGCGATGGGTGCCGGCATGTTGCCGATTGCGGTGGGTTGGGGCGCGGCTGACCCCAGCTTCCGTTCACCGATGGCGATCGCGGTGATCGGCGGGCTGATCACGTCGACAGTGCTGAGTCTGCTGGTGGTGCCCTCGGTGTTCACCTATGTGGACGACGTGGAGCAGTGGTTCAAGCGGCTGATCAAACGCAGCTAGTGAACGCTCCTGAAATCAGCGAAAACCTGGTTTTATCGAGCACGAAAAAACGCCCTGGAGTCGGGATTGGTGTCCGACTTTCAGGGCGTTTTTCATCACGACGAGGCGATGAATGTCGTGCTGCGAGATGGCTTGTTTGATGAGCCAGTACGGCGAACGTTGGCGCGGTCAGTGGGCTGTCGTTTGATCAGGGCACCGCGTGTTGCGTTCGTGCCCTGATAGGCTTGGCGCACCTGTTACCGAACTAGTCTTGCCGCGTTTTATTTGTGCGCGCCGTGCCCTGCATGTGCGCCGTGTCCGGCCGGCATCGCCGCCGTCAGCGGTCGCACGGGTGCCTGCACATCCACCGAGCTGCGCTTGCCTTGGGCGTCTTCAAATACCAGGGTCATGGGTACCGTGTCGCCATCCTTCAATTGCGAATGCAGCTTGAAGAACATGATGTGATACCCGCCCGGTGCCAGTTCAACCGTCTTGCCGGCAGGCAGGTCGAGTGCAGGAATCTGCTTCATGCGCATGACGTTGTCGGTCATGCTCATCTCGTGCACTTCAACCGAGTCGGCAATTTTTGCACTGGCGGACACCAGCTTGGCCGGTGCCGACGAGGTCAGGCGCATGAATGCGCCCGAGGCAGACTGCCCGGGCACGGTGGCACGCACCCAGGGGTCTTCCACGCGCACATCGGCGCGAGCGGCGGACACCACCAGGGACAGGGCAGCCAGGCAAAGCAGTTTCAGTGCGTGGCTGGTCAAGGTTGTTTTTGTCATCGCAGGTCTCTTCGAATCTTGGTCAGGATGCTGTGCGGGCGGGTTGGCCGGCGACAGCGTGGTCATGCACAGGTGGCTTACACCAGCTGGCGGATATCCGACAGGCATTCGGCTGCCGTCTGTTCATGTCGCAAGGCAAGCCGCAGTTGGCCACGTGTGTCGAATACGTAGGTCAGGGCAGTGTGTTCCATGGTGTAGGAACTGCCGGTGGGCACCTTTTGGAAGAACACCTTGAAGGCCTTGGCGGTGTCCACGGTCTGCTTGGCGTCGCCGTACAAGCCCAGGAAGCCCGGATCGAAGGCAGTGGTGTAGGCGCGCAGCACATCGGGCGTGTCGCGTTCCGGGTCCACCGTGATGAACAGCACCTGCAGCTTGCTGCCATCGGCCCCCAGACCTGCCTTGACCTGCGCCGCGCGGGCCAGGGTCGTCGGGCAGACGTCCGGGCATTGCGTGAAGCCGAAGAACAGCATGACGAGCTTGTCTTTGAAATCGGCAATGCTGCGGGTCTTGCCGTCCGGATCTTTCAGGCTGAAATCGGCCGACCATTTGGCATCGGTAAGATCAATGCCGTGGACGTTCTTCAACTGCCCGTCGCGACCGCAGGCGGCCAAGGGCAGTGCGGCAGCGGCTGCCAGCGACAGCAGCACCCGGCGTCGCGCAGGGTTGGCGCTCGAATCAGCATTCAGGCTGGCGATCGAACCGGGGGCAATATCCGGCGTCATCATCTTTTTCATCGTCGTCTCGTAGAACTGGCTGGCAGATGTGCTGGCACCCGACGCGAGGAACACGTTGGGCGTAGCCATCCGAATGACTGTCAGGTGCCGGGCCGGGCTGCGTGGGCAGCGGTGGCGTGTCGGCATAAGGGTGCAGCATCGCTTTCGATTGCGTGTACCTGAAGGTGAAGGATCGCAGCGCTGGCATATGCCGGACCATGTACATATCAACGCGATAAGTACCGGATCTGCACTTGCTGGCTTTTATCTGCTGGAACTTCAACGGCCGGCATCAGCTACCAGACGTGAGCAACATGTGGCGAGGCTGTCAGGCGATGGCAGGGGGCGCGCGGGACCCGAGGGGAGGGCCAAGAACAGGCAGGGCCAGGACGGCGCCCTGGACAAGCGAAACGTGGGGGATGTGAACGGCTGCAGTCTGAACAAAGCCGATTTCCGCCGAGCCTATTACCCCCTGAGCCGCCATCAAGGCGAAGGGGCAGTCGGTGGCGTCGGCATGCGAATCGGACGGATGGCCGAGGGCCTTGTCTGTCAGCGGATACGGGCTGGTGCTGTCTGCGCCGGGCAGGGCTGCAGACCATCCACTGGGCAAGCTTGCATCGGCTGCATCAGGCGCAAGCAGGATGCTGATGGCTCTGGCCCCTGGCGCATTGGGCGAGCACAGCGTCAGTTCAATATGGCCGACCTGCATTGCCTGCGCGTCGGGCATGAAGCCCACGGGCACCAAGGCACGCAACACGAATCCCAGCATGGCCACGACCAGGGCAACGTGCCAGGACACGGCCCGTCGCACGGCAGGGCGATTGCCCGGGCGCGAGGTGGAAGCGATATTGCCGAGTGGAAGCGGCACGGAATGCGGCGTGACCATGAACGGCATTCTAGACCAGCCTTGCTTTGCACAAGAACTGGGTGGCAAAGCTTCACGCTAAATGGCGGAGAGCATGCTGAGCAACTCGCGTATGAAAACTTGCGATGGCGTGTCAGCAATGGACGGGAGGGCTAGCGAGGGGCAGAGCGAAAATGTAGACAGAGCGGAGCGCCATGCACACAGCCCGCATCAAACAGGTTCACGTTGAAGCCCGCGCCCATAAACCATGCACCAAAACAAAAAGCCCTCGTAGTGACGAGGGCTTGATGTTTGTCTTGCGTACTGCGCTTTTGTACTGCGCTTTTTGGTACTGCCTTGCTGTTCTACATTTCTTTATCAAAACTTGGCTTGCGCCTGGCTCTGAGTAAATCAACTGGTGGGTCGTGCGCGACTCGAACGCGCGACCATCGGATTAAAAGTCCGGTGCTCTACCGACTGAGCTAACGACCCCCGAGAACAGCAAAAGATTATGCCGGGTTTATATGGCACCCGTCAAGTCAAAAGCAGGTCTTAACGCAACAATTCGAGTCGTTCGCGTGCAGTTTGTGCTGCCGGAGCCTGACCGTACTCATTGACGATGCGTTCGAGCGTGGCACGCGCGGACTTTTTGTCATTGAGTTCGACCTGGCTTGCGGCCATGACCAGCAAGGCATCGGGCGCACGCACGTTTTGCGGCCACTGGCGAACCAGGGCTTGCTGCTGTGCGATTGCTGCCTTGTAGTCCTTCAGCGCGTACTGGCTGCTACCGATGTAGAACTGCGCTACCGGTGCAAAAGCACTTTGCGGATACTGACGCAGGAACCCTGACAGGGCCGGCACCGCATCGGCGTAAGCGCCGTTGCGGAACAGGTCGATGGCGGCGTCGTAGACGCGCTTTTCATTGGGGTCCACGAAGGCCTGTTGGCCGTCGATGGTAGCGGCTTGCGGCTCCAGTTTCTTCAGACGTGTATCGATGTCCAGATACAAATCCTTCTGACGCCGTTGTGTATCGGCCACTTCCTTGGTTGCCAATTCAAGCTGACCACGCAACCGGGCCACTTCCTGACGCAAGGCTTCGATCTGGCCAGCCAGTTCGAGTTGCGCGCGTTGTGAACGCGAAGTGGCCTCAGTAATCTGCTGCGTCTGTTGGTCTGCACGCTCGCGCGCTTCCCGCCTCAGATCGATGACGGCCTGACGGGCTTCATCGTCAGAGAACAGTGCGTGCGCAGGTCCGCTGAACAGGCTTGCGCCCGTCAAGGTCAGGACAGCTGCAAGGCGCAATGAACGGGAAGCACGAAGCATGGCAGGTTTCCTTAACGGTAGACGATGTCGGCGCGACGGTTTTCGGCGAACGAAGCTTCATCCGAGCCGGCAGCCTTGGGCTTTTCCTTACCGAAGCTCACAGCTTCGATCTGGTCGTCACGAACGCCCAGCAGGACCAGTGCGCGACGCACGGCTTCCGAACGACGCTGACCCAGGGCCAGGTTGTATTCGCTGCCGCCACGATCATCGGTGTGGCCTTCGACCGAGATACGACGGCTCGGGTTCTGGACCAGGAAACGTGCGTGGTTTTCAACCAGGGCCTTGTACTGGTTCGACACAACATAGCTGTCGAAGTCGAAGTACACCGAGCGTTGTGCCAGCACGCCGCGCGGGTCGTTCAGCGGGTCCAGGCCGTTACGGCTTGCGTCAACCGGTGCAACGGCACGGCCGTTTGCGCCAGAGGCGTTTGCGCCCGAACGGTTTTCAACCGGAGCGGTGGTGTTGGCGTCGTCAAGCTTGACGTTGCTGCCGCAAGCGGCGAGGACGGCGGCGAGGCCGGCGATGGTGAGCGTGCGGAGGATACGTTGGAACATTCTCGGGCTCCTGAGTGAGCTTAAGAGGCGGTGGATGGGAAATTACAGGTGGTCAAAACTTTCAAGGTCCAGCATGAATCGAGCCACAGCAAAATCTTGCCGCATGTCGATTCATGGTTCGCGTGATTGGGTATGTTTCTGTAACCGGTGTCGGACGGTCAGTTCGGCAGGAAAGGACCCCAAGTCGGCTCGCGGACTTCACCGCTCATCACGGACAAGGTCTGCTTGACGCGTCCATCAGTGGACACGGCCGCCAAGACTGCACGACCACCCGACGAGGTGGCATACAGCACGGACTTTCCATTTGGCGCGAATGTCGGCGACTGCTCGCGACCGCCATTGGTCAACAGAAGTTCGTTGCCAGTAGCAAGGTCGAGCACGGCAATCTGATAGCCTCCATCGCGACGAGTCACATAAGCCAGCGTATTTCCATCGGGAGAAATACGCGGCGTAATATTGTAGTTCCCTTTGAAGCTTACGCGCTGTGCCTGCGCACTAGAAATATCGAGTCGATAAATCTGCGGACTGCCGCCTCGGTCGCTTGTAAACAACAGAGATTTGCCGTCCGGGGTGAAAACCGGCTCGGTATCGATGCCAGTCGACTGGGTCAGGCGACGCAGATTCGAACCGTCGGCGTTCATCAGATAGATCTGCGACAGACCATCACGCGTCAGCACCACAGCCAGCGTGCTGCCGTCCGGCGACCAGGCCGGCGCGCTGTTGTTGCCCTTGAAGTTGGCAACCGGCACGCGTTGGCCGTTGGACAGCGTGTGCACGTAGACCACCGGCTTGCGCGATTCGAAGCTTACGTAAGCAAGCTTGCCGCCGTCCGGCGACCACGAGGGCGAGATGATCGGCTCGCGCGAGCGCAGGGCGGTCTGGGCGTTCTGGCCGTCTGCATCGGCAATCTGCAGCTCGAACAGGTCACCGCGTTTCAGCACGTAGGCAATACGGGTGGCAAATACGCCACGTACACCCGTCAGCTTTTCGTAGATACGGTCAGCGATCTGGTGCGCGGTATGGCGGGTTTCGCTGGGCGCGGAAGTAATTGCCACGCCGTCGAGTTGCGATTGCTGGACGGTGTCGGCCAGGCGGTAACGCACGTCGATGCGGCCATCGGCCAGGCGATTGGCGCTGCCGACTGCCAGGGCATCAGCGCCGCGCGTCTTCCAAGCGGCGAAACCGATTGCCGAGGATTCCGACAATTGCGAACCCGAGGCGTCGATGATCTTGAACAAGCCGCTGCCGTTCAGATCCGTACGGATGATGTTGGCAATTTCCGCGCCTTGCGGATCTGCCGAGGCAAAGTCAGCAACGGCGATGGGGTACTGGGAGGCACCTGCGCCTGAAATTTCCACACGCAATTGCGCGTGGGCTGCGCCCGCGCCAAGCGCGGTAGCGGCGATTGCTGCGACAGCGAAAGCACGCAGATGGCCCGCCAGGCCGCGCGCTTGGCTCGAACCGGCGGACCGGGTGGGAGTGTTGGCGGTGAGTGTCGTAGTCATCAGTCGAACATCCGATATTGAACTTCGATGTTGGTTGCGAAAGATCCCGTTTTCGGACGCGGGAAAGGATCGCAACGACGGATACCGTTTTCGACCGCACGGTCGAATCCGGCATTGCCTGAGGAGCGTACCAGCCTCGGCGGGCCGGCCTGCTCGCCGGTAGGCATGAGCTGCACGTTGTAAGTCACGGTCGGATTGGCCCCGCCGGAACCGCCATCGGCTGCGGAATAGATCACGTTGGGTTTGACGCAGGCACGGACCAGGTCGCCGTAGCCACCATCGCCGCCACCTCCACCTGCCTGGTTGCGGGCAGCAGTGCCACCAGCGCGTCCACCTTCCAGACCGGCTGCCTTGGCACCGTCGCTGCGGAAGGCCTCCCGCAATTTCTGGTCCCGTTCGGCGGCAGCTTTGTCAGCAGCGGCTTTCTCGGCAGCTGCCTTCTGTGCAGCAGCCTTGTCAGCTGCGGCTTTCTTCTCGGCAGCCAGCTTTTCAGCTGCCGCTTTTTCAGCTGCGAGCTTTTCAGCGGCAGCCTTGTCGGCAGCCGCTTTCTGCGCAGCCAGCTTATCGGCGGCAGCTTTTTCAGCAGCCGTTTTTTCGGCTGCCGCTTTCTCGGCAGCGGCCTTGTCGGCGGCGGCCTTGTCCGCCAGGCGCTTGTCGGCCTCGCGTTTTTCGGCGGCTGCTTTTTCCTGTTCGGCGCGTTGTTGCTGCTTTTCGCGTTCGGCGGCAGCAGCGGCTTCACGTCGCTCGGTTTCCTTGCGCTGCTTTTCCTGCTCGATGGCGATATCGGGCTTGGCCACTTCCGGGGTCGGTGTGGGCGGCGGCGGAGGGGGCGCAGGACGCGGCGGCGGCGGAGGGGGCGCAGGTTCTGGCGGAGGAACGGGTTGGGGAACGGGGCGCGGGCGCGGCTGGTCGGGTTCCGGCAGCGCAGTCCACAGTTCGGCTTGTACCGGGCCCGGGTTGCGCGTCGTCCACGACACGCCAAAGAACAGCGCAACGGCCAGCAGCACGTGCATGCCAATGGCAAGCACGAGCGCCAGGCCGTTTACGCCTTTCGTCGGCGGCGTGTATGGGCGTCGCGGTGTGCGATCGACTGGAGCCATTGCTTACTGGCTCTGTTGCCGGACCAAGAGGCCCACGCGGGTGACGCCCTGGCGTTGCAGGTCATCCATGACTTTCAGCACGGCTTCGTATTGCAGCTTGCGATCGGCGGCAATGACGACGGGCTGGTCGGGTTTGGCAGCCTGACGCTCGCGGGCGACGCGGGCGAGGTCGTTGCGCGGAATCGGACGCGGCTGGCTTTCGCCTTTTTCCAGGTCGCGCAGCGACACGGTGCCGTCGGCACCCAGCACCACTTCCAGCGGCTTGACCGGCACCACGGACGCGCGGCCCACGGACGGCAGGTCTATGACCAGCGGGGACACCATGGGTGCGGTCACCATGAAGATGACCAGCAACACCAGCATCACGTCGATATACGGCACGACGTTGATTTCGTTCATGGCGCGGCGGCCGCCACGGCCGCCACGATTGCCGGAGCGGGCTGACGGCATTAGCGCACCTGCCTTTGGAGAATGTTCAGGAACTCGTCGATGAAGCTGTCGAAGCGAATCGACAGACGGTCGATGTCATGCGAGTAGCGGTTGTAGGCGATCACGGCCGGAATGGCGGCGAACAGGCCGATGGCGGTCGCGACCAGTGCCTCGGCAATGCCGGGAGCCACGCTGGCGAGCGTGGCTTGCTGCACGTTGGCCAGACCACGGAAGGCCTGCATGATGCCCCAGACGGTGCCGAACAGACCGACGTAGGGGCTGACCGAGCCGGTCGATGCCAGGAAGTTCAGGTTGGCTTCGAGCGCATCCATTTCACGCTGGTAGGCCGCGCGCATGGCACGACGCGCGCCGTCGAGCAGGTTGCCTTCGGCAACCCGGTTCTGGCGACCCTTGCTGAATTCAGCCATGCCGGCTTCGAAGATGCGGGCAAGTGCGCCGTTTTCGGCACGGCGGCTGGCGGCGGCCTGATACAGCATGTTCAGGTCGCCGCCGGACCAGAAATCGGTTTCGAAGCGCGTGGTGTCCTTCTTGGCGCGTGAGATGGCAATGTGCTTGCTGAAGATGTAGGTCCACGAGGTCAGTGATACGACCAGCAGCAACACCATCACGATCTGTACTGGGATGCTGGCTTGCGACACCAGCGACAGGATCGACATGTCCTGAGAAACGTTCATGCAAAGTCCTTGGTTCAGATTCCGGAAGGGGCGATTACCAGCGGCGCCAGGGCAGTTCGAACATCGGCGGGCATGGCGGTCGGGCGCAGTCCGGTGCGATCGACGCATCCGACCTGGACTCGGCCGCTGGCCATTAGTTCACCGTCGCGCTCGCAGGTCTGGATGAAATCGATGGAAGCCTTGCCCAGGCGTTCGATGCGGGCATGGACTACCAACATGTCGTCCAGGCGTGCAGGACGGCGATAACTGACTTCCAGGCCGCGTACGACGAAGATCGCGCCGGTACGTTCGGCCAGCAGCGATTGATCGACGCCGAGCGCGCGCAACCACTCGGTTCGTGCGCGCTCGAAAAATTTCAGATAGTTGGCGTAGTACACCACCCCGCCTGCATCGGTGTCTTCATAGTAGACGCGAACGGGGAAGGTAAAGCCGGAAGGAGTGGGGGCCGAAACTGCTTGCATTGCCTGTCATGAGAAAGCGGATGATCGGGAGGTCGAGGTGACTGCCCGTCGAGCTTGGCCGCGAGGTGGTGAGTGTAACCAAGGCAGGGTGGCTGTGCGCATCTGGAGGCGAACTCCGACGGGTGGGCAGATGAAACCGCCTGTAAACACCAAAGTCGCGCAACAGCGCCGTTTTCGAGGGGTTTGGACGGCTTGGAATGCATCTTCGCCGGCTGATCGGTCACCCGGCTCGGAACTTTGATGCGCCAGCCTCGTCTGACCTGAAGGAAGCGTCGATTGTGAGCTTGCGCGGCTTCGGGTGCGTGGGTGGCGTCGTGTGAGTTCGCGTTGGCGCTTCCGCTTTATTCTCGACACGTTGTCCATTTGCTTATCGCCACACTGTCATTGGTGTGTCATGGATGGCGTGATAACTTGAGTCCTGCACTGTGCGTTGCACAGTTGAGCCCGTGAACTGGGGGATGCCCAGCACGGGCTCAATGCATTGTGGGCCGTAAAACACCGTTCACACGAAGCGTGTCTGAGTTGCTTGGATGACCAAGCCAGGCGTTTTCAGGACGCGGGAACCACCCCGCGCCCCGGCGCTCAGAACAGTTCTGCCCCACCCGCAGCCGACGGCGGCGTCAGCCCCAGATGGCGATAAGCGCCCAGCGTGGCAATGCGCCCGCGCGGCGTGCGTTGCAGATATCCGTGCTGGATCAGGAAAGGTTCGATCACATCTTCGATCGTGTCGCGTTCCTCGCCAATGGCGGCCGCCAGGCTGTCGACCCCCACCGGACCTCCATCGAACTTGTGCACGATTGCTTCCAATAGTTTGCGATCCATCACGTCCAGACCCTGCGGATCGACGTCCAGCATGGTCAGTGCGGCGGCAGCCACTTGCTTGTCCACGACCCCATTGGCCTTGACCTCGGCGTAGTCGCGCACCCGGCGCAGCAGCCGGTTGGCGATACGCGGCGTGCCGCGTGAGCGATGGGCGATTTCCGTGGCACCGTCTTCGGTAATCGGCGTGTTCAACAGGCCCGCGCTGCGGGTGACGATGCGCGCGAGTTCGTCCGGGGTGTAGAACTCCAGACGCGCGACGATGCCGAAGCGATCCCGCAGGGGATTGGTCAGCATGCCGGCGCGCGTGGTGGCACCCACCAGCGTGAACGGCTGAAGATCGAGCTTCACACTGCGCGCGGCCGGGCCGTCACCGATCAGAATGTCGATCTGGAAATCTTCCAGCGCCGGGTACAGAATTTCTTCGACCACAGGCGACAGACGGTGGATTTCGTCGATGAACAGGACGTCGTTGCGTTCCAGGTTGGTCAGCAAGGCAGCCAAGTCACCCGGGCGTTCCAGCACCGGACCGGAGGTCTGACGCAATTGCACACCCATTTCCCGCGCCACGATGTGCGCCAGTGTGGTCTTGCCCAGACCCGGCGGGCCGAAGAGCAACACGTGGTCGAGCGATTCTTCACGCTGACGGGCGGCGGTGATGAAGATTTCAAGCTGTTCGCGGATGCGTTTCTGGCCGACGTATTCGTCCAGGGCCTTGGGGCGCAGCGCGCGTTCGATCGCCTCTTCGTTGGGCGAGCTGGGGCGGGGCGAGATGACCCGAGTATCTATCGGGTCACGCGAAGACGGATCGCGGGAAGAAAGCTGGTCGGACTGGATCGCCATCGAAAAAAATGCTCCGTCGGACGGGGTGGGGCGTGGCGTGTCGCCATGCCCCGATTGCACCATAAAAAGCCGTGCTGACTTGAGCGCGTTAGCGCGCCAAGGACTTCAGTGCCTGGCGGATGCCGTCTGACACGCTGACGCCAGCCGGCAGGGTTTTCAGTGCGGCCAGGGCTTCCTTGTCGGAATAGCCCAGCGCCAGCAAGGCGTTCAGGATGTCGGTCTGGCCGTCGACCACCGGCGCGGCATGCGCACCGATATCGGCACCGAGCTTGCCCTTCAGTTCCAGCAGCAACCGTTCGGCGGTTTTCTTGCCGATGCCCGGAATGCGGGTCAGGCGGCCGGCTTCCTGCAAGGTGATGGCCTGGGCCAGTTCTGCCACCGTCATGCCCGACAAGACTGCCAACGCGATTCGCGCGCCGACGCCGCTGATCTTGATCAGCTGGCGGAAGGCTTCACGCTCGGCAGCGGTCAGGAAGCCGTACAGCACATGCGCGTCTTCGCGGATCGCCAGGTGGGTCAGCAGCGTGACTTTTGCGCCAGTGTCGGGCAGGGCGTAGAAGGTGCTCATCGGCACATCGACGTCGTAGCCGACGCCGCCCACATCGACCAGGACGGCCGGCGGGAATTTTTCGATGAGCGTGCCGGAAATACGTCCGATCATGGTGGCCTGCGTGAAAGCTGAATGAGGAGGTTCACAGACCGTGGCCTGAGAGCCTGAGCCTGGAGAGAACCAGAGCTTAAGTGAATACGGCCACGTATGTGGCCGCATGGGTCAACGTTTGCGCAACGAGATGCAGCCGGTGGAGAAGCAGCCGGTGGAGAAGCAGCCGATCAAGACAGCCAGATCAAGGCAACCCGATCAAGCGCCCGCGTCGCATGCTGGTGCCGCGCAGACCGAAGCCTGTCGCAGTCTGGCTGCCCGCCTGTTGCAGGCGCGTGGCCAATACGCTGGAGTGCGCATGACAGATGGCGCAGGCCAGCGCATCGGCGGCATCGGGTGCCGGTGCGCCATTGAGCGCCAGCAGGTGCTGCACCATCATCTGCACCTGCTCTTTTGCCGCACGACCGGTGCCGACCACTGACTTCTTGATCTGCAGCGCGGTGTATTCCTGCACGCTCAGGTCCAGATCGGCCAAGGCGCACAAGGCGGCACCGCGTGCCTGACCCAGCAGCAGGGTCGACGCCGGGTTGGCGTTGACGAAGACTTTTTCTATCGCCGATGCATCGGGGCTGTGCTGGCGAATGATCTCGCGGATGCTGTCCAGAATGACTTTCAAGCGGCCCGACAGTTCACCCCCGGCAGGCACCACCACGGTACCGCTTGCGACATAACGCAGGCGGGTACCGTCGTAATCGATGACACCGAACCCGGTACGTCGCAGGCCGGGGTCGATGCCAAGAATGCGCATGCGTTGGCTTAGTGGCGGAAGTGGCGGGTGCCGGTCAGCACCATCGCAATGCCGCGCTCGTCTGCGGCAGCGATCACTTCTGCGTCGCGCATGCTGCCACCCGGCTGGATGACGCAGGTTGCCCCCGCATCGGCCACGACATCCAGGCCGTCGCGGAAGGGGAAGAATGCATCGGACGCAACAGCCGTACCGGCCAGCGACAGATTGGCGTTTTCAGCCTTGATGGACGCGATGCGCGCCGAGTCGATGCGGCTCATCTGGCCTGCGCCCACGCCGTAGGTCATGCCGCCCTTCACGAAGACGATGGCATTGGACTTCACGAACATGGCGACCTTCCAGGCGAAGCGCAGGTCATCCAGTTGCGCGACCGTCGGGGCCACCTTGGTGACGATGCGGAACTCGTCGCTTTGCACGTTGAAGACGTCAGGTTGCTGAACCAGCCAGCCACCGCCCACGCGCTTGATGTCGAAGCCGTTCTGGCCTTCGCCCAGCGGCACTTCCAGCAGGCGAACGTTTTGCTTGGCAGCGAAGATGGCACACGCGCCATCGTCGAAGGCCGGGGCCAGCAGCACTTCCACGAACTGCTTGCTGACGGCTTCGGCGGTTGCTGCATCAACCGGCTGATTGAAGGCAATGATGCCGCCGAACGCCGAGGTCGGGTCGGTCTGGAAGGCCTTGGTGTAGGCCTCGAGCGGGTTGGCCGCAACGGCCACGCCGCAAGGATTGGCGTGCTTGACGATCACGCAAGCCGGCAACTGGAAGGTGCGCACGCATTCCCAGGCTGCATCGGCGTCGGCGATGTTGTTGTACGACAGTTCCTTGCCTTGCAGCTGGCGATAGCCAGACAGCAGACCCTGCTGTGCACCCTGCTCGGCGTAGAACGCGGCCGACTGGTGGGGGTTCTCACCGTAGCGCAGCGCCTGGTTGCGCTTGACCTGCACGGTCAGGATTTCCGGGTAGGTGTCACGCTTGGGCACGGCTTCCTGCGCCGGCACTTCGGCCAGGCTGGTCAGGTAGTTCGCAATCGCGCCATCGTAGGCAGCGGTGTGTGCGAAGACCTTCTTTGCCAGGTCAAGGCGCAGTGCGAACGAGGTCTGGCCTTGCTGGCCGTCGATCTCACCCAGCACGCGTTCGTAGTCGATCGGGTCGATTACGACCGTGACGCCGCCTGCTTCGGTGCCGTGGTTCTTGGCCGCTGCACGCAACATGGCCGGGCCGCCGATGTCGATGTTTTCCACTGCGTCTTCGAACTTGCAGTCGGGCTTGGCAACGGTTTCGCGGAAGGGGTAGAGGTTCACCACCAGCAGGTCGATGCGACCGATGCCGTGGTTGGCAATGGCGTCCAGGTGGGCCTGGGCGTCACGACGTGCCAACAGACCACCGTGGATTTTCGGGTGCAGCGTCTTGACGCGTCCGTCCATCATTTCCGGGAAGCCGGTGTAGTCGGAGACTTCCTGCACCGGCAGGCCGGCTTCTGCCAGAAGCTTGGCGGTGCCGCCGGTCGACAGCAGCGCGATGCCACGCGCGTTCAGCGCGCGTGCGAAGTCGACGATGCCAGTCTTGTCGGAAACGGAGAGGAGAGCGCGTTCGATTTTCATGAGAAATTAGGCGTTGGTGCAGGCCAAAAACAGGCCAGATGGGCCGGAGAGCGGGCAGGCGTGCGGCACTGGGCCGGCGATGGGGTCACACTTTCAGCTGGTACTGGTCGAGCTTCTTGCGCAAGGTGTTGCGATTGATGCCGAGCATGTCCGCAGCACGCGACTGATTGCCTTCTGCGTGCGAAAGCACGACTTCAAGCATTGGCCGCTCTACAGCGGACAACACCATATCCCAGATGCCGCTGACGGTTTCCCCGTCGACATCCTTGAAGTAGCGGTCGAGGTTGCGGCGCACACACTCTTCGAGCGTGGGTTCTTTCATTCTTCAATCCTTGGACGTGGGCTCAGGCGGCCAATGCGCGGGGCTCGTCGGACTGGTCGAACCAGTCGGCGACAGCCTGCCATTGCTCACGCGTGTTTTCGATCTGATTCATGCCGGCGCAGAATGCCGGTCCGCCAGGCAGGTCGGCCAAGTACCAGCCGATATGCTTGCGGGCCGTGCGGACACCGGTGTATTCGCCATAAAAGCGGTAGTGGTCTTCCAGATGCTCGAGCAGAAGCTCGCGCATTTCTTTGTGATCGGGTGGTGCCAGTTTCTCGCCGGTGCGCAGGAAATGGTCGACTTCGCGGAAGATCCACGGGCGGCCCTGTGCTGCGCGGCCGATCATGACGGCATCGGCACCGGTGTACTGAAGCACGTCGCGTGCCTGCTCGGGTGTGCAGATATCGCCATTGGCGATGACCGGAATCTTCAGTTCGGCCTTCACTGCGCGAATGGTGTCGTACTCTGCCTGGCCGGTGTACAGGTCCTGGCGGGTACGACCGTGCAAGGCCAGAGCTGCAATACCCAGCGATTCGGCACGGGTTGCCACGCGCATGGCATTGCGGCTGTCACGGCACCAGCCGGTGCGGGTCTTCAAGGTGACCGGGACGCCCAGCGGTGCGCACGCGTTGACCACGGCGTCGATGATGCGGGCAACCAGGTCTTCGTCGCGCAGCAGTGCCGAACCGGCCAGCACGTTGCACACCTTCTTGACCGGGCAGCCCATGTTGATGTCGATGATGCGGGCACCGCGTTCCACGTTGAAACGCGCGGCCTCGGCCATCATGGCCGGGTCGCCGCCCGCGATCTGCACCGCAATCGGTTCGATCTCGCCTGCATGGTCGATGCGGCGTGAGGTCTTCACGCTATCCCACAGCTTGGGATTGCTGGCTGCCATTTCGGACACCGCATGACCCGCCCCCAGCCGTTTGCACAGCTGTCGATACGGACGGTCCGTCACCCCGGCCATGGGAGCGACAAACACGTTGTTCGGCAGGGAATGGGGACCGATGCGCATGAAACGAAAAGGAATAGAAACCCGGCGTCCGACGGCGCTGCGGCGGTCGTTCGCAAGGGTCTGGGAAGAAAAAGCGAAGGCGGATTGTAGCGCCGTCCTGCTGGACCGTCGAAATGGAGTTGACCGGCGGCCCTGAAATACCCGCTCAAACCGGTCTGGGAGCAGGCTTTTTGTGGGTTTTTTGCAGGGGTCAATCTCGGGGGGATTGGCTGATTGCTCCCTGACTGGCCTTTTGATCGGCACCTGCTTGCGCGTAGAACGGTGATATGAGTGGGGTCTTTTATGGGCCGCTGCCCGTCGATCAGCCCCCAAATCCTGCCAACGCTCCTGCTAGGCGCGCCTTCCCTGCATCAGCTGACGTGCCAGCGGTGCGCGCAGCGCCTGGATGGTGTCCAGGCCCAGCAAGGCCAATCCACAGGCGTGCTCAAGCGGGGCGAACCCGGTGGCGAAGACACGTGGCAGCAAGTCCGTCAGCCCGGTCGTCAGCCAACGGTCGGCGGTTCGAGCGCGCGCAAACGCCGCCAGTTGCGGGCCGGGGGCGTCACCTGGGGCGCGCAACCAGGGGGTCAGCGCTTGGGCAAGTCTGGCCGCATCACGCAGGCCCAGGTTCAGTCCCTGGCCTGCCACGGGGTGCAAGGTCTGCGCGGCGTTGCCGATGGCCACGCTGCGGCCATCGACCACCTCGCGGCGCAGGCTGACGCCCAGCGGGAAACGGCCACGCGGGCCGATGGGGCTCAGACGGCCAAGGCGGTCGCCGAAGGTGTCGGACAAGGCATTGGCGAATTGTTCATCGTCGGCGGCCATGAGCGTATCGGCGCGTTCGGGTGTGCAGCACCAGACCAGGGACAGGCGTGCCGGATCAGCCTGGCCTTCGCTGGGGTAGGGCAGCAGCGCAAGCGGACCTTCGCGCGTGAAGCGTTCCCAGGCCACGTGCGGGCGCGGGCGTTGCGCACGCACGGTGGCGATCACGGCATGCTGGTCGTAGCCACGGCGCAGATGTTGCACGGCACGGCGAGCGGCCTGCGTGTCGTCGAAGGTGCCGCCTTCTGCCTGCACCGCCACGGCACTTGTCCAGCGCAGATTGCCCTGGGCCAGGTCCACCCCGGTGTCGAACTGCCGCCGGATGTGTGCTGCATCAGACGCAGGACTGCGCTGAATCGTCACGCCGCTGGCATCGACCGCCGCATCGAGCGCCCGGCGCAGGCTTTCGTAGCCCACCACGGTGCCGAGCGCCGGTACGTCGAATTCTTCCCGGGTGATCCGTGTGCGGCCCAGCCGGCCGCGTTGCGACACGTGAATGTCGTGGATCTCGGAACCGCCCTGCGGCCACACGCCCAGGTCTTCGAGCAAGACACGACTGCCGTGGTTGAGCGCCAGTACCCGCAGGTCGGAAGTAGGCTTGTCGGATTGGGAGCCTGGTTGGGAGCCGAGTGACGAGCCAGATGATGAGCCGGAGGGCGTGGCTGTGACTGATGCCGTGCCGCCGACAGCGCCGGCAGCATGACCGGCAGCACCCGCACCAGCACTTCCCCCAACAGGCTTCGGATCCGCACGGCACACTACGATTCGACTCGGATCGGGCGCGTGGCGTGCCAGCAGCAGGGCCAGCGTGCTGCCGACGGGGCCTGCGCCCAGGACGGTAATGTCGGTGTCCATGATCAGCGGCGCATCAGGGCTTCGATTGCATCGGCGTCGATGGGCACGTCGCGGGTGATGAGTTCGCAGCCGGTGTCGGTCACGATGGCGTCGTCTTCCGTACGGATGCCGATGTTCCAGAAGTGTTCCGGCACGTCGTCTCCCGGGCGCACATAGATGCCCGGTTCGATGGTCAACACCATGCCGGCTTCCAGCGTGCGCCAGGGGCGAACGCCATCTGCGCCGGGCGTGGGGTCGCGGTAGTCACCAACGTCGTGCACGTCCATGCCCAGCCAGTGGCCGGTGCGGTGCATATAGAAACGCGCATACGCGTTCGATTCGATCACGCCATCGAGCGAGCCCGACAGCAGTTTCTCGTCGATCATGCCTTGCGCCAGGATGCGGACTGCGGCGTCGTGGCCTTCGTTCCAGCGTGCGCCTGCACGGGTGACAGCGGCGGCCGCGTTGTTGGCGGCTACCGTCAAGTCGTACAGCGCGCGCTGCGGGCCGGTGAAGCGGCCGTTGGCCGGGAAGGTGCGGGTGATGTCGCCTGCGTAGCCGTCGATTTCACATCCGGCATCGATCAACACCAGGTCGCCATCGCGGATTTCAGCGTCGCCCGCGCGGTAGTGCAGCACGCAGGCGTTGGCACCGGTGGCAACGATCGAACCGTAGGCCGGGAACTGCGAACCCTGCGAGCGGAATTCGTGCAGCAATTCGGCTTCCACCTGGTACTCGCGCTGACCAGGCCGGGTGGTGCGCATGGCGCGCAGGTGCGCGTCGGCAGATACCTTGGCCGCGCGACGCATGATTGCGAGTTCGCTCGCGTCTTTGATCACCCGCATTTCCGCCAGCAATGCACGCAGGTCGTACAAGCGCTGCGGGGCGGTGTCGCCGCCACGGCTGTTGCGCCGTGCTGCGCCCAGCCAATCACGCAATTTGCCGTCCACTGCCAGGTCGCTGGCAAGCGGCGCGTACAGTGCGGGTTGGTTGGCCAAGAGCTTGGGCAGGCGTTCGTCCAGTTGTTCGATTGGCCAGGCTTCGTCGAATTGGAAACGCTCGGCGGCAGCGGCGGGGCCGAAGCGGTAGCCGTCCCAGATTTCACGTTCCAGGTTCTTGTCACGGCAAAACAGGATGCTGCGATTTTCTGCCCCGGCGATCAGCACCACCCAGGCTTCGGGCTCGGCAAAGCCGCTTAAATAATAGAAGTCGCTGTCATGGCGGTACGGAAAGTCGGCGTCGCGGTTGCGCATGACTTCCGGCGCGGTCGGCAACACGGCCACACCGCCGCCTTGCGCGCGCATGGTGTCCAACAGCCGCTGGCGGCGATTCACGAAGGGGGAAATGTCGTCGGCGGGAATGCTCATGCGGAAGTCCGTTCAAAGCGTGGATCGGAGGGGCGACGCAGCTGTGCGTCCAGCTCGGCCAGCCGGGCAGGCGTGCCAACGTCGACCCAGGCACCGTCGTGGTGGCTGCCGAGCACGGCACCGTGCAGCATGGCGGCGCGTAGCAAGGGGGCAAGGGCAGCGGGCTGTCCGGCGGGCAGGTCGCGAAACAGGGCGGGGTGATAGACGGCGGTGCCGGAGAAGGTTAGGACCGGAGACGGCGGTTCAATCGCACGGCTTGAGGTGTCGGTGGTGGTAGTAGTGGTGGTGGTGTGGGTCCTGGTGCTGTCGCGCCCGGGGCCGATGCCCATGCCGTCATTGGCGCTTTCGCCTGCCCTGACCCCGTTCGTCGGCTGCTTGCCATCGGACACGACGCCGTCTGCCGACAAACGGAAATCCCCGGCCGGGTTGTGGACCGGGTTATCGACCAGCAGCAACCAGGCCTTGGCACTCGCATCAGCAATGCGCGTCGCGGCCGCTTGCGCCTGACTCGGTGCCCAGTCCGACCACACATCACCATTGACGACCAGAAACGGGGCGTCATCCGACGCGTCACCATCCGTCAGCAGGGGCAAGGCCTGGGCAATGCCGCCTGCCGTTTCCAGCGCCACGGTTTCGGGCGAATAACGGATACGCAGACCCCAGCGCGTGCCATCGCCCAGCGCGTCTTCGATCATCTGGCCCAGCCAGGCGTGATTGATGACCACGTCATGGAAGCCGGCGGCGGCCAGTCGTTCCAGGTGCCAGACGATCAAGGGTTTGCCGCCCACTGCCAACAAAGGCTTCGGGCTGTGGTCGGTCAGGGGGCGCATGCGTTCGCCGCGCCCCGCCGCCAGGATCATGGCGCGCATCAGAACGAATAACCTTCCTGGACGTCTTCCAGACTGTCCAGAATGCGCAGCAGCGGCTTGAACACGCCGTAACGGCCTGCCACCTGACGCACATAGGCGTTCACACGGGGCATGTGGGTCAGGTAGACCGCCTTGCCGTCGCGGTGATTCAGGCGGGCGAACACGCCCAGAATGCGCAGGTTGCGCTGCAAGCCCATCCATTCGTAGTCGCGATGGAAATCTGCGAAGTCTGCCGGCACGGGCAGGCCGGCGCGGCGCGCCATCTCCCAATAACGGATGGCCCAGTCGATCTGCTGGGGCTCGTACCAGGTAAAACGGGCGTCCGTCACCAGCGAGGCCAGGTCGTAGGTGATCGGGCCGGCCACGGCATCCTGGAAGTCCAGTACACCGGGGGCGGTGCTGCCGACGGGCGGCACCATCAGGTTCGGCGAATGGAAGTCGCGATGCACCAGCACCACGGGCTGGGCCAGGTTGTTCTCGATCAGCAGGCCGAAGATCTTGTCCAGGTCGGCGCGCTGTTTGGCATCCAGCGGTTTGCCGTGGTGGCGATCCAGGTACCAGTCCGGGAACAGCGTCAATTCGGCCGCCAGGCTGGCGTGGTCGTAGTGCGCCAGGCCCGTGATGGCGCTTTGCTGCATGCGCACCAGCGCGTCGAGCGCGCCGACGTACATCTGCTGAATTTCGCTGTCGGGGGGCGATTCGTGCAGGCGCGAGTAGAAATTCTGCGCGCCGAGGTCAGACAGCAGCAAAAAACCCTGCGCCAGATCCTGTTCCAGAATCTCGGGCACCGACAGGCCGGCATCGCGCAGCAGACCCGCCACGTGGATGAACGGCTTGCAGTCTTCCTTGCCGGGGGGCGCATCCATGATTACCCGGGTGCCGGCGGCCGCGTCGATGCGGAAATAGCGCCGGAAGCTGGCATCGCTGGATGCCGGACGCAAGGTTTCGGGCTTCAGACCGTGCGTCGGGGGCAGGCTGGCAAGCCATTTTCCCAGGGCATCGAGGCGAAGATCGGGGGTACCGGCGCTGGTGCCGGAATGAGGCGCAGCGGGCTGCGCAGATGCGGAAGTGTTGGGAGCTGACATGGCACCTATAATACCGAGCGCTGGCGTTTTTTTCGCGCCGGCGCTTCGCCCATTTTCTTCCACCGCGGCCTGTCCGCGACTGTTCGGTAGATTCCCCCCGTGCAATCGATACGCTGGCTCAGCCTGCTCGCCGCGATGTGTCTGGTTCCTGCCGCCAACGCGCAGACCAAGCCGTCGGCCGCCGCCGACGGCGAATTGTTGGTCCCTGGTCTGAAACTGGCCCCCGGCCTGGTGACCGCACCGCCCGCGTCTGCTGATCAGCAGCGCACATTCCTGGAAGCCGATCAGATCGACGGTGACACCGACTCCAGCACTCGCCTGCGCGGCAATGGTGAATGGCGTCGTGGTGGCACCGTGCTCAAAGGCGATCTGATCGATTACCGCCAAGTGGAAGACGAGATCGAGGCCACTGGCCGCGTGCGTCTGCTGCGTGACGGCAATCTGGTCACCGGCCCGAGCCTGAAGCTCAATCTGTCCACCGGCGAAGGCGTCTTCGACCAGCCCAAGTTCTATCTGGGCACCAATGGCGCAAGCGGTACCGCACGCAAGATGCAGTTCCGCAGCAACCGCCGTGTCCGGCTGGAAGACACCATCTATACCGGTTGCGATTGCGCGGTACCGGCCTGGGAACTGCGCGCCAAGCGAGTCGACCTCGACTACGAAAAAGGCGAGGGCATTGGTTACAACGGCGTGATCTATTTCAAGGACGTGCCGATCCTGGCGTCGCCGATCATGTCGTTCCCGATCAATGACGAGCGCAAATCCGGCTTCCTGGTGCCGAGCTTCGGCATCAACAGCAAGAACGGTATCGAAGCGACGGTGCCGTACTACTTCAACATTGCGCCCAACCGTGACGCCACGTTGACGACGCACACCATGAGCAAGCGTGGTGTGCAGCTGGCGGGCGACTTCCGCTATCTGGAGCCTTCGTACAACGGCGAACTGCATGGCGAATACCTGCCCGGTGACAGCCGTTACGGGTCGGACCGCTACTTCTTCGCCAGCCGGCACACGCAGAATCTGGGTAACGGTTTCGGCTTGAACTGGAACTACGCCAAGGCTTCCGACGACCAGTACTTCCGCGATTTCACGACCACCTCGCTGGGGCAGGCATCTGCCGTCACGCTTGAGCAGTCGGCGATGCTGACCTGGGGCAGCGAATACTGGTCGGGTTATGCCCGCACTCTGAGCTATCAGACCCTTCAGGACCCGAAGGCACCGATTTCGCCGCCCTACGATCGCCGCCAGTTGCATCTGGAAGGTGCCCGTTACGACTGGGGTGGCCTGGACCTGCGGATGGAAAGCGACGTTTCGCGCTTCACGCATTCCACCACTGCCGATGGCAGCCGTGCCTACGCCTATCCGACCATCTCGTATCCAATGGTTCGCCCGGGCGGCTTCATCATCCCGAAGGTCGGCGTTCACCTGACGCAATACCAGGTCGATTCGTTCAATGGCAATCAGTCGTTCAGCCAGTCCCGCGTCGTGCCGATCATGTCGGTGGACAGCGGCCTGGTGTTCGAGCGTGACACCACGGTGTTCAAAGCACCGGTCACGCAAACGCTGGAACCGCGCTTGTACTACCTGCGCGTGCCGTATCGCAATCAGGACCGCCTGCCGCTGTTCGACACCGATTTGGCCGACTTCAACTTTGCCCAGGTGTTTTCCGAAAACCTGTTCTCGGGCTGGGACCGGATCGCTGACGCCAATCAGCTGACCGCCGCCCTGACCAGCCGCTGGCTGGACCCCAAGACCGGTGTGGAGCGTGCTCGGGTCATGGGCGCGCAGCGCGTGTACTTCTCTGACCAGCGCGTGTCCTTCCCGGGTCAGGAAGCACGTACCGACGGGCGTTCCGACTTCCTGTTCTCGGTCTACGGTGCACTGACCCAGAGCCTGAGTGCCGAAGCGACGGTGCAATACAATACGCAGATCGACCGATTGGCCCGCACGACGGTCACAACACGCTGGCAGCCTGCACGCCTGAGCACCGTTGCCGTCTCGGTACGACAGCAACGTCAGGCCGCCAGCCGTCTGGCCCAGGAACAGGTCGATGTGGCCTTCCAGTGGCCCTTGTCGCGTCAATGGTTCGGTGTGGGTCGCGTGGATTATTCCTTCGAAGACAACCGCATCATCGAGATGCTGGCCGGTCTGGAATACAAGAGCGATTGCTGCTGGGCCCTGCGTGTCGTAGGCCAGCGCTATGCCGTGGCGAAGGACGAAGCGACCACTGCGCTCTTCGTGCAATTGGAACTTACCGGCCTGTCGCGAATCGGATCGAGTCCGTTCCAGGCTTTGCGACGTGGTATTCCCGGTTATCAGACCATCAATCCGTCGGCGCCTGCTGGCTCAGTGTTTGAAAGGTACGAGTAATGCGATCGACTAGTTTGACCCGATTGACCCGTCCCGCCGTGTCGGCGCTGCTGGTGACCCTGATGTCGTCCGCTGCCATCCCCGCGATGGCACAAGGACTGCGCATGCCCGGCCAGGATGGTGGTGGTGCTGGCGGGCCGTCGCGCCCGTCCCTGGGTTCCGGTTCGCCGGTGATGGTGCAGCCGCCTACCCAGCAGCCTCAGGCACCCCAGCCATTCACCCGCCTGCCGGCGGCACCTGCTGCTGCGTCGAGCAGCTCGTCACGCGGTCCGCAGCTTGCCGACGAGATTGTGGCCATCGTCAATCGTGACGCAATCACCCGACGTGAACTGGACAAGCGCCTTCAAGCCGCCCGCATCACGCTGAGCCGCCAGAACATTGCCCTGCCGCCGGAAAACGTGCTGCAGCGCCAAGTGCTGGAGCGCATGATTGTCGAGCGCACGCAGTTGCAGGAAGCCGCCGACATGGGTATCCGTATCGATGACGCGCAGCTTGATCGTGCCGTGGGCCGTATTGCCGAACAGAATCGCGTAACCGTCAACCAGATGCGCGATCAGCTGGAACGCGACGGCGTGCCGTTCGCGGATTACCGTGAAGACCTGCGTCGCGAGATCGTGATGGTGCGCGCGCGTGAGCGTGCGGTCGACAGCCAGGTGCAAGTCAGCGAAGCCGAAGTCGATGCCGCCTTGCAGGATCAGGCCGGGCAGGCGGGTGGCGGCGTATCGCAACTGGCGCTTGCGCAGATTCTGGTGCGTGTGCCGGAAGGCTCGTCGCCTGACCGTATTGCCGCCCTGCGTGCAAAGGCCGAGGGCCTGCGCAACCAAGCTGCCGGTCCGACTGACTTTGCCCGTTTGGCTGCCGCATCGTCTGACGGTGAAGAAGCCCTGCGTGGTGGCGACCTGGGCACGCGCCCGTCGGACCGCTGGCCGCAACTGTTCACCGATGCCGTGGCCCGTTTGAACGCCGGCCAGGTCAGTGAGGTGATCCAGAGCGGCAACGGCTTCCACATTCTGAAGCTGGTGGACCGCAAGGGCAGCTCGGGTGTGCCCGACGTGGCTCCGATGCCGGTTCAACAGACCCGTGCTCGTCACATTCTGATCCGTACTACTGAGGTGCTGAACAACGACCAAGTACGTCAGCGCCTGTCCGATATTCGTCAGCGTCTGGTCAACGGTGTGAGCTTTGCCGACATGGCACGTCAGTACTCCAATGACGGCAGCGCTCCGCAAGGCGGCGAGCTGGGCTGGTTGTCGCCGGGCGAAACCGTGCCGGAATTCGAACGTGTCATGGATGGCCTGCAGCTTGGCCAGATCAGCGAACCCGTGCAGTCGCCCTTCGGCTGGCACTTGATCCAGGTCGAAGAGCGTCGCACCCAGGACGTCTCGGCCGAGCGCCAACGTGTGACCACTCGCCAGGCCCTGCGTGATCGCAAGATCGACCAGACCTACGAGGATTGGGCACGCCAACTGCGCGACCGTGCCTACGTCGAGATCCGTCTGGATCCGCCGGCTGGCGGTTGAACGACATGCGTCTGGTGCTGACGACCGGCGAACCGGCTGGCGTCGGTCCCGAACTTGCCGTGGCGGCTGCCCGGTGGTTTGCGGATTGGCGGGCAGGGCGGGTTGCGGCACCTGACGGCATGCGCGTGCCTGCGGGCACCGATCTGCGGCTCAGCCTGATCGGCGATGCAGAATTGCTGCGCAGTCGTGGCGGCGAATTCGCCGGTCTGGCGGGTGTCGATGTGGAACCGGTGTCCTTGCGGATGCCGGCACCGGCCGGACAATTGGTGCTTGCCAACAGCGACTATGTGATCGAAACGCTGGACCGCGCGATTGCGCTGGTCGACGCTGGTGCGGCAGACGCCATCGTCACCGCACCGGTGCACAAGGGCATCATCAACCAGGCTGGCCTGAGCTTCTCGGGCCATACCGAATATCTGCAAGAACGTGCCGGCGTGCCGCGTGTGGTGATGATGCTGGTGGGCGGCGGCCTGCGGGTCGCACTGGTCACCACCCATTTGCCGCTGCGCGCCGTGCCCGATGCCATCACCGGTCCATTGCTGGCCGAGATCATTCACATTCTGGATGCCGACCTGCGCAAGCGTTTCGGCATTGCCCGCCCGTCGATTGCCGTGTGCGGGCTGAACCCGCATGCAGGTGAGGGCGGTTATCTTGGGCGTGAAGAGATCGAGGTGATCGAGCCGGCGCTGGCCGCATTGCGCGCTGAAGGCATCGCCTTGCACGGACCTTTCCCCGCCGACACTTTGTTCGTACCGTCCATTGTGGCTCCGTACGATGCGGTGCTGGCGATGTACCACGACCAGGGGCTGCCCGTGCTGAAGCACGCAAGCTTTGGCCTGGGCGTCAATATCACGCTTGGGCTGCCCTACGTCCGCACGTCGGTTGACCATGGCACCGCGTTGGACCTGGCCGGCACCGGCCGTGCCGATGTCGGCAGCCTGCTGCAAGCCATTTCCACGGCGGTCGCGATGGTCGACCCGTCTTTGTCGAGTCAGTCATGAAACATCAGGCGCGCAAGCGCTTCGGCCAGCATTTCCTGGTCGATCAAAGCATCACCGACGGCATTGTCCGCGCGGTCAATCCGCGTCGCACCGATCTGGTGATCGAAATCGGTCCCGGCCTGTCGGCGCTGACCCTTCCCTTGCTGGAAAAACTCGATCATCTGCGGGTGATCGAGATCGACCGCGACTTGGCTGCACGTCTGCGCAGGCAGCATACCCCGGAGCGTCTGAGCATTACCGAGGCCGATGTGCTGCAGGTGGATTTCACCGAGTTCGGTCCGCGTCAGCGCATTGTCGGCAATCTGCCGTACAACATTTCCAGCCCCCTGCTGTTCCATCTGCGTGCGGTGGCCGATCTGGTCTATGACCAGCATTTCATGTTGCAGCGTGAGGTGATCGATCGCATGGTGGCGCAGCCCGGCGACAGTGATTACGGTCGTCTGTCGGTGATGTTGCAGGCGCGGTATGACATTGAAAAGCTGTTCGATGTGCCGCCGGAGTGTTTCGATCCGCCGCCGCGTGTGGTGTCGGCGATTGTGCGCATGATTCCGCTGGGTGCGGAGCGGTTGAAGCCGAAGAGTGAGCTGGCGTTCGAGCAGGTGGTGGCGCGGGCCTTCGGGCAGCGCCGGAAGATGCTGCGGCGGGTGTTGGCGGATTGGGCACCGGATGTGCCGTGGGAAGCCTTGGGCATTGCGGATACATCGCGGGCTGAGGCTTTGAGCGTGGCGCAGTTCATTGGGCTGGCGGATGCGTTGTATGCGGCGGGGCGAGTGGGGAGCGGGACGATCATGGAGCCGGTTGCTGACTCGGATGCTTCGGACGATTGAGTTTGGTTTTGTAGTTGTGTTGGCGTTCTTTAGTCAGTCGCGGGTGGTGGGGCCGTAGCGTCTGCCCCGCTTGACCTTGGCGTCGGGTCTCCGCCCTCCACCTTGTCCAGAAGGGCAGCCGCCACGGCCCCACCACCCACGCCTTCAAGATTTCTTGGTTAAAAACGTATGCCGCCTTTGGGCGGCGTTTGTTTTTCTGGCTGCTTGGTGCTGGACGCGGTTCTCGGCATTCGTTGGCCGCCATCCTTTACTCGCCACGCGGTTGGCCTCGGGGATTGGCTGGCCAGGTCGCTACGAAGCGGCTCAGCGGCTCACGTTTCGTGCCGTATATCAGCGGCCTTTTACGGCAGTGCCACTCAACGCAGTTGCTTGTCTGCTTGGGGGTGGGGTGGCACCGAAGCGGGTGGCCGCACGTAAGCGGCTTGCGGAGAGGGGCTGGGATTCGCGTTGGGCGTTAGTCCTTAGCCCTTAGCCATTTAGCCGAAGAACCAGTAGCAGACGGCGATTGAGGCTGCTACGCCTGCGAAGTCGGCCAGCAATGCGCAGCCGACGGCATGGCGTGCGCGCTGAATGCCGACGGCTCCGAAGTAGACGGCGAGGACGTAGAAGGTGGTTTCGGTGCTGCCTTGGACGGTTGCTGATACCAGGGCGGGGAAGCTGTCGACGCCGAAGTTCTGCATGGTTTCGATCATCAGCGCGCGGGCTGCGCTGCCGGAGAATGGCTTTACCAATGCTGTTGGCAATGCGTCGACGAAACGGCCGTCCAGACCGACGGCAGCAACCAGCCAGCGGATGGCGTCCAGCAGCATGTCGAGTGCGCCAGATGCACGCAGTACGCCTACGGCGCACAGCATTGCCACCAAGTAGGGCAGCAGGTCGCGCGCGATGTTGAAGCCTTCGCGTGCGCCTTCTACGAAGCTGTCGTAGACCGGGATTTTGCGCCAGGCGCCTACGATCAGGAAGGTCAGGATCAAGCCGAACAAGGTCAGGTTGCCCATCAATGAAGACACGCTGGCGATGGCGGCTGCCGACAGTCCGGCCAGGGTGGCCATGCCCACTCCCAACACCAGGGCGGTGCCGCCCAGCCACAGCAAGACCAATGGGTCCCACAGGCGCAGCCGCTGCATGAAGGCGACGCTCAGCAGGCCGACCAGGGTGGATGCGCTGGTGGCCAGCAGGATGGGCAGGAAGACCAGGGTGGGGTCGGCTGCGCCTTGTTGGGCGCGGAACATGAAGATGGTGATGGGCAGCAGCGTTAGCGACGACGCGTTCAACACCAGGAACAGGATCTGTGCGTTGGTGGCGGTGCCGGGGCGCGGGTTCAGGGTTTCCAGTTCGCGCATGGCGCGCAGGCCGATGGGCGTGGCGGCGTTGTCCAGGCCCAGGCCGTTGGCGGCGAAGTTCAGGGTGATCAGGCCGATGGCGGGGTGGCCGGCGGGCACTTCCGGCATCAGGCGGCGGAACAGGGGGCCGAGCAGGCGGGCCAGCAGGTCGATCATGCCGGCCTTTTCGGCAATGCGCAGAAAGCCCAGCCACAAGGTCATGGTGCCGAACAGCAGCACCATCAGTTCGACCGACAGCTTGGCCATGGTGAACAGGCTCTGGACCAGTTCGGAGAACACCATCGGGTCGCCGCCGATCAGCCAGCGCCCCGCAGCAGCCAGGGCGGACACCAGGAAAAAACCCAGCCAGAGGTAATTCAACATGCAGTACAACCCGCGCGACGTGAGCGTTGACGACCACCCGGGTTGTACGCGACACGTGGGTGCCTGCGCATTGCTCAAGGTGGGAAGAGCGTGTCCGATTCGGTGCCTGCGCCGCTTGGCGCGAGGCGCGCTGCAGCCTTCGAAGACCGCCATCAGGCAGGCGGTCGTTCGTCCGGCCGGCTCGGCAAACAGGGGAAGACCTTAACAGACTGGCAGGCTTTTTTTGCGCGACACGCTCGCCGTCTGGTGTGAGGCGGTTACGCGCTGTGGTCGGACGCTGAGCGGCGTTGGTTGGCAACCGGCGCCAGTGTGCCCGGTGATCTTCTGGCCCTATCGAGCGTTTGATGTTGCCGCCAGGGCAGGTGATTCTTCCTTGGCGGATCAGGACGATTATTTTGGTGATCGAGAGATAGACACCACCACGCACTGCGCGTCGATGCCCCTTTCCCCCGATCAGGCCGATTGCGGGCCGTCGCCGCCAGACTTCTTCTGGATGAACTCGATCTTGTAGCCGTCCGGGTCTTCGATGAAGGCGATCACGGTGGTGCCGTGTTTCATCGGGCCGGCTTCGCGTACGACCTTGCCGCCTTGCGCGCGCACCTTGTCACAGGCGGCATACGCGTCGTCGACTTCCAGGGCGATGTGGCCGTAGCCTTCGCCCAGGTCGTAGCTGGTGGTGTCCCAGTTGTGGGTCAGTTCGATTACTGCACCGGTGGATTCGTCTTCGTAGCCGACGAAGGCCAGCGTGAAGCGGCCCGATTCGTAGTCCTTCTGGCGCAGCAGGCGCATGCCGAGTACTTCAGTGTAGAAGGCCAGGGATTTTTTCAGGTCGCCCACGCGCAGCATGGTGTGGAGAAGTCGCATTGGATTACCTCGGAAAATGCGTTGAAGAAAACGCGTATGTGGGTGGGGTCAGCGCGCTGACCTTGAATGCATGACGCCAGATGAATACGGCCAACCGCGTTGCAAGCACGCCTATTTGAACTTGGGCAGCGAGGCCGGATCGTGTTGGCGCAGCACATCGCGCGCCGGCTCGAACCCAGGCAGCAGCAGGCTGACCTGGGCCCAGAATTTCGGACTGTGGTTCATTTCGCGCAGGTGCGCCAGTTCGTGGGCGATCACGTAGTCGATCACGTCGACACCGAAGTGCATCAAGC
Source organism: Pigmentiphaga aceris (assembly GCF_008119665.1). Taxonomy (NCBI): domain Bacteria; kingdom Pseudomonadati; phylum Pseudomonadota; class Betaproteobacteria; order Burkholderiales; family Alcaligenaceae; genus Pigmentiphaga; species Pigmentiphaga aceris. Next base: position 4,978,518 of record NZ_CP043046.1, on the reverse strand, counting down.
GCCAGCTGAGCATGATGTTGCCGGTGCTGGTGCACGAGCCCCAGCGTGAACTGGCCGATGACAATCGCCACTTGGCAATTTTCAGGCCGGTGCGCGCAAGGAAAGCGTTGAGTCGTGTACCGATCAGCCGGCGCGCCTGGCCTTGCAGCCACACTTGCACGGTGTCGCGCACGCGGATGCTGGATGCGTCGGCGGGCAGGCCCAGCCACAGGGTTGCACCGTCTTCCGGGGCATCCGGGTTGCCGTCCAGCACCGTGCCGTGCTGCATGGACAGGCGCAGCACCAGGCGTTTGCCCAGGTAGGGGAATTCGCCGCCGTCTTCCCAGCGGGTGCCGCCCAGCGCAATCTTGTCGCGGCGTTCGCGCCAGACTTGCAGCTTGGACAGAATCCACGCGGATTTCTCAGTAACGGCGGCGTCGATGTCGCCCAATGTGACCCAGCGCGGCGCGGTTACGCGCAGACCTTCGTCCCCGATCATGAATCCGATGCTGCGGCGTTTGGATCGCAGCAAGACAAACCCGATCATCTCGGTGCCGACCCTGACCACGCGCCAGCGTGCGCCCGGCGACAAGGTGGGTGGCACGTCGATCTGGCCACCAGCGGCGTCGACCTTGGGCAGTCGGGGTTGAATGCTTTTGGGCAGCGGGCCGGCGACGCGCCCGGGCACCCAGCCGGGTATCGGCAGGGCGGGGCGGATCGGGGGGATGCTGCCGGGTCTGCCAGCGGGATTTCCTGCTGTGGCAAATCCGGCGAACGCCGGGGTGCGTTCGGTGGCAAGCGGCGGCAGCACGGGTGTGCTGGGTGCCGCAAACAGGTCAGCGGCGTTGCTCACGTCCAGCGCAACACCTGTTGTCACCACGAGTGATGTCAGGGAACCGCCGGCGTCCGACGCCTGTTGCGTGGCAAGATCACCCTCGCCAAAACTGAATTCGAGTTGCGGCACCGACCCAGCTGATTGCCGGTCGGCGGGCCGCGGTCGCGCAAGCTCAGGCGCTGGGCGTGTCGCCATGCTGGGCCGATTTGTCGGCAGTGGTGGCTGCAGCACTGTCTGCTTTACTGTCGCCGTTACCGTCGGCATTACGGTCGACATTGCGGTCGACATTGCGATAGACCTTGGGGCTGATCACCCGCATTTCGCCTTCGATCCAGTCCTGGATCTGGCGATTGAGCACCTCGGGTGCCATGCCGGTCGGGTCGATCGGCGGGCCGATGGACACGGTGATCAGGCCGGGCTTTTTCAGGAAGGACTGGCGCGGCCAGCGTTCACCGGCGTTGTGCGCAATCGGCACGGCCATCGCACCGGTGCGAATCGCAAAACGCGCGCCGCCGCTCTTGTACTTGCCGGCCTTGCCGACAGGAGTACGGGTGCCTTCAGGGAACATGATCATCCAGCGGCCTTGCGCCAGCTGTTCCTTGCCCTTTTCCACCGTCTGCTCGAATGCATCGGTGCCGCGTGAACGGTCGATCGGGATCATGCGCAGCAGCGCCAGGCCCCAGCCGAAGAAAGGCACCCAGTGCAATTCACGCTTGTAGACAAAGCAGATTTCGCGCGGCAGGAACGCGGCCAGGAACATGGTTTCCCAGGCCGATTGGTGCTTGGGCAGAATCACGGCAGGTGCGTCGGGCAGGTTTTCCCAGCCCTTCACTTCCCAGCGGATGCCGGCAATGACACGTGCGCCATAGACGGCCAGGCGAGGCCAGGCGACCGTCAGTTGGTAGCGCCACTTGAGCGGCAGGGGGGCAGCCAGTACGCAGAGAATGGCGAACACCGCCACGGTGACCCCCATGAAAATCGCGTACAGCGTCGAGCGTATCCAGATCATCCCTGCTGTGCCTTGTTGGAAGGGGGTATCAATTCGTCGGCCACGGCCGACAGGTCGGCGCATACCCGGGTGCCCTCGGGCAGATCGCCCGCAGCCAGGGTTTTTGCGCCGTTGCCGGTCAGCACCAGCCAGGTCTTGCAGCCCGCAGCGCGTGCCGCGATCAGGTCACGCGCCGAGTCGCCTACGGCATGCACTTGGGTCAGGTCGATGTCGAAACGTCGGCCGATATCCAGGAACATGCCGGGCAAGGGCTTGCGGCAATCGCATTGCTCATCGGGGGCGTGGGGGCAGATGAAAATGCCTTCCACGTTGCCACCGGCCCGTGTCAGCTCTGCGCGGAACTTGGTGTGAATCGCGTTCAGCGCAGAGGTGTCGAACAGGCAGCGCCCCAGGCCCGATTGGTTCGTCGCCACCACCACCCGCCAGCCTGCCCGATTGAGTCGGGCAATGGCTTCCAGCGCGCCGGGCAGCGCAATCCATTCGTCCGGCTTCTTCACGAAGTCCGGGCTGTCCTGGTTGATGACACCGTCGCGGTCGAGGATGAGGAATTTCATCGGGCGGGGTAGATGCGCGTAATCAGGCAAGGCGAGACAAGTCGGCGACGCGGTTCATGGTGCGGTGCAGTGCTGCCAGCAGTGCCAGGCGATTGCGTCGGACTTCCAGGTCGTCGGCCATCACCATCACGTGGGCAAAGAAATTGTCGACCGATTCTTTGAGGACAGCCAACTTTTCCAAAGCCTCAGTGAACTTTCTTTCCTCGTATAGAAGCTCTGCGTCTGTTTGAACGAATTTCATCATCGTGGCGAGTTCGCTCGCAGCGCTATCACCAAGCCCAAGGGGATCTAGCGTAGCGCCCTTGTCTTCGTCCTCCGCCTTTTTCAGGATGTTGCCGATACGCTTGTTGGCCGCAGCCAGGCTGGCGGCTTCGGGCAGCGCGCTGAAGGCGATCACGGCGCGGACGCGTTCGATCACTTGCGCCAGCGGCGGCGACACGGCCAGCACGGCTTCGACCGCATTGCGCTCGTAGCTGTTGGCCAGCTGGTTGCGATAACGATCCAGCACGAACTGTTCGACGGCTTGCAGGTGTTCGGCGTTGACGACCTCACCACGTGCAGCGTTCAACACCTCGCCAGCCTTGGCGAACAGCGTGGCCAAGCTCAGGCCGCTGCCTTCGCCCAGACGACCACCGGCCGCCAGTTGTTCAAAGGCGCTGATGGTGCCGAGTGCGGCGCGGCGCAGGCCGAACGGGTCTTTGTCACCAGTGGGCTGCAGGCCGATGGCCCAGATGCCCACCAGGGTGTCGGCGCGTTCGGCCAGGAACAATGCGGTAGCCGTGGCGTTCTCGGCGGTAACCGGCTCGTCCAGGCGAATGCGGTACTGGCCGTGAATGGCGGCCACCACATCGGCGGGTTCGTCGTTGCCGGCCGCGTAGTACGCGCCCATCACGCCTTGCAGTTCGGGGAATTCACCGACCATGCCGGTGACCAGATCGGCCTTGGCCAGCAGGGCTGCGCGGTCGGCGTGGTCGGGGTTGCTGCCGATCTGTTCCGCCACCCAACGGGACAGCAGGCGCAGGCGTTCGACACGCTCGCGCTGGGTGCCCAGCTTGTTGTGATAAACGATGTTGGTCAGCTGGTCCACACGGTTGGCCAGCGGCTGCTTCTTGTCGGTTTCGAAGAAGAAGCGCGCATCGGCCAGACGCGGACGCACCACGCGCTGATTGCCTTCGACGATGTTCGTCGGGTCTTCCAGGTGCATGTTGCTGACGATCAGGAAGCGGTGCGTGAGCTTCTTGCCATCGGCGTCGAACAGCGGGAAATACTTCTGATTCAGACGCATGGTCAGAATCAGGCATTCCTGCGGTACCGACAGGAATTCTTCGTCGAACTGGCCGACGTAAACGGTGGGTCGTTCGACCAGTGCCGTGACTTCGTCCAGCAGCGGGCCGACATCGGCTTCGTCGCCCAACGAGGCACTCAGTTCAGCTGCCTTCGAACGCAGCTGGCCTTCGATGATGGCGCGACGTTCGTCGAAACCGGCAATCACATTGCCCTGGCCGGACAAGGTGGTTTCGTACGCACCGGCGTCAGCAATGCTGAGTTCGCCGCCGCCCTGGAAACGATGGCCGAAGGTCGTGCGGCCAGCCGTCAGGCCCAGCGCGCCAACCGGCACCACCGTGTCACCGAACAAGGCAACCAGGCCATGCGCCGGGCGCACGAAACGAACGGTGGTTTCACCGTCGTCCAACTGGTAACCCATGACCTTCGGGATCGGCAGGCTGGTCAGCGCGGTGTCCAGCGCGGCTTGCAGGCCGGTTTGCAGGTTGGCACCGGCAGCAATGCCGCGATACACCAGCTGTTCGGCCTTGCCTTCGCCTTCGCGGGCAAGCTCGGCAACGGTGACGTGTTCGAGGCCCTTGGCCGCCAGCTTCTTCAGCAAGGACGGCGCGGCCTGGCCATCGGCCGTCAGGCCGACGCTGACCGGCATCAGCTTTTCGATGAAAGGCGCATCCGGTGCCTGGTCGCGCACCGCGCTCAGGCGAACGCCCAGGCGACGGGGTGACGCAAACGCAGTCACGGTATTGTCTTCGCCGATCAGGCCGCGTTGTGCAAGGCCGGCAGCAATGCTGTCGGCAAACGCCTGGCCCAGCTGGCGCAGCACTTTCGGCGGCAGCTCTTCGGTGAACAGTTCAATCAGCAGGGGGTGAACGGTCTGCGTCATTTATGCAGACTCCTTGCGGTCGAGCATGGGGAATCCCAGACGTTCGCGCGAGTCGTAATAGGCTTGCGCCACCGCTCGCGACAGGTTTCGGATACGGCCGATATAGGCGGCGCGCTCGGTCACGCTGATCGCGCCGCGCGCATCCAGCAGGTTGAAGGTGTGTGCAGCCTTGAGCACCTGTTCATACGCGGGCAGCGCCAGCGGCACTTCAAGCAGCGCCTTGGCGCGCGTCTCATAGTCGGTGAAGTGGCGGAACAGCGTGTCGGCGTCCGAGTGCTCGAAGTTGTAGGTCGATTGCTCGACTTCGTTCTGATGGTAGACGTCGCCGTAGGTGATGCGACGGCCGCCCGCGCCTTCGGTCCAGACCAGGTCGTAGACGCTTTCCACGCCTTGCAGATACATGGCCAGACGTTCGATACCGTAGGTGATCTCGCCGGTGGTGGGCTTGCAGTCGATGCCGCCGACCTGCTGGAAGTAGGTGAACTGCGTCACTTCCATGCCGTTCAGCCACACTTCCCAGCCCAGGCCCCAGGCACCCAGCGTGGGATTTTCCCAGTCGTCTTCGACAAAGCGAATGTCGTGTTCTGCCGGGTCGATGCCCAGCGCCTTCAGCGAGCCGATGTACAGGTCGAGAATGTCGGACGGTGCGGGCTTCAACACCACCTGATATTGGTAGTAGTGCTGCAGGCGGTTGGGATTTTCACCGTAACGGCCGTCATTGGGGCGACGCGAGGGCTGCACGTAGGCCGCGCGCCAGGGCTCGGGTCCGAGCGCCCGCAGGAAGGTCGCGGTGTGCGAGGTTCCTGCGCCCACTTCCATGTCGATGGGCTGCAGCAGCGCGCAGCCCTGCTGGGCCCAGTATTCCTGAAGACGGAGAATGATTTGTTGGAAGGTGAGCATCGTCGCTATCGTGAAGGTGTGCGCCGGGACAGGCGGGCTATCCGGCCAGCCGTCCGATTGTCGCGACACAAGTCGCGGCCGGACAGCAAAAGCGTGGATTTTACCCGCCTGCGGCGTGACGCGTGTGATCAGCGCGCCGCGCGCGCAATCGAAGGGTGGCAAGCCCGGCCAGTCCGGCAAAGATCAGCAGCAGGATGGGCAGGTTGCCGGTGCGTGCATACGGGGTCAGGCCGGTGGTGCCCTGAACCAGAATATCGAGCCGGCCGATGGTGAACGGCTTCAGTGCGTCGATCACCTGGCCGTCGTGGCCGATTGCCGCCGTCATGCCGGTATTGGTTGAACGCAGCATCGGCCGTCCGGTTTCGCGGACACGCATGCGCGACATCTGCAGATGCTGGGCCAGCGCGAAGGAATCACCAAACCACGCCAGGTTGCTGACGTTGGCGAACATGGTTGCGCCCGGGCTGCCGTCGGCACCAGGGTGCAGGGCCGGCAGCAATTCTTCACCGAACACGTCTTCGTAGCAGATGTTCATGGCCACATGCTGGTCGCGCACGGCAAACGGTGCCTGGCGGATGCCGCCCCGGTCAAAGTCGCCCAGCGGCATGACCATGGCATCGACAAACCAGCGGAAGCCGAAGGGAATGAATTCACCGAAGGGCACCAGGTGGCGCTTGTCGTAACGCTGCGCCGGTCGGCCAGACATCAGCGTTTCGGGCGGCGTATCGGGACGCACGCCAACCACGCTGTTGTAGTATCGGTCGCGTTGGCCAGGGCCGCCCGGGTCGTGAATGGCCACGCCCAGCGCCAGGGTTGCCTTGGCAACGGCGGCGGCATCGGTCCACTCGCGCCATGCCGCGACGCTTAGCTGATTCTGGAATACCGAAATGGTGGTTTCCGGCAGCACTACCAAAGCAGGTGCCGGCACCTTGTCTGCAGGCGGAGAAAGCGTCAGGCCCAGATGCCGGTCCATCAAGTCCCAGGTTTTGCTCGGGTCGAACTTCTCGGACAAGGGCGCATTGCCTTGCACCAGTCGCACTGGCAAAGGTTCGCCAATGGGCGTGACCCAGGCGGGCAGACTCAAGCCCCAACCCAGCGCCAACACGGCCAACAGTGTCAGGCCCGCCTTCAATACGGATGCCCGCCAGACCCAGGCCGCACCCAGCAACGCACCGGCCCAGGCGGCCGCAAAGGCCACGCCGTAGGCACCGGCTACCGGTGCCCAGCCATGCAGCGGCCCATCGACGTGGGCGTAAGCAATGTTCAGCCAGGGGAAACCGGTGAACACAGTGGCGCGCAGCCATTCGCCTGCCGCCCATGCCAGCCCGAGCGCCAATGCGGCAAGCAAGGGCCTTGCTGTGTCAGACGCACCGCTTAACCAGCGTGCAAGCGCAGCCGCCAGCGCCGGATAAAGCGACAGATAGACCGACAGCAGGAACACGCCGCCTGCCGCCAGCGGCGCGGCCATCATGCCGAAGTCGTGCAGGCTTATGTAAAGCCAGGAAATGCCGGCCAGGAAGTTGCCCATGCCGAACAGCCCGCCCACCAGTGCAGCACGGCGTACCGACGTGGCGCGCCAGACCAGCACGGCAAAACCGGCAAAAGCCAGCAACTGAAGCACAGGCAGCAAGAGGCCCGGAACCGGCCCAGGCGCGAAGCTCAGCGCATGGGCGACCCCTGCCAGCACCGCCAGCAGGGCAGGGCGATACGCGCGCAGTCGGGCAGTCAACGTGAAAGACTCACCGCACTAAGCCTGCCGTGAACACTGCCATCACTGAACACTGCGCGTGTCGTTGGCCTCGGCCAACTGTGTGACACGCAGCCACAAGGCACGGCGTGCATCGGCACGAATGACTTCGATGCGCACCCGTTCCAGCTCGACACGGTCGCCCCGGCGCGGAATCCGCCCCAGGTCGCCAGCCAGCCAGCCACCCACGGTTTCATAGTCGTCGTCGGACAATTCGGTGCCGAACGCTTCGTTGAAACGGCGAATGCCAGCCGTGGCCATCACGCGCCAGCGGTCTTTGCCGTCGGGCAGGATGGGCTGTTCCAGATTCGGATTGTCGTACTCGTCCTCGATCTCACCGACGATCTGTTCCAGCACGTCTTCGATGGTGATCAGGCCGGCGGTGCCGCCGTGCTCGTCCACCACGATGGCGATGTGGTTGCGGTTGCTGCGGAATTCGCGCAACAGCACATTCAGACGCTTGGATTCGGGGATGAATACGGCTGGGCGCAGCAGCGTGCGCAATTCCAGGTCGCGGTCGACCACGCAGCGCAGCAAGTCCTTGGCCAGCAAAATGCCAACCACGTTGTCGCGGCTTTCGTCGTAGACCGGGAAACGCGAGTGCGCGGTGGCGATCACGCCAGGCAGCAACTCGTCGAGCGAGCGGGACACTTCCAGCATGTCCATGCGCGAGCGCGGGATCATGATGTCACCGGCTGCCAGCTCGGACACCGCGAGCACCCCTTCGATCATCGACAGGGCTTCGGCATCCAGCAGATCGCGACCATAAGCGCCTTCCAGCACGGCCTTCAGGTCTTCGCGATCTTCAGGCTCGCGGTGGATGAGCGCGGACAAGCGCTCGAAAAAACTCTTGGGCGAAGATTTTTGCACGCGCGGGGCGTGCGACGGACTCGGGGAGGATTCTGACATCGTCCGGGGGGACTGAGTAAAGGAGGGCTCAGGATACCTGATACGGGTCGGGTATTGCCATGCGCGCGAGGATCTCGATTTCCAGGGCTTCCATCTCGGCCTCTTGTTCTGGGTCCAGATGATCGTAGCCCAGGGCATGTAACGTGGCGTGGATCACCAGATGGGCGGCGTGATTCAGGAAGGGCTTTTTCTGCTCTTTGGCTTCACGCACCAAAACGGGGACACAGATGACAATGTCACCGTGGACTGTCCCGGCCGGGTCTGCCCCGTACTCGAAGGTGAGTACGTTGGTGGCATAGTCGCGTTCGCGGAAATCGCGGTTCAGGCGACGCCCCTCGGCTGCACCAACAAGGCGCAGCGTGAAACTTGCACCCGCCGGCCCTTCGAGCGCGGCCAGCGCCTGCGCCACCCAGCGACGCAGCCGCCAGCGCGGCAGGCGAACTTGCTCCGCAACGTTGTACTGAACCGACAGGCTCAGTACGGTCTCAGCGGGTTCGGGCGGTGCAGCGGGCGTGGTCTTGCGCGTTTTCACGGCAGATTTGCCAGCCGAGGCTGACTTGGTGGTGGATTTCACGGTGGTTTTGGTCGCGGTCTTGACTGCTGCGGCGTCGGTCTCAGCTTTCGCCGCAGTCTTGCTCGTGGTCTTAGTGGCTCGTGTCGCCATATTTTTCGTAGGCTTCGACAATACGTCCGACCAGCGGGTGGCGAACCACATCGGCGCTGGTGAACTGGGTGAATGCCAAACCCTGCACGGATTCCAGCACACGGGTCGCATCCACCAGACCGCTGCGCTGATTGCGCGGCAGATCGACCTGGGACGGGTCGCCGGTGATGACGGCACGGCTGCCAAAACCGATACGGGTCAGGAACATCTTCATCTGTTCGGGCGTGGTGTTCTGCGCTTCGTCCAGGATGATGAAGGAGTGATTCAGCGTGCGCCCGCGCATGTAGGCAAGCGGCGCGATCTCGATGGTCTGCTTCTCGAACAGGCGTTGAACCCGCTCGAAACCCAGCAGGTCGTACAGCGCGTCGTACAGGGGGCGCAGATACGGGTCGACCTTCTGCGACAGGTCACCGGGCAGGAAACCCAGGCGTTCGCCTGCTTCCACCGCCGGGCGCGTCAGCACCAGTCGCTTGACGGTTTCCCGCTCCAACGCGTCCACCGCGCAGGCCACCGCCAGGTAGGTCTTGCCGGTACCGGCAGGTCCCAAGCCAAAAGTGATGTCGTGCGACAGGATGTTGCGCAGGTATTCGCGCTGACGCGGCGTGCGGCCATGCAGGCCGTTGCGCCGGGTGCGCAGCACGATTTCCTCGAAGCCGCCTTCGCCCGGCACGGCGGGCAGGGCGCGTACTTCGCCCTGGGCTGCGCCGAGTTCAACCAGGCCCAATTGCACATCATCGATCGACAGCGGTTGCACGCCTGCGCGCTGATGCAGGAAGCCGACGGCTGCTGCCGCCTCGTCTGCCCGTTCACCGTCCAGGCTGATACGCGCACCACGGCGCGACAAGACAACGTTGTAGGCGGCTGCGATCTGGCGAAGGTTCTCGTCCAGCGGACCGCAAAGATTGGACAGGACGGCGTTGTCCTCTTCCAGGGTGATGACCGTAGGTGCCGTGCGGCGTGAAGTGCTCATACGTGAGGGGTATCTCCGTGCTGGCTGGTGTGCGTCGGAACGTAAGGCGCGGCAAGCACGCCTTCGCGGGTGGCAACCTGACCACGCAAAGTATTGGTCAGCGCGGTGTCTATATAGACATCGACCATCTGACCGATAAGGCGTGACGGAGCGGGGAAGTTCACGATCCGGTTGTTGCCGGTGCGACCCATCATTTCATTCGGGTCTTTGCGTGAAGGCCCTTCCACCAGCACACGCTGGGTCGTGCCGACCATGGCTTCGCCAATCGCGGCGGCTTGTTCATTGATCAGCAATTGCAGCCGACGCAGGCGCTGCAACTTGACGATTTCCGGCGTGTCGTCCACCAGGTCAGCAGCAGGCGTGCCCGGACGGCGCGAATACACGAACGAGAACGCGGTATCGAAGCCGACATCTTCAATCAGCTTGATGGTCTTTTCGTATTCGGCTTCGGTCTCGCCCGGGAAGCCCACGATGAAGTCCGACGAGAACGTGATGTCGGGGCGCGCTGCGCGCAGGCGGCGCACGATGGACTTGAATTCCAGCGAGGTGTAGCCACGCTTCATGGCCATCAGCACGCGGTCGCTGCCGGCTTGCACCGGCAAGTGCAGGAAAGGCACCAGTTTTTCAAGCCGCCCATGCGCTTCGATCAGGCGTGCCGTCATTTCCTTCGGGTGCGAGGTCGTATAACGAATGCGTTCGATGCCGGGAATTTCATGCACGTAATCCAGCAGCATGGCAAAGTCGGCGATCTCGCCTGAATCACCCATCGGGCCGCGATACGCATTGACGTTCTGGCCCAGCAAGGTAACTTCGCGCACGCCCTGATCGGCCAGATCGGCGATTTCGACCAGCACGTCGTCGAACGGGCGCGACACTTCTTCGCCGCGCGTGTACGGCACCACACAGAAGCTGCAGTACTTGCTACAGCCTTCCATGATCGACACGAATGCGGTCACGCCTTCGATGCGGGCGGGCGGCAGGTGATCGAATTTCTCGACTTCGGGAAAGCTGATGTCCACTTGCGCGCGGCCGGAGTCGCGGCGCTTGGCGATCATGGCCGGCAGGCGGTGCAGGGTCTGCGGGCCGAACACCACATCCACATAGGGCGCGCGCGACACGATGGCCGCGCCTTCCTGGCTGGCGACACAGCCGCCGATGCCGATCACCAGGTTCGGATTCTTGCGTTTCAGATGTTTGACGCGGCCAAGGTCCGAGAACATTTTGTCTTCGGCCTTTTCCCGCACCGAACAGGTGTTGAACAAGATGACGTCGGCATCTTCGGGGTTGTCGGTGAGTTCGATCGGCTGGTCGGCGTTGAGCACGTCGGCCATCTTGTCCGAGTCGTACTCGTTCATCTGACAGCCGAAGGTACGGATGTACAGTTTGCGCGACGGCGCAGCGTCAGCGGAGGGCGTGCTGGTGGGGGTATCGGTGCTGATGTCAAGCATGGCGGTGCCGGAACGGGGATTAGCCCGGGGGCAGGGGGAAGCGAATCGAGGGTCGATTATACGGAAAAGCCCTGTTGCACCTGTCAGTGCGCCGAGGGCTCGGGGCTGTCGTCGATGTCGAGCTTATTCGGGCGTGCGGGGGCCGAGGCTGCCAGTGCAGGGTCGGCCGGGCACCAGGATGAGCCGCCTGCACGCTTGGCCGCGTACATGGCCTGATCCGCATTTTCGAGAATCGTGCGTGCGTCGCTGCCGTGGTCGGGATAGATCGCCACACCAATGCTGACCTCGACGGCCAAGTCCAAGCCAACCAGTTCGACCGGCAAGCCGATGCGTGAAATCAGCAGTTCGGCAACCCGGCCCGCAACGTCCAGGCTGCGCACATTTTCCAGAATGACGACGAATTCGTCGCCGCCGAAACGTACCACCAGGTCGGATGCCCGCACGGCATCGAGCATGCGCGGCGCAAGCTCGCGCAGCATCTGGTCACCAACCGCGTGGCCGTGTTGATCGTTGATGGCCTTGAAGCCGTCCAGGTCCAGCCAGAGCAACGCAAAACCGGAACCGCGCTGGGCGGCTCGCACCAGGGCGGCGCTCAGTCGTTCCTGCAATACCAGGCGGTTAGGCAACTGGGTCAGGGCGTCGTAATAGGCCTGGTGGGCAAGCTCGGCGCGGGCGCGTTCCAGTGCCTTGTTGGCAACGCCCAGCGCCCGGGTACGCTCGGTCACGCGCTGTTCCAGCACGCGTTCGGACACCCGCATCGACAAGACCAGGTCTTCCTTGGCCTGCAAGGCTTCGCGCTGCGCCACCTTTTTTTCCACATTGGCCACCGTGATGCGATCGGCCAGTGCAAAGGACAGCAGCAGCATTTCTATCGCCGAGCCGATCTGCATGCCCTGGGCCGTGACGATGTTGCTGGGAATCAGGCCGAAGTTGCGCAAGGACAGCAGCACCACCCCGCTCAGCAGCATCAAAAACGCCAGCAGGAACCACTTGGCTCCGGCCCTGCCGCGCCGCCAGCATACGCACGCGGCGACCACGGCAAAGACGGAGAACGCCGACCCGCTGGCCGAGGTGGTGATGGCAGCCGCCCGATAGGACACCAAAGGCATCAGTGCGCAGACGACGAACGCGACGGTGATCAAGATCAGCATGCGATCCATCAGGGGCGTGTGCTTTCTGGTGGCCAGAAACATGCGCGTGAAGATGGCACCGAAGGCCCCGGTTGCCGCGGTGCCCGATGCAAACGCCGCATCACCCCAGGCGGGCCAGTCGGGCCACAGATATTGGTTGGCAAGCCCGTTCAAGGACGCCTGACCCACTGCCATGCACGCCGCAAAGGCAACGTAGGCCAGGTACACCGGGTCGCGCAGCGGGAAAAACAGCAGCAGGTTGTAGAGGCCCAGCGCAAGCAAGATGCCGTAGTACAGAAACAGCACGGCATAGCTGGTGCGCGAGTGCGCGGCGAATATCTCGTCTTGCCACAGCAGCAGCGGAACGGTCAGCGAGCCTTGCGACGCGACCCGCACATATATGGTGGTAGGCGTATCGGTGGGCAGGTTCAGCGGGAAGACAAAATGGCGATGATCGATCGGTCGCTGCGCATAGGGCAGGCGGTCACCCGTCGCAAAGTACTGTTTGCCGTCGCTCATGGGTGCGTACACCGTGACGGAGTCCAGCGTAGGGTACGAGATTTCCAATCGCCACCGGGCGTCCGGTGCGCCAGGTTGCACGGTGAAACGCAGCCAGTAAGTGCTGAGGCTGTAGCCGAAATTGATGTCCCCCTGGCTGCTCGCGGGCAAGCGCCAGGCCGACGGCGCGGTGCCACGCACATCGGCAAGCGTCATGGAACCGGTGCGGTCTTCCAGGTATTCCGTATGGCGCGCGGCATCGATGGACCCATCGACGGCCGTTGAAAGCAGCAGCGTTGCCAGGGCATGGCGATTGTCGGCGGGCTGGGTGGAATCAGTCTTGATTCCTGTGTTGGTCTGCTGCGCCCAACTGGGCATGGAGGCCAGCACGCTCAGCAGCGCGAGCAGCCACCCGCATGCGAGCAGGCGCGTGCGAAAGGATTCCAGGCGGTGTGCGGGATATACGCCAGAGAGGGGCCTGAAACCGCTCCCGGCTATGCCCAGTATGCGAAGCAACATGCCAAAAAATTGAGCACGGGTTGGCACCGGGAAAAACGGTGATACCTGTTGTCTGAACAGGGGCTAGCTTGACAGCAAGAACGTGAAGACATGCACTTGAAAACACAGTCAGCAAACACGGCAGAGGCAACACCGTGGCTACATGCACCAACGCGCGCCATGCGACTGTCTTGCTTGTATCGCTATCGGCGCTGCTCGGAAAGCCAGTTTTTCGCCGTCGATGTTTTTTTGTGAAATGTCTTGTCAGTGTCTTGCTGTTGTACAGACTGTCCGGCCAAATTTCTGATATTGGCGGCTCTTATATATATGCCGTCAGGCATGTGCGATCGGACGTGCAGTGGCTGAAAATTCGGTGGCTGAAATGCGGTGGCTGAAAATGCAGCGGTCAAAGGCGCGACGGTCGGAGGTGTGGCGACCGGAAGTCAGGCGATCAGACAACCTGGCGCGACGGGCTGGTAAAACCACGTAGGTAGTTGCCATGATGCTTGCGCAAGCCCGAGTGTTGCCCAGGTTTGCGGATGGTGCGGGTATGAAGGTCTTGACTGCCTTCTTCAGTGATCGTGCTCATCGATCTGCTGAATTTTCCAACAGCTGTGGAATGCCCAGCCTGGAAAAAACAAAGCCCTGGTCCGCAAAGCGGATCAGGGCAGTGTCTTTAATATTGGTGGCGCATCAGGGACTCGAACCCCGGACCTGCGGATTATGATTCCGTCGCTCTAACCAACTGAGCTAATGCGCCGAGACAGAAACTATAGCAGATTTTTACGGTTGTGCAAGCAGGTGAACCGCGAAAATATCAAAAAGCAGATAAAAAAACGGCCCGGCATAGCCGGGCCGATATAGGGTCACACAACTACACGCTCAAAACTGCTCGCGGGGGGAGCGCGTAATCGGTGTCAAAGGAGAGGTTTCGGCATATACCGGCCGCATCGCGACCACCACATACCCAACCCTCGTCTGAGCTTTAAGTGTAGGCCGCAAGCTCTGACACCGACCTGAACAATCCCCATCCCGCTACATTTCAGCGGACAGGCGTTGCTGCTGCGCCGGTTGCAGCGGCTGCCGGCGTGTCACGACGCTCGGTCAAACCACCGCCCAATGCCTTGTACAAGGTCACCTGGCTGGTCAGCGCCGACAATTGCGTCGTGATGAAGCCCTGCTGTGCCGAGTACAGCGCGCGTTGCGAATCCAGCGACGTCAGGTAGCTGTCGATGCCACCGCGATAACGTGCCTCGGACAAGGTGTAGGTCCGTTGCGCGGCATCGGTCAAGGCCTGCTGGGCGTCCAGTTGCTCGCCAATGGTGCCGCGAACCGCCAAGGCGTCCGAGACTTCACGGAACGCCGACTGAATGGTCTGCTCGTACTGCGCGACATAGATGTCACGGCCAATGACCGCGCCGTCGTAATTCGCCTGAATCGCGCCACCGTCGAAGATCGGCAGGGTGATCTGCGGGGCGAACGACCAGGTACGCGAACCACCTTCGAACAAGCCCGACAGCGCCGTGCTGGCCAGGCCCACGCTGGAGGTCAGCGAAATGCTCGGGAAGAAGCGTGCACGGGCCGCGCCGATATTGGCGTTGGCACCACGCAGCAGGTGTTCGGCCTGCTGAATGTCGGGGCGATACTGCAGCAGATCGGACGGCAACCCGGCAGGCAGGTCGGCCAGCAGACGTGCGTCACGCAGCGTCTGGGTAGGCGTCGGCTCGGCCGGCAAGGCATTGCCCACCAACAGGCGCAGGGCGTTTTCGTCCTGCGCGATCTGGGCCGTGAAGCGAGCGGCATCGGCACGTGCGGTTTCCACCGAGGTGCGTGCCTGATTCACTTCCAGGTCGTTGGCCACGCCGTATTCGAACCGGCTTTGCGTGAGCTTGAAGGACTCACGCTGGCTGGCCAAGGTGTCTTGGGCCAGGCGCAGGCGTTGGCGATCTGCCAGCAAGGTCAGGTAGGCATTGGCAACTTCTGCCACCAGGCTGATCTGGCTGCTGCGACGGGCATCCTCGGTAGCCAGGAATTCTTCCAGCGCCTGTTCACGCAGATTGGCGACGCGACCGAAGAAATCCAGTTCGAAGGCACTGAAGCCCAGGCCGACAGCAACTTGCTGCGACACCCGCGCTTGACCCGTGGTGCTGAGCGCACCCGGCGTGCGCTGGCGCACACCGTCACCGGTGGCGTTGATGGTCGGCAGGCGGGCCGCCGACTGGATCTGATACAGCGCGCGGGCACGCTCGATATTCAAGGCAGCGACACGCAGGTCACGGTTGTTGGCAAGTGCCGACTCGATCAGGCTTTGCAGATACGGGTCGGCAAAAAACTCACGCCAGCCGATTTCGGCCACTGGCACGGAAGGGGTGGCACCGTTGGTTGCGGCGGAGTTGTAAGCCGGTCCGGTGGGCCAGGTGGAGCCGACCGGCGCTTCCGGTCGTTCGTAGCGCGGTGCCAGCGAGCACGCGCTCAAGGCCAGCACCAGCACCAGGGGCGCAAACGGTTTGATCATCTTAGACATCCTTGGTGCCTGCGGCGAGCGGGGCATCATGGTTCGGCCGATCTTTGGCCTTGGTAAAGGTGCGCAGAATCACCACGAAGAACAGCGGCACGAAGAAGATGGCCAATACCGTTGCGGCAATCATCCCGCCCATCACGCCGGTACCGATGGCGTTCTGGCTGCCCGAGCCCGCGCCGGTACTGATGGCCAGCGGCAACACGCCCAGAATGAACGCAAGCGAGGTCATCAGAATCGGACGCAGACGCATGCGGACGGCTTCCAGCGTGGCTTCCGTCAGGCCCTTGCCGTCTTCGTACAGGTCTTTGGCAAATTCCACGATCAGAATCGCGTTCTTCGCTGACAGACCGATGGTCGTCAACAGCCCCACCTGGAAGTACACGTCATTGGACAGCCCGCGTCCGGTCGCAGCCACCAGGGCCCCGAAGACCCCCAGCGGCACCACCAGCATCACCGAGAACGGAATCGACCAGCTTTCATACAGTGCGGCCAGGCACAGGAACACCACCAGCAGCGAAATACCGTAGAGCAGCGGTGCCTGCGAACCCGACAGACGTTCCTCGTAGGACAGACCCGTCCACTCGAAGCCGAAGCCCGGCGGCAGTTCTTTCATCAAGGCTTCCATCGCGTTCAGTGCCTGCCCGGAGCTTGCGCCCGGAGCAGGTGAGCCCTGGATCTGGATCGACGACACGCCGTTGTAACGCTCAAGCTTGGGCGAACCCGTGACCCAGCGTCCGGTGGCGAATGCCGAGAACGGCACCATCTCGTTCTGGTTGTTGCGCACGTACCAGCGGTCCAGATCGCTTGGCAGCATGCGGAACTTCGCGTCTGCCATCAGGTACACCTTCTTCACGCGACCCTTGTCGATGAAGTCATTGATGTACGCGCCGCCCCATGCCGTCGACAAGGTGGCGTTGATGTCGCTGACCGCGATGCCCAGCGCGCTGGATTTCTCGAAATCGACGTCAACCTGGTACTGCGGTGTGTCGTCCATGCCGTTCGGACGCACCTGACTCAGCACGCCCGGCTGCTGTGCCGCCAAGCCCAGCAACTGACCACGCGCCTGCATCAGTGCTTCGTGACCCAGACCGGCACGGTCTTGCAGCATGAAGTCGAAGCCGGTGGCGTTACCCAGTTCAATAATGGCTGGCGGCGGGAAGGCGAACACCGAGGCGTCGCGAATCTGCGAGAACGCACCCATTGCCCGGCCGACGATACCGCCTGCCTTGGACTCGGGCGTCTTGCGCTGGCTCCAGTCTTTCAGGCTCACGAAGCCGATCGCCATGTTCTGGCCACGGCCGGCGAAGCTGAAGCCGGTTACCGTGAAGATCGAGTTGACGTTGTCTTTCTCGTTCTCCATATAGTGCTTTTCTACCTGCGACACCACGCCTTGCGTGCGTTCCATCGACGCATTGGCCGGCAGCTGAATCTGCGTGAACAGAATCCCCTGATCTTCATCAGGCAGGAAGGAACTGGGCAGCTTGGTGAACAGGAACACCATGCCACCGACCAGCACCAGATACATCACCAGGTAAGGGATGCCACGACGCAGAATGTGCGCGACCGAGGCTTCGTACTTGGCTGTGGCGCGGTCGAAATTGCGGTTGAACCAGCCGAAGAAGCCCTTTTTGGCACCGTGATGGCCCTTCGGAATCGGCTTGAGCATGGTTGCGCACAGCGCAGGCGTAAGCGTCAGTGCCACCACCACCGACAGTGCCATCGACGACACGATCGTGATCGAGAACTGGCGATAGATCGCGCCCACCGAGCCACCGAAGAAGGCCATCGGCACGAACACTGCAGACAGCACCAGCGCAATACCCACCAGTGCGCCGGTAATCTGGCCCATCGATTTACGCGTAGCTTCGGTTGGCGACAAGCCTTCTTCCGCCATCACCCGCTCGACGTTTTCCACCACCACGATGGCATCGTCCACCAATAGCCCGATGGCCAGCACCATGCCGAACATGGTCAGGGTATTGATGGAGAACCCGGCCGCCGCCAGCACCCCGAAGGTACCCAATAGCACCACGGGCACCGCAATCGTCGGGATCAATGTGGCGCGGAAGTTCTGCAGGAACAGGTACATCACCAGGAACACCAGCAGAATTGCTTCGGCCAGTGTCTGGATCACGCCTTCGATGGAAATCTTCACGAAGGGCGTGGTGTCATACGGATAACGGATTTCCATCCCGGTTGGGAAGAATTCGCTCAATTCCTTCAAGCGTGCCTTCACTGCCGACGCCGTGTTCAGCGCGTTGGCACCGGTTGCCAGGTTGATGGCAAAACCGGCTGCGGGCTGGCCGTTGAACTTGCTGTCGAAGCCGTAGTTTTCTGCACCGAGTTCAATGCGCGCGACGTCACGCAGGCGAACCTGCGAGCCGTCCTGATTCACACGCATGATCACGTTGCCGAATTGCTCGACGGTCTGCAGACGGCTCTGGGCGTTGATCGACGCGTTCAATTGCGTGCCCGGCACTGCCGGCGCGCCGCCCAATTGACCGACCGAGATCTGCGCGTTCTGCGAGGTAAGCGCAGTGCGCACGTCACCCGTGGTCAGCTTGTAGCTGTTGAGCTTTGTCGGATCGAGCCAGATCCGCATGGCGTACTGCGAACCGAACAGGGTGATGTCACCCACGCCCGGCACCCGGCTGATCGGGTCCTGCACGTTGGCGGCCACGTAGTCGGACAGGTCGTCACGACCTTGCGTGCCATTGGTCGACACGAAGGCGGCCACCATCAGGAAGCCCGCGCTGGCCTTGGACACCCGGATACCTTGTTGCTGCACTTCCTGCGGCAGCAAGGCGGTAGCAAGTTGCAGTTTGTTCTGCACCTGCACCTGGGCGATGTCAGGGTTGGTGCCCGCTTCGAAAGTCAGCGTGATCTGTACCGTACCCGACGAATCGCTGGTCGAGGCCATGTAGCGCAGGCCGTCGATACCGTTCATGCGTTGCTCGATCACCTGGGTGACCGTGTCTTCCAGGGTCTTGGCCGACGCACCCGGGTAGGTGGCGTTGATCTGGACCTTGGGCGGCGCGATCTGCGGGTATTGGGATACCGGCAGGGTGGTGATCGCCAGCACGCCCGCGAGCATGATGACGATGGCGATCACCCACGCAAAGATGGGCCGATCGATGAAAAATTTTGCCATGAACGCGATTCCTTATTTCGTCGGCGCGGGAGCCGGCGTGGCCGGGGCGGCCGCAGGCGCTGGCGTACCAGCAGCCGGGGCGGCAATCGCGGCAGGAACCGCTTCAACCGTGGCACCCGCCTTCACGCGTTGCACGCCTTCGACGATCACGCGGTCGCCAGCCTTCAGGCCAGACTGGATCACCCACTTGTCACCAACAGCCTGGCCGGCTTCGAGCTGGCGAATTTCGACCTTGTTCTCGGCGTTGACGACGAGTGCTGTCGGACGACCCTTCTGGTCACGCGTGACGCCTTGCTGCGGTACCAGCAGGGCGTTGTCATCGACCGCTTCGGTCAGGCGGGCGCGCACGAACATGCCCGGCAGCAATTCCTGCTTCGGATTCGGGAACACGGCACGCAGCGTCACGCCCGAGGTGGTCGGGTCGACCACGACGCTGGCGAATTGCAGCTCGCCTTCCTGGCCGTAGACGGTGCCGTCTTCCAGCACCAGCTTCACCCGCGCTTTGTCCTGGCCGGCACTTTGCAGCTTGCCAGTAGCCAGATCACGTCTCAGCTTCAACAATTGCGTGCTTGATTGAGAAAGATCAACGTAGATGGGATCAAGTTGATGGATAGTCGTCAACGCGTTGGTCTGGTTCGCCGTGACCAGCGCACCCTGGGTCACCGTCGACATGCCGATGCGACCGGAGATCGGTGCGGTCACGCGGGTGTAGGCCACATTGATGCGTGCCGATTCCACCGCTGCACGCGCCGAGGCTACATCGGCCTGGTTCTGCTTCAGCGTGGCGCTGGTGTCGTCAAATTCCTGCTTGCTGATGGCGTTGATTGCCACCAGTTCCTGGTAGCGCTTGGCGCGCGACGAGGTGGCGGCCACATTGGCTTCCGCCCGGGCCAGCGACGCACGCGCGCTTTCCAGCGAAGCTTGATAGACCTCGGGATTGATCTGATAGAGCTGTTGGCCGGCCTTGACGTCCGTGCCTTCAGTGAACAGGCGCTTTTGAATCACGCCGCCTACCTGCGGGCGCACTTCTGCCACCACAAAGGCGGAAGTCCGGCCAGGCAGTTCGTTGTTCAAGGCGTATTGCTGGGGTTGCAGCGTGACCACGCCCACTTTCACGGGGGCTGGCGGGGCAGCAGGCGCTTGCTCCGCCTTTTTGCCGCATGCGGCCAAAGTGGTCAGAGCAACCAGGCAGGCTGCCGTGGTCAGTCGCAGAGTGTGTCGGGGAACGAGCATCAAACGCCTCGGGAAAATAAACGGAATCGGTAATGGCCAATGACGATACGCCACCCTTTCTTGCTGAAGGATGACTGAGCCAGTGTAGGTATTGAATGGTGCAGTGCGGCAAAGGCGGCGTCAATATTGCTGCCATGGCAGGAGTTGAAATATACATCCATGAATGTATCTAAACAAGTGTAAAAAAACGGCCCCCAAGCGGGGGCCGTCGGGGGCCGTTCAATGTCCGCCGGGCTTGCCGACGGACGGTCTGGCGCAAGAAAGATCAGTCTTCGATGCGATTGTTCTTGGTTTCTCGTACGAAGAGCGTGCCGATCACCAAGGTCATGGCAGCGATCACGATCGGATACCACAGGCCACTATAGATATTGCCGGTGGCCGCGACGATGGCAAACGAGGTCGTGGGCAGGAACCCGCCGAACCAACCGTTACCAATGTGATACGGCAGACTCATTGAGGTGTAGCGGATACGCGTCGGGAACATTTCCACCAGCATCGCCGCAATCGGCCCGTACACCATCGTTACCAGCAAG
Organism: Pigmentiphaga aceris; assembly: GCF_008119665.1. NCBI lineage: Bacteria > Pseudomonadati > Pseudomonadota > Betaproteobacteria > Burkholderiales > Alcaligenaceae > Pigmentiphaga > Pigmentiphaga aceris. Next base: position 4,957,772 of record NZ_CP043046.1, on the reverse strand, counting down.
ACCAGGTAGGTCAGCAAAGCAACCGTGACCACGGGATTGATCTTCGCCGGGTCTGCCTTGGCCGGGTAGCCTGCGGCGCGAATGCCATCGGTCAGGTTCTTGCGCAGGTCTGCCGTGCGTGTCTTCAGCTCGTCTGCCGACAGGCCACGACCTTCAAAGGACGTGATGACCTTGTCGCCAATCTTGATCTGCGCCACGCTTCCCGGCGCAGCCGCCTGGTTGTCGTAGTTGACCGAATTGGCTGCCAGGAAGGATTTGGCAAGGTCGCAAGACGTGACGAACTGCGCGGTGCCGACCGGGTTGAACTGGAATGAGCAGGTCTTCGGGTCGGCCACCACCACTACCGGCGCATTGGCCTGGGCGGTTTCCAGTGCCGGATTGGCGTAGTGCGTAATCGCCTTGAACACCGGGAAGTAGGTCAGGATGGCCAGCAGGCAGCCCGCCAGAATGATCGGTTTGCGACCGATCTTGTCAGACAGAATCCCGAACACCACAAAGAACGGCGTACCCAGCAGCAGCGCGATGGCAATGTAGATATTGGCGGTGGTCGCCTCTACCTTCAGTGTCTGGGTCAGGAAGAACAGCGCGTAGAACTGTCCCGTGTACCAGACCACGGCTTGACCAGCGGTCAGGCCGAACAGTGCCAGCAGCACCAGCTTCAGATTGCCCCACTGACCGAAGGATTCCTTCAGCGGTGCCTTCGAGACCGTGCCTTCTTCCTTCATGCGCTTGAAGGCAGGCGATTCGCTCAGTTGCAGGCGGATCCAGACGGAAATGCCAAGCAGCACGATCGACACCAGGAACGGAATGCGCCATCCCCAGGCGATGAAGGCATCTTCACCCAGCCAGGTGCGAACGCCCAGGATCACCAGCAGGGACAGGAACAGTCCAAGCGTGGCGGTAGTCTGGATCCAGCTGGTGTAGAAACCGCGCTTGCCGTGCGGCGCGTGCTCGGCAACGTAGGTTGCTGCGCCACCGTACTCGCCACCGAGCGCCAGGCCCTGGACCAGCCGCAGCACGATCAGAATGATCGGGGCAGTGATACCAATCGAGGCGTAAGCCGGCAAGATACCCACCAGGAAGGTGGACACGCCCATCAGCAAGATGGTGATCAGGAAGGTGTGCTTGCGGCCAACCAGGTCACCCAGGCGACCGAATACCAGTGCACCGAAGGGTCGAACGGCAAAACCGGCCGCGAAGGCCATCAAGGCAAAGATGAATGCTGCAGTTTCATTCACGCCCGAGAAGAAATGGCGTGCAATGATCGCCGCGAGCGAACCGTATAGATAAAAGTCGTACCACTCGAAAACCGTGCCTAATGACGAAGCGAAAATCACTTTTCGCTCTTCCTTGGTCATCGGACGCGGCTGACCGCTTGCGTCCGCACGGGCGCTGATTGTGCTCATGACATCCATCTCCCTGGATTCGATTCCGCTTGATAGTGTTGGAATTGCGGAGCCTTCCCGACCCGGCAGGGCCAGACTGAAGACAGAGTAGGAAGGGTGTCTGACTCGATACTGACGATGTGCTTACGAAATGCTGAACGCGGCTGTCAGGCCGTTTCAGGCCGAGGGCAAAAAGCGCGGAAAGCGAGTGATCATGCGGGTTCCCGGCTGGTTCGACTGCGGTTCTTGGGAGTTTCCCGCAATCGTCACGCTTCCGCCGTGTCGCAGGGCGATTTCGCGCACGATGGCCAGGCCCAGGCCGCTGCCGTCGGCTGTCGTGCCCAGAATCCGGTAGAAGCGGTCGAACACCCGCAGCCGTTCGCTTTCGGGGATGCCAGGGCCTGAGTCGTCGACTTCCAGGACGACCTGATCGCCTTCCCCATATAGACGAACCGTGACCGTCCCGCCGGCGGGGGTGTAGCGCAGCGCGTTGTCGATCAGGTTGTTCAGCAGTTCTGCCAGCAGCAGGGGATTGCCTTCGACCTGCAAGGGTGTCTCGTCACTTTCCAGGCCCAGATCGATCTGCCGGTTCATGGCTTCGGCCACCCAGTTGAGCGTCTGATCGCGCGCAATGCCTTGCATATCGACATCAACGAAACCAGCGCGGCTGCGGCCGGGATCTTCTGCGCGGGCCAAGGCCAGCAGCTGGTTCACCAAGCGGGTGGTGCGTTCCGAACTGGTGATCAGTTGGCGCAGGCTGGCTTGCATGTCTTCGGGGCTGGCATTGCGCAGCGCCAGTTCGGCCTGGGTGCGCAAACCCGCCAGCGGGGTTTTCATCTGGTGCGCAGCGTCGGCCACAAACCGGCGCTGTGCCTGGACGTTGGCCGCCTGGCGCGCCAGCAGATCGTTCATGGCGGCAACCAGCGGGGCGATTTCCTGGGGGGCTTCGCGCTCGTTGATCGGCGACAGGTCGTCCGGGCGGCGCGCGCGCAATCGCGCCTGCAAGGCATTGAGCGGGGCAATGCCGCGTGACAGCCCGAACCACACCAGCAGCACCGCCACCGGCAGCACGATGAACTGCGGGATGATCACGCCCTTGATGATCTCGTTGGCAAGCTGGGCGCGTTTTTCCAGGGTTTCGGCCACTTGGACCAAGGCGGGTTGTGCGCCATCCGTACCGCGCAAGTCCACCCAGGTATAGGCGATGCGGATACCAAAACCGCGCAGCACATCGTCGCGATACTGGATCACGCCTGGCAATGGCGGTTCAAGCTCAGGCGGCAAGGGCAGTTCGCGATCCCCGCCAAGGTGTTCACCCCGACTGCCCAGTACCAGATAGAACACGCTGTCGGTGGCGTCGGCACGCAGCATGTCGGTGGCGGGCAGGGGCAAGCGCAGGCTGGCGCGACCATCGACCTGGCGCACCTGCTGCGCCAGAACCAGCACGTTGTTGGCCAGGCCACGGTCATACGGCGCGTTGGCAATGGCTTGCGCCACCACATAGGTGATCGCCACGCTCATGGGCCACAGCAGGAACAGCGGTGCCAGCATCCAATCCAGGATTTCGCCGAACAGCGAGCGCTGCGGCGGCTCGAAGGTCGGGCCGACCGAGCCTTGCCGCAACGCGGCGAGCGCCTCCTGATTGAGTTCCCCGCCCAAGTGGGTAGGCCCGTGCGGGTTGGACCCGTGCGGTGGCGCGGGGGGCAAAATCAGCGGGAGGAGTTCAACAGGCAAGGTTCAGCAGACTAGGTTGGGCGGAAAGGGCGCGCAGCGGTATAAGGCGGGGCTGGGGAGAGCGAAAACGGCAGAACGGAGGCGGGGCCAGGCCTTGGTCAAAAGGCTGGGGTGCCTAAAGCGGGCGCACGACCCGCTTTTTATGCGCTGGCCTGGGTGGTATCGCGTTCCAGGCAATAACCCAGTCCACGCACAGTGGCGATTTTCACGCCGGGCTCCAGCTTCTTGCGCAGGCGATGTACATAAACCTCAATGGCATTGGTGCTGACTTCCTCGCCCCATTCGCATAAGTGATCGACCAATTGTTTCTTGCTGACCATGCGGCCACTGCGCTGCAACAGGATTTCCAGCAGGCTGACTTCGCGCGCCGATAGTTCCACCGCCTGTTCATCCACGGTGACGACCCGGCCGACCTGATCGAAAGACAGACGACCGTGTCGCAATACGGCAGGACCGCCGCCTGCGCCCCGTCGGGTCAGCGCGCGCACGCGGGCTTCCAGTTCGGACAGGGCAAAAGGTTTCGCCATGTAATCGTCGGCACCCAGGTCCAGGCCTTTGACCCGTTGCTCGATGCTGTCGGCCGCCGTCAATATCAGTACTGGCATGTGCGAATTGCGAGCGCGCATGCGCCGCAACACTTCCAGCCCACTGAGTTTGGGCAGGCCGATATCCAGTATCAGCAGGTCAAAGGGCTGGGCAGCGAGTGCCGCATCGGCAGACGCCCCGTCATGGACGGCGTCAACCGCATAGCCGTTCTGACGCAACGAACGCGACAGTCCGTCGGCAAGAATGCTGTCATCTTCGGCGATAAGTATGCGCATGGTACGAATTGTACGAGGGGGACTTGAGACTGGCTATACGGGCCGTACCTGGGGTAGACCGGTTCCTTGTGGTGCAGATCCCACCAGGACCTTGCTATCCACACTGTTTTTTTATACAGTGGTGGCCGATGACATAATTCGGGCCCGACGCAGATGTCTTGTTGGCAGAACCAGGTAGTTGGCCTGGTCATCCGCAAGCACACCGTACGGCTTGACCGAAATCCAGACTGAACCCTTGGGCTGAACAGCCCGACATCTCAAAGGACGATACATGGAAGACACCAAGGCCTCCAAGGCAGCTGCCGCCGCTGCAGCCGCGGCCACGGCAGAGAAATCCAAGGCGCTTGCCGCCGCGCTCGCCCAGATCGAGAAGCAGTTCGGCAAGGGTTCGGTCATGCGCTACGGCGACAACGAAGTCGAACATGACATCCAGGTCGTGTCCACCGGCTCGCTGGGCCTGGACATCGCACTGGGCGTCGGCGGCCTGCCGCGCGGCCGTGTGATCGAAATCTACGGCCCGGAATCCTCGGGCAAGACCACGCTCACGCTGCAAGTCATCGCCGAAATGCAGAAGCTCGGCGGTACCTGCGCCTTCATCGACGCCGAGCACGCACTCGACGTGTCGTATGCATCGAAGCTGGGCGTGAACCTGACCGACCTGCTGATCTCGCAGCCGGACACGGGTGAGCAGGCGCTTGAAATCACCGACGCGCTGGTGCGCTCGGGCTCGGTCGACCTGATCGTGATCGACTCGGTTGCCGCGCTCACACCGAAGGCTGAAATCGAAGGCGAAATGGGTGACTCGCTGCCGGGCCTGCAAGCCCGTCTGATGAGCCAGGCTCTGCGCAAGCTGACCGCCACCATCAAGCGTACCAACTGCATGGTCATCTTCATCAACCAGATCCGGATGAAGATCGGCGTGATGTTCGGCAACCCCGAAACCACCACGGGCGGCAACGCACTGAAGTTCTACGCATCGGTTCGCCTGGACATCCGTCGTACCGGTTCGATCAAGAAGGGCGATGAGGTCGTGGGTAACGAAACCCGCGTCAAGGTCGTCAAGAACAAGGTCTCGCCGCCGTTCAAGAGTGCCGAATTCGACATCATGTACGGCGCGGGCATCTCGCGCGAAGGCGAAATCATCGACCTGGGCGTGACAGCCGGCATCGTTGAAAAGTCGGGTGCCTGGTTCAGTTACAACGGCGAACGCATCGGACAAGGCAAGGACAATGCGCGCGAATTCCTGAAGGATCGCACCGCCATGGCCTACGAGATCGAAAACCGTGTGCGTGAACAGCTCGGTGTGGCAGCGCGCGCTGCCGGCAAGGCCGTCGCTGCCGAAGGCACGGCAGAGTGAGCGGCGAACGGCCTGCCCGTCCGGGTTGGCCGTCCGCGCCCGGTCGTCGCATTTACGAGGATGAGGACGACGACGAGCCGTTCGAACAGATTCTTGGCCGGACTTCCGGTCAGGAATCTGGTCAGACAGCTGGGCGAACGCAGACACCTGCGCGAGCTTTTGCCCGAACGTCCAATCAGGGGTCTGGTGGAGCGTCGCCTGTAGGGGGGGCTGGGGCTTCATTCGGAAAGTCCGCTGGAACATCGTTCGGAACATCCAGCCAGGCGTCCCGTCGGGACTCCGATGCCCCATCGGAAAGAAAATCCAGCGGCAGTTTCGGCTCCAGTGCTCGCAAGCAATCGTCTCAGGCCGCCGACAATGGCGGCTTCAGTCGTTCCAGCGAGCAAAAGGCACGCAAACGCGGTTTGCCACAGCCTGAACCCGTCGTGATCGATGGCTTCACCCGCTCAAGCCAGCAGCCTGTCCTTAAAAAACCCACGCGCCCCGATGGTCCGTCGCTGAAAATGCGTGCGGCCGATTACCTGTCGCGCCGTGAACACAGCCGCTTCGAGCTCGCCCGCAAGCTGGGGCGATGGTCCGATGATCGCGATGAAATCGAAGCGGTGCTGGATGCGCTCACGCGGGAAGGGTGGATGTCCACTTCGCGCTTCGTGCAAAGCGTGGTGCACCGGCGTGCTTCCCGCCAGGGAACCTCACGCATCATCCAGGAGCTGCGTCAGCACGGGATCGACCAGGCCGAGATTGCGGCCGTCAAACCTGAACTCCAGGCGTCGGAATTCGTGCGTGCCCAGACGGTCTGGAGCAAGCGCTTCGGTGCCGTGCCTCCCGATCGCGAAACCTGGGCCAAGCAGGCCCGGTTTCTTGCCGCGCGAGGGTTTTCGCAAGATGTCATCCGGCGGGTTCTGGGCGGTGGCGAGGACGAAAACTGACGCGTGTCAGCACGTCAAGATGACGCCTGCATGGCAGTCTTGGCCTAGGGGTAACCAGGTAGCAATGCGGGCGGTGCGTTATACTCTTCGGGATTTTTCGCCCATGCGAGAAGGTCGTCGGCCCGCAGTGTCATATATAAGACTCGGATAACACTCCAACCCGAGGCTTATAAGGCACAGACAAGGCCCGGACAGGAATACGAAGACGTTGGTCGCAGCTTGATCAGTGGCTTTTTCTTGCGCCGGACACCTGTCCAAGCGGTGCATGGCACCCGCTCGCAAGCGTACGGATGTCACTGATCGACCTGATTCACCCTGAAACTGTTGCGGCACTGCACCAAGATGTTTTCAGGGTTTTTACTAGGTCGTTCTGTGTCAACGTGTATCACGTTTACCGGTGTACTGACTTCCTTGGCATATGGACCGGCCTTCGCGCCGCGTTTCTTTCAGGCTCAAGATTTTTCTTCATGGTCCGCTCCTCGACCTTCCTGTCTGCTCCGCTTTCCAATGGCCGCCCTGCGCTGGCCCCTGGCGTGCGCGTGTCGATCTGGCGGCAGGAACCGGTCGTGTCGAAGCAGCCCGGCATCCTTGCAAAAAATCCCGTTTTCTTCTCAGTCGCCGGTTCGCCTAGTGCATCCCCGGCATCCCCGTTTGTCGTTACGTCCCGACGTGTTTCGCCTGCCTGGCGCAATGCGGCGGGGTCTGCCGGACATCTGGCCGATCGTAGCGGCTTTTTCACCGCATTCCCCTGACAGCGAAGGCTCCGCATGAAAATCCACGAGTACCAGGGCAAAGAGCTTCTCAAGAAGTTTGGCGTTACCGTTCCGCGCGGCTTCCCCGCATTCTCGGTCGATGAGGCCGTTGAAGCAGCCGAAAAGCTTGGCGGCCCGGTATGGGTCGTCAAGGCCCAGATCCACGCCGGTGGCCGTGGCAAGGGCGGCGGCGTCAAGCTGGCCCGCTCGATCGAAGAAGTGCGCACGCTTGCCAATGAAATCCTTGGCATGCAACTGATCACGCACCAGACCGGTCCGGAAGGCCAGAAAGTTGGCCGTCTGCTGATCGAAGAAGGCGCGGACATCAAGAAAGAACTGTATATCGGTATCGTCACCGACCGCGCCACGCAAAAGATCGGCGTGATGGCGTCGAGCGAAGGCGGCATGGACATCGAAGAAGTGGCGCACAACACGCCGGAAAAGCTTCTGAAGGTCTTCGTTGACCCGGTCGTCGGCCTGACCGACGAAGATGCAGCCACCCTGATCCGCGGTATTGGCGTGCCGGAAGCTTCGGTGCCGCAAGCCGTCGACCAACTGAAGAAGCTGTATCAGGTCTACCAAGAGACCGACGCTTCGCTGGCCGAAATCAATCCCCTGATCCTGACCGGCAGCGGCGACATCATCGCCCTGGACGCCAAGTTCAACTTCGATCCGAACGCGCTGTTCCGTCACCCGGACATCGTTGCTTACCGCGACCTGGCCGAAGAAGATCCGGCTGAAATCGAAGCCAGCAAGTTCGACCTGGCCTACATCCAGCTGGAAGGCAACATCGGCTGCCTGGTCAACGGCGCAGGCCTGGCCATGGCCACCATGGACACCATCAAGCTGTTCGGCGGCGAGCCGGCCAACTTCCTGGACGTGGGCGGCGGTGCAACCGCCGAGAAGGTCACGGAAGCCTTCAAGATCATGTTGAAGAACCCGGACGTCAAGGCGATCCTGGTGAACATCTTCGGCGGCATCATGCGCTGCGACGTCATCGCCGAAGGCGTGATCACCGCTTGCCGCGCCGTTGACCTGAAGGTGCCGCTGGTGGTCCGCATGAAGGGCACCAACGAAGCGTTGGGCAAAGAGCTGCTGGCCAAATCGGGCCTGCCGATCATCAGCGCCGACAGCATGGCCGAAGCGGCCACCAAGGTCGTTGCCGCTGCCGCAGCTGCCGCCAAGTAATAGATACCGGGAATTCGCTACATGTCGATTCTGATCAACAAAGATACCAAAGTCATCACCCAAGGCATCACCGGCAAGACGGGCCAGTACCACACCCGCGGCTGCCGTGATTACGCGAACGGCAAGGCTGCGTTCGTTGCTGGCGTGAACCCCAAGAAGGCCGGCGAAGATTTCGAAGGCATCCCGATTTTCGCCAGCGTCAAAGACGCCGCTGTCGAAACCGGTGCCACCGTGTCGGTGATCTACGTGCCGCCGGCAGGTGCTGCCGCCGCCATCTGGGAAGCCGTCCAGGCCGAACTGGAACTGGTGATCTGCATTACCGAAGGCATCCCGGTCCGTGACATGGCCGAACTGAAGGCCAAGATGGCCGCTGCCGGTTCGAAGACCCTGCTGCTGGGACCGAACTGCCCGGGCCTGATCACGCCGGACGAAATCAAGATCGGCATCATGCCCGGTCACATCCACCGCAAGGGCCGCATCGGCATCGTCAGCCGCTCGGGCACCCTGACCTATGAAGCCGTGGCACAAGTCACGGAACTGGGCCTGGGCCAGTCGAGCGCCGTCGGTATCGGTGGCGATCCGATCAACGGTCTGAAGCACAAAGACGTGCTGGAACTGTTCAACAATGACCCGGAAACCGACGCCGTCATCATGATCGGCGAAATCGGCGGCCCGGACGAAGTTGACGCGGCACGTTGGGCCAAGGACAACATGAAGAAGCCGGTGGTTGGCTTCATCGCGGGCGTTACCGCACCGGCAGGCAAGCGCATGGGCCACGCCGGCGCGCTGATCGCTGGTGGTGATGACACCGCACAAGCCAAGCTCGACGTGCTCGAAGCGTGCGGTATCCGCACGACCAAGAACCCGTCGGAACTGGCCAAGTTGCTGAAGTCCGTCATGTAATAACCCGGGTTTGGTGCTTTCCGCGGGGGGAGCACCAATTCCCGGCGTTCGGGCAGCGTGCTACGTTGCTCCACCGTGCCTGTTGGGGCGGTGCCATACCGCCGGCCCGCCGTCGCAAGACAGCGGGTCGGCGGTTTTTAATTCGAAGTCCAGGAGGACCGGATGCTTGAATACTTGGAAGGGATGCACTGGGGCGCGGTGTTCCAGATCATTCTGATCGATATTTTGCTGGGTGGTGACAATGCCGTGGTGATTGCCCTGGCTTGCCGCAACCTGCCCAAAGACACGCGCGTGAAGGGCATTCTGTGGGGAACCGCAGGCGCCATCATCTTGCGCGTGGTGTTGATTTCGTTTGCAGTGACCATGCTGCAGATTCCGTTCCTGAAGCTGGTGGGCGCAGTCCTGCTGCTGTGGATCGGCGTCAAGCTGCTGATTCCGGAAAACGATTCGCATGACAACATTGAAGGCAGCGCCAACCTGTGGGCCGCCGTCAAGACCATCATCATCGCCGACTTCGTGATGAGCCTGGACAACGTCATCGCGATCGCCGGTGCAGCACAGAACGCCGACCCGGAGCACCAGCTTGGTCTGGTGATCTTCGGCCTGGTGGTCAGCATCCCGATCATCATCTGGGGCAGCGCGATCGTGCTCAAGCTGATCGATCGCTTCCCGATCGTGATCACGCTGGGTGGTGGTTTGCTGGGCTGGATTGCAGGCGGCATGCTGGTGACCGATCCGGTCATCGTGCAGAACCTGTATAAGCCTGACTGGACGCCGCAAACCCTGAGCATCATCCACTACTCGGCTGCCGTGTTCGGCGCGGTGTTCGTGGTGGTGCTGGGTAGCGTGCTCGCACGCCGCAAGGTGCGCGCCGAAGCCCTGGCCAAGGGTTGAAGCTGGTTCACCAGGAAGGAGTCTGCTTATGTTGAATCGATCCCCACGCCGTCAGGCAGGTCTGACCTTGATGCAAGTCATGAGTCTGCTTGCCATTGTCGGCATCGTGGCGGCGGTCTTGCTGACGCAGTTCCGCTGATCCTGGCGCAGTAGAAAAAACGGCCCCGCGGCGAAAGCCTGCGGGGCCGTTTGCTTTTTGTGCGCTGTTCAGCAGGACAAGGAACTTGCAGTTTTCCACAGCCGCAGCACGGTTTGCCCGTCCGTACAGATATTCGGGTTATCCCCAGCTGCTGTGGATAACGCTGGGGGCAGTATGTGGGGCGTTTGAGAAATTCCTTACATATCAATGACTTGTAATCAGCGAGCACAAAAGAGGCAGCGTGGACGAGTGCCTGTCTTGAAAGCACCCGTCTGGCCGATGCAAACCTGTGCGATCAGGCTCCCAAACGTTGCACCTGCCACTTATCCGCTGTTGCGCAACCCCGCCGCAATGCCGTTGATGCTCAGGTGAATCCCGCGCTGCAGTCGTTCATCCGCCTCGGGTGGCTTGCGTTTGCCGCTGGCCTTGGCAGCAGCATCCCGGTGACGGCGAATCAGCTCGATCTGCAAGTGATTGAGCGGATCGATATAGGCCACGCGATCACGAATCGAGCGGGCCAGGTCCGGATTGCCATCCAGCAATTCGTCTTGCTCGGTAATCAGCTTCAAGGCGCTGAGCGTCAGATCGAATTCTTCGCGAATGCGTTTGAAGATGCGTGTGCGCAGGGCGCGATCCGGCACCAGTTCGGCATACCGTGACGCAATGGCCAGGTCGCTCTTGGCCAGCACCATCTCCATATTCGACAGCAAGGTACGGAAGAACGGCCAGTCACGCGCCATGTCTCGCAGGTGGGCAACGCGCTCGGCCCGCGCGGCTGCGCTGGTGTTCGCTCCCTTGCCTGCGCCCTTGGCCAGATAGGACTCGATCGCCGATCCCACGCCGAACCAGCCCGGCAGCAGCAGGCGGCACTGGCTCCACGAGAAGCCCCAGGGAATTGCGCGCAGGTCCTCAATACGGCCGGTGGACTTGCGGGCAGCAGGGCGGGAACCGATGTTCAGGCCGGCAATCTCGGAAATCGGCGTGGACGCAAAGAAGTACTCGGCAAAGCCCGGCGTGTCGTAAACCAGGCCACGGTAGGCGCTGAAGGCCTTGTCCGACAGCAGCTTCATGGTGTCGGCGTAGCGCTCCATGTTCGCGTCTTCGGCCGTGGCCGCTTCATCCGCGTTGACCAGGCTGGCTTCCAGGGTGGCTGCCACCAACAGTTCCAAGTGCCATTGGCCGATCTCGGCGTCCTTGTATTTGCTCTGGATGACCTCGCCTTGCTCGGTCAGACGAATCTGGCCGTCCACGGTGCCCGGCGGCTGCGCCAGAATGGCGTCGAAACTGGAGCCGCCCCCACGCCCCACGGTGCCGCCGCGCCCATGGAACAGGCGCAGTCGGATATGACGGGTACGGAAGGCTTCCACCAGCGCACGCTCGGCCTGATACAGCTCCCAGTTCGAAGTCAGGAAACCGCCGTCCTTGTTGCTGTCCGAATAACCCAGCATGACTTCCTGCGATTGCGCCTGCGACAGCTTGATGCGCGCCTTCACCTCGGGCAGGTCCATCCACTGCGCCATGATGCGCGGGCCATTGCGCAAGTCTTCAATCGTTTCGAACAGCGGCACCACCATCAGCCCGTCTTCAGGCTGCGGTGCAACACCCGCCGCGACCAAGCCGGTTTCCTTCTGCAAGACCAGCACCTCAAGCAGGTCACTGACCGATTCGGTGTGCGAAATGATGTATTGGCGAACCGCTTCCTTGCCGTAGCGCTGCCGGCTGCGCGCGGCTTCGCGGAAGATGTCCAGCTCGTGGGTCGTGCCTTCGCTGTATTGAATCCACGGTGACACCAGCGGGCGACGCTCGCGCAACTCGGCGCACAGCAAGGCAATCCGGGCATCTTCATCCAGCGCGGCATAGTCTTCCACCACACCAGCCTGAGAAAACAATTCGACCAGGGTGCGTTCGTGAACGTCAGAACTCTGTCGCAGGTCCACCGTGGCCAAGTGGAAACCGAAGACAGTCACGGCCTGCTGCAAGGCATTCAGACGCAGGCGCAGCACCGGGGCGTTGTTGTGGCTGACCAGCGATTCGGCAATCACTGCCAGGTCGGCCGCAAAGGCGTCAGGCGATTCGTAGGGTGCGGCATCGGGTGGCGTGCGTCGCAGCGTCACGTTGCCCACCAGTGCTTTGGCGGTGGCCCCCAACCGCGCATAGACGCCCACCAGCGCACGACGATACGGCTCGTCGCGACGATGTTCCGACACGTCGGGCGAATTCGCGGCCAGCGCCGCCAATTCCGGTGACGGCTGTGTCAACAAGGTGGTCATCGACAGTTCGGCACCCAGCGCGTGGGTCTCTTCCAGGTAATGCTCGAACACCGTCGCAGCCTGACGCAGCAAGGCCAGGCGCAGCGTATCGGCACCTACGTTCGGGTTGCCGTCCCGGTCGCCACCGATCCAGCTGCCCATGCGCAGGAAGGTCGGCAGCGCGGCCGCAGGCGCGGCGAAGGGCGAGGCCGGATCGCGGTTGATCAACCGCGACAGATGCGCATAAACACGCGGAATCACGGTCAGGAAGGTGCTGCGGTAATAGGACACCGCATTCTTGATCTCGTCGGCCACCGTCAACCGCGAATATCGCAGCATGCGGGTCTGCCACAGGGTAGAGATGCGCCCCAGCAAGGACAGCAGCTGTTCCTGCGTCTCGTCCGCCGTGTGCGGTGCGTCGCGGTCCTGCAAGACGCGGGCAATGTCGCGGTGCACGTCCAGCGTGCTCTTGCGTTGCACCTCGGTCGGGTGCGCGGTCAGCACCGGCACCACGCTGGCCTGGCCCAGCCACTTGCGGATACGCGCAGGCGTCACACCCCGGCCGCGCAGTTCCGTCACGGCGCTTTCCAGGCTGCCGCGCGGCGCGTCACCGCCTGCCAATGCATGGGCGCGGCGTCGTCGGTTCTGCTCGCGGTCCTCGGCAATATTGGCCAGATGCAGGAAGTAGCTGAAAGCGCGCACCACTGAATTGGTGTTGTCGCGTGACAGCTGGTTCAGCAGCTTTTCCAGCGCACGGCCATCGACGCTGTTGCCGTTGCGACGAAAGCGCACCGCCGTGCGGCGCACGGTTTCAATCGTGTTGAAAACGTCGTCGCCTTCGTTGGCGCGAATCACATCGCCAAGAATCCGGCCCAGAAGGCGGATGTCTTCGCGCAATGCATGATCGGAATCGGGAAGGCTGCTGAGGTCGGTCGTCATCAATACCTGCTTCAAAGGGATGGTGGCCGCCGCGCTGCGGCGCGGAAAACGTCCAGCTTAGCGGCTGGATTGCACGCTGTCAGTGCCCGCCACCGGCCCACATGCGCTGGGTCAAGGGGCTTGGCCGGGCAGAGCGGCTAAACTGCCGTCTCTTTCCTTGCCTGCGTCTCGCCGTGTCCCACGTCATTCATCCCGACCCCGAACGTCTTGTCATCGCCTCACGCGAGAGCCGGCTTGCCATGTGGCAGGCCGAGCACGTGCAAGCGCGCCTGCAATCCCTGTATCCGCGTTGCAATGTAGAAATCCTTGGCATGACCACACGGGGGGACCAGATACTGGACCGTACCTTGTCCAAGGTCGGCGGCAAGGGACTGTTCGTCAAGGAACTCGAAAACGCGCTGCTCGATGGCCGGGCCGACTTGGCGGTACATTCGCTCAAGGATGTGCCGGTCAATCTGGGCGATGCCTTTGCCATGCCGGTCGTGATGGCACGCGCCGATGCGCGCGATGCCTTCGTGTCCAGTACCTATGCTTCGATCGCCGATCTGCCCCCCGGTGCCATCCTGGGCACGTCCAGCCTGCGACGCGAATCGCAGATCCGCGAACGTTTCCCGCACATCGAGGTGCGCCCGCTGCGCGGCAATCTGGACACCCGTCTGGGCAAGCTCGACCGTGGCGAATACGCGGCCATCATTCTTGCTGCCGCCGGTCTTGAACGGCTTGGCCTGGGTGCCCGCATCCGTGGTCTGCTGTCGCCTGAAGACAGCCTGCCGGCAGCAGGGCAGGGCGCGCTCGGTATCGAAGTCAAGGCAGGCCGTTCCGATGTCGAAGCCTGGCTGGCACCGCTGGCCGATGCGGCAACCACTGCCACGTCAACCGCAGAACGTGCCGTGTCGCGCAAGCTGGGCGGCTCTTGCCAGGTACCCTTGGCCGCATATGCGGAAGTCGGTGCCGATGGCCTGATCTGGTTGCGCGCCCTGGTGGCCAGCCCGGACGGCCGCACGGTGATCCGCCGCGAAGGCCGTGCTGCAGTCGCCGACGCCGAAGCGCTGGGTCTGCGCTTGGCCGATGAACTGCTGCGCGACGGTGCCGCCGAGATTCTCGCCGCGCTGGCGATCGAGCACTGAGCGGTCACATGGCGCACGCCCAGGCGGTCATCCTGTGCCGGCCGGCTGGTCAGAACGAAGCCTTGGCCGAGCGACTGCGCGCAACGGGCCGTGAGGTGCTCAGCCTGCCTGCATTGACGCTGACGGCATCGTTCGAGGAACCACTGCCTTCGTTGAGCGACGTTGACCTGGTGGTGTTCGTCAGCGGCAATGCCGCCCGGTTCTTCCTGGATCGACGTTTGCGCGAAGCGCCCGACGCCGTCTGGCCTGCTCATGTGGCGGCTGCAACCGTCGGCCCCGGTAGCGCAGCGGCGGTACGCGCGCATCCCGCTTTTGGGGTGGCGTCTGAATTGGTCACGCCGCCCGCGTGTGCGGCCCAATTCGATTCCGAGGCCTTATGGGATGCTTTGCAGGCACGCCAGCACCCCTTGCGAAAGGTGCTGATCGTGCGTGGCACACAGGGACGAGATTGGCTGGCTGGCCGTTTGCGCGCCGCCGGGGTCGAGGTCTGCATCCACACCGCGTACCGGCGCGACCCTGCGCCTTGGGCACCGCATGCCTGTGCAATGCTGCAAGGCCTGGCTGCGCGTCAGGCACCTGCCGTCTGGTTGCTGACCAGTGTCGAAGGCGTCGATGCCTTGCTGACGCGCACCCGTGAGCACGGTCTGACAGACTGGTGGTTGCAGGGGCGCTTCGTTGTGACACATCCCCGGATCGCCGCGCATGTGACCGCCGTGTGGCAAGCCATTTCCGCCGAGCACGGACCGACGGACGCAGCGATAGTGTTGCAAACCTGCCCAGCGGGCGATGATGCCGTGGTTGCCGCGATAGAATCATTGGCATGATTGCCTCCGAAAAAGACATCGTCGAGCCAGGCTCGGCATCGCCCGCCGCCCCCGGTGGCGCGAGCCGTCCGCCTCGCGCCGCACGCTCATCCAGCCGTTGGTTGTTTGCCGCGCTGGTGTTCTCCGTCATCGTGATCATTGCGCTGGGTGCCGCCTTATGGCGTCAGCAGCAGCTCATCGATGCCGTGGGTCGCGAATCCGCCAGCCGTTACGTCAAGCTGGACACCCAGACACGCGAAGCGCAGAACCGCGCCCGTCAATCGCTGTCCGTGGCCCAGGACGCCGCTGACAAGCTCGCCGCACTCGACGCGCGCCTGGTCGAATCGCAAAGCCAGCAGGCTGCGCTTGAACAGCTTTATCAGCAACTGTCGCGTGGTGAAGACGAGTGGGCCATGATCGAGGTGGAACAAGCCTTGTCGATGGCCGCCCAACAACTGCAACTGGCAGGCAACATTCAGAGCGCCATCGCTGCCCTGGAAGTGGCCGATGCGCGGCTTGCACGTGCCGATCGCCCGCAATTTGCTGCCGTCCGTCGGACAATTGCCCGCGATATGCAACGACTTGCTGCATTGCCGTCGCTGGACGTCACCGGTACCGCAAGCAAGCTGGACCAATTGATTGCGTCGGTTGACGGCCTGCCGATGCTGGCCTCGGTTGAACCGCGCCGCGCCGCTGCAAGCAATGCACCGGCAACCGAGACTGATGCAGCTGCCCCGGCTGCCCCTGCCGATGCCAGTTGGTGGCAACGCACCGTGGCGTGGACCGTACCGTGGCGCGACGCGCTGCTGCGCGACACTAACCAACTGATTCGTATCCAGCGCATCGATCAACCCGGTGTGTTGCTGGTGTCCCCTGAACAGGCAGCCCTGCTGCGCGAAAACCTGAAGCTGCGTCTGACCAGCGCCCGCATGGCCTTGCTGGCTCGCCAGGACGGCCCGTGGCGCGCCGATCTGGCTGCGGTGCTGGAAGGCTTCAACCGTTATTTCGACCCGGAAGCCCGTCAAACGGTGCGTGCCCAGGCGTTGCTCAAACAGGTGTCGGCCGTGGATCTGAACGTTCAGGCCCCCGACATTGGCGACAGTTTGAAAGCGGCGCGCGCCGTATTGCCGCGCAACGCCCCAGCCGAACCGGCGAGGTAAGTCATGCGCGCCTGGTTCTGGACCTTCATTCTGGTAGTGGCCGCGGTCGGCCTGGCAATCGCCGTGCGCGATTACTCGGGCAACGTCGCGCTGCTGGTGCCGCCGTACCGCGTGGAAGTGTCGCTGACACTTGCCGTGCTTTTCCTGGTCGTGCTGTTTGCCGCTACCTACGTGCTGCTGCGTGCACTGGCGTGGACCACCGGCCTGCCGACCCGTGTGCGTGCCTGGCGTGAACAGCGTGTGCAGGCTCAACAGCAAACCATCCTGGAACAGGGCTGGATTCATCTGCTGCAAGGGCGCTTTGCCCGCTCCGAGCGGGACATGGCGCAGGTTGCCGACCAAAGCAAGACTCCGGTTCGCCAGGTGCTGGCGCTGTTGTCATCGGCCCAGGCGACCCATGCCATGCAGGAATTCGCGCGCCGCGACGCCTTGCTGGTGCGCGTGCGTGGCGTGGCTGAAGGTGATCCGGCACTGATGTCTGCGGTGTCCATCGTGGAAGCCGAATTGCTGCTTGAACAGCAACGGCCGGCAGAAGCACTTGCCTTGCTTGAACCCCTGCACGAAGGCGGTCAGCGCCACGTGCACTCGTTGCGTCTGGCTTTGCGGGCACACCGCGAACTGGGCAATTGGGCTGAAGTGTTGAAGCTGGCTCGCACGCTGGCCAAACGCAACGCGCTGCACGCAGCCGCCAGCCACCGCATGATCGCCGCCGCCGCAACCGAGCGTCTGCGTTCCACGTCCGATGACGTGGTCCGCCGCGACTTGTGGAAAGATCTGAAAGACGATGAACGGATCGTGCCTGAAGTGGCGCTGGCTGCTGCCGCGTCCTTTGAAGAAGGCGGTGATCCGGTGCGGGCGCGTGCCATTCTGGAAGCCGCCATCCAGGCCAACCCCACCCGTGAACTGTGGCAGGCCTATGCCCGCACGGTGCCCGCCGAGGTCAAGCCGCGTCTGGAAAAAGCCGAGACCTGGTTGCAGCAATCGCCCACCGATGCCGATCTGCTGCAGACGCTGGGTGCACTGTGCCTGAACGGCAAGCTGTGGGGGGCTGCGCAGCGCTACCTGGAACGCAGTCTCGCCAGTCGTTCCGATCCCCGTACCCATGCCTTGCTGGCGGCCTTGTTCGACCGTATTGGCCGTCCTGACGATGCACGCCGCCATTGGCAGCGTGCCACCGAATCCCTGGTCGATCTGCCCACACTCGACGCTGCGCCGTCCTTGACCGACGTGGTTGTCGAACCACTTGACCTCGCTGGCCCGGATCGCGCGGCCGGCTTGTAAACCCAGCTGGAACCAAGGGGTGGCGCACCGCACATCGTGGTGGTGCGCCGTTCAAGCCAGCAGGCAGGAAAACCAAGCCTGGGTGCGCCGTATAATCTTCGCGTTTCCAATTTTTCGGCGTCGCAGCGCGTGTTCGACGCAAAGCCTTCTTCAAACGGCTTTGCAACTGGCACGATGTGACGGCGTCGTACTCATTCACTGTTTATCAGGTCGCCATGAATCTTGATCGCGTCGGTCCCGGAACCAAGTTGCCGGAAGAATTCAACGTCATCATCGAGATCCCGAAAGATTCGGATCCGATCAAATACGAAGTCGACAAGGACACCGGTGCCCTGTTCGTCGACCGTTTCATGATGACGGCCATGCGCTACCCGTGTAACTACGGCTACATCCCGCACACCGTTGCCGACGACGGCGACGCTGTCGACGTGCTGGTGATCACGCCTTACCCGGTGTCGGTCGGCGCGGTCATCCGCTGCCGCGCAATCGGCGTGCTGCAGATGGACGACGAAGCTGGCGGCGACGCCAAGCTGCTCGCCGTGCCGGTGCCCAAGCTGATCCCGATCTACAACCACTGGAACAAGCCCGACGATCTGCCGCAGGAATACCTGATGCAGATTCAGCACTTCTTCGAGCACTACAAAGACTTGGAGAAGGGCAAGTGGGTCAAGGTCAAGGGCTGGGAAGGCCCGGAAGCCGCCCACGCCGAGATCGTTGCGGGTCTGAAGGCCTTCGAAGCCGCCAAGTAAACCCGTCACCGGGGCGCGGCACCGCACCCCGGTGTGCCAGGTATTCCGTCTCCAGGAGTTCGTCTCATGTCTTATGTTTTCGAGCCCGCGCCAATCGTCGCCATTCCGGTCGTCGGCAGCGAGTCCCAGTTCCCGGTCCGTCGCATTTATTGCGTCGGCCGCAACTACGTCGAACATGCGCAGGAAATGGGTTTCACCGGGCGTGAGTTGCCCTTCTTCTTCGGCAAGCCCGCCGACGCGATCATCACCGGTGCCCCCGGCGAGACCGTGACGATGGACTATCCGTCGAAGACGCAGAACCTGCACTTCGAAGCCGAGCTGGTCGTTGCGATCGGCCTGGGCGGCAAGGACATCCCGGCTGCTGACGCGCTGCGTCACATCTGGGGTTATGGCGTGGGACTGGACATGACGCGCCGCGATCTGCAGAACGAGCAGAAGAAGCAAGGACGTCCCTGGGAAGTGGGCAAGGCATTCGAACAGTCGGCACCGATCGCTGCACTGCACCCGATCGTCGATACCGGCGAAATCACGCAAGGTGATGTCTGGCTGACCGTCAATGGCGAAACCCGCCAGAAGAGCGATCTGTCCAAGCTGATCTGGAGCGTGGCCGAGGTCATCGAACACCTGTCGGGTCTGTTCACGCTGCAACCTGGCGACCTGATCTTCACCGGCACGCCCGAAGGTGTGGGCGCGGTCAAGCCGGGTGATCTGATCGAAGTCGGCGTTGCCTCGCTGACCCGCCTAAGCGTGCAAGTACGCTGACGCGGCGGCTGCCGCCTTCTCGCGCGGCAGCGAAAAGCGGAAGGTCGCGCCCCCCTCGGGCCGGCCGTCCGCGGTCATGCGCCCACCATGCCGTTCCACAATGCGACGGCAGTGCGCAAGCCCCACACCAGTACCCTCGAACTGAGTGCTTGAGTGCAGGCGGCTGAACATGTCGAACAGCTTGTCGACCTTCTGCATGTCGAATCCCGCCCCGTTGTCTCGTACCGATACCGTGATCATCTCGTCATTGGCATCAGCCCAGATCTTCACGCGCGCCGGGTGACGATAACGGCTGAATTTCACCGCATTGTCGATCAGATTGACCAGCACCATGCGGATCAACTGCGGGTCGCCATACACGTGCGGCAACGCGCCCAAGGTCCAGTCGACCTCGACCTCGCGACGGGCGTCCGAGACATCGGCAATCACTTCGTGAATCAGCGGTTCCAGCGGGAAGGTGGTGGCGGCAATGCCCGCCCGGCCCAGCCTCGACAATTCCAGCAAGGCTTCAATGGTCTGGCTCATGCGCTTGGCCGTGGCACCTAGCGCGCCCAGCATGGGCAACGGATCGTAGTCGCTCTGGCCGCTCAGGCGTCGCAGCAAAATGTCGGTGGCGGAAATCACCTGACGTATCGGTGCGCGCAAGTCGTGTGACACCGATGAGGTGAACGCCTCCAGCTCACTGGTGCGTTCGGCAACACGCAGTTCCAGCGTTTCATT
The DNA here is from genome assembly GCF_008119665.1 of Pigmentiphaga aceris. Lineage (NCBI taxonomy): Bacteria > Pseudomonadati > Pseudomonadota > Betaproteobacteria > Burkholderiales > Alcaligenaceae > Pigmentiphaga > Pigmentiphaga aceris. Next base: position 4,937,880 of record NZ_CP043046.1, on the reverse strand, counting down.
GAGCTTGCGCACGATGTCCTGGGCACGTTCGCGTTCCGTCACGTCCACACAGAACAACTGCGTCAACATGCGCCCGTTGCGCGGGATGCTGACCGCCGCCAGTTCGACATTGCGGATTGCGCCGTCCAGGGTTTCCAGGCGGAAAGGGCTGAACTCGATGAAACCGCTTGCGGATTCCAGTGGTTTCACCCGTTCATGTGCGTCGTGACGCTGTTCGGGCACGATGAAATCGCAGAATGGACGCCCGTACAGACCAGCCGCATCTTGTGCGCCCAGTTGCAGCAGTGCCGCGGGGTTGGCGTAACTGAGCACCCCCGCTTCCTGCGTAAGAATACCCAGGGGCGCATATTCGACCACCGCCCGGTACATCGCCTCGTGTTCACCCAGCGCACGCTCGGCCAGACGACGGCCCGTCTGGTCCACCAGCATGGTCATGGTTTCGTGGCGCTGCGCACCTACCCGGCGCGCGGGCGAGGTCCAGGCTTCGAACTCGTACTGCACCCCTTCAGGCGTGGTGAACGGCAGCACATAGGTACTGGTACGACCACGGCTGGCCTTGATGTGGTGGGATGCAACCGATTCGGCACTGCCTCGCGGCCACAAGGTGAATACGTCGGTGTCTTCGTCAATATCGGCCGCGCATCGGCCAAGCAATGTCAGGCAAGCCTGGTTGGCGTGCAGCACCTTGCCGTTAGGGTCCAGCAAACAGACGGGCAGGGGCAATCGGTCGGTCAGTTGGCGCAATTCCACGCCAGCGCGGCGGGCACGCGCCTCGGCCTGGCGACGCGTTGCATGCGCGGCCATCGCGCGCTTGTGGGCGTCGTTGGTGGACTGGCGCAGCAGACAAAGCGCCGAGACCGCCAGTGCTGCCGTCAACGCAAACGACAGCCACTCCAGCGGCGCAACGTAAGGAGACGGGTTGTACGGGACCGTGTCACTGAGCGGGTAGGTTGCATCGACCGCATCCACTACGTTGATGCGCCACACACCAATCAGGAAAGTAGCGGCCAGCGTTCCGATCGTCAGGACGATCGATTCATGCAGCCGCAACAACACCGTCGCGCTGACCAACAGCGCAACAAAGGGCAGTGCCAGCTGCGACATCAGGCCAGGGTCGTGGCCGAACACCACGAACATCGCGCCGCCCAGCACGTAGATCAGCAGGCGTGACGCGGCCAGATAATGCCGACGCCAGACCAGCCCGCCGCCGACAGCTGCGACAAGCAGGCACCCGGTGGCGAGCGCGATGGGAGAGAGCCAGGGAAGACCAAACATCGGCCAATGATAACTGCTGGCTCACTCGCAGGTTATTGCGTGAAACTCAGGCTGCCATGACCTTGTCGAGCGCCTGCAACAAGATATCGGTGTCGGCTTCCGAGCCAATCGATATGCGCAGGAACTGATCGATGCGCGGTGCATCGAAGCGGCGTACCAGCACCTTTTCCGCGCGCAGGCCGGCGGCCAGCGCCTTGCCATCGTGCTTGGGGTGACGCGCGAAAATGAAGTTGGTGGCCGAGGGCAGTACCTCGAAACCACGTGCTTTCAAGGCGTCATCCAACCGCGTGCGCGTGGCGATGATGGCTTGGCGAGTCTGTTCGAAATAGTCCACATCGTGGATAGCTGCAGTCGCCCCGGCAATCGCCAAGTGATCCACCGGGTAGGAATTGAAGCTGTTCTTCACACGTTGCAAGGCATCGATCAGGGGCGGTTGGCCCAAGGCGAAGCCCACACGCAGGCCTGCCAGCGAACGCGACTTCGACAGCGTCTGAATCACCAGCAGGTTCGGGTAACGGCTGACCAGGCTGGATGCCGACTCACCACCGAAGTCCACATAGGCTTCATCCACCACCACGACTGAATCGGTCTGCTTCTGGAGGAAGGCCTCGATGTCGGCCAGCGGCAGGGGGCAGCCAGTCGGTGCGTTCGGGTTGGCGAAGATCACGCCGCCGTTGGGCACCAGGTAGTCATTCAGGTCGATCGAGAAATCGTCTTTGAGCGGCAAAGCCCGGTAGGCGATGTCGAACAGGCGGCAGTAGACCGGGTAGAAGCTGTAAGTGATATCCGGCATCAACGTGGGCTGCTCGTGCTTGAGCAAGGCCTGGAATACCACCGCCAGCACTTCGTCCGACCCATTGCCCGCAAACACATGATCCAGCGGCAGGCCGACGTAGTCAGCCACTGCCTGGCAGAAATCCGTGCTGTTGGGGTCCGGGTAACGCGCCAATCCACCAACGGCTGCCGCGATCGCCTCATGCACCTTGGGGGAGGGCGGGAACGGGTTTTCGTTGGTGTTGAGCTTGACCAAACCGTCAATGCGGGGCTGCTCTCCGGGAACATAGGGCGTGAGCGACGCGGTAAGCGCGCTCCAGTACGGGCTGGTGGACATGGCGGGCGGCACGGATGCGCAAGGAAAATGAATTGCTATTGTGGCATCGATGCGGCCGGGTTCGCCGCTATGATTCGGTCGCCGCCTGCGCCTGAGTTCTCTGGCCGTGGGCATTTCTGCAAAAGGGCACTGCCGTGATCGGAAAAATCTGGACTGTCTGGGCCATCGCGGCCGCGCTCTGCCTGATCCCTGTCTACTTCATGGAACGCGCCGCCCGCAAAGTAGATGGCGCGTCGGGCTGGATGGTGTTCGGCTGGCTGTCCCTGTTCGGCATCATGCTGCCGATGGGGCTTGGTCTGGTGTCCTTGCTGATCTGGCTGTTCCGATAAGGGGCAAGCGGCGCGGGTGATCGATTGTTTAGTAAGCTCATCGACCCACCCATGCTCGATTCAGACAAGAGATCGCTCCGATGTCCGACGCCCGCCTTTACGTAGATTCACAGTTCACCAGCCCGTACGCCATGTCGGTTTTTGTGGCCTTGCACGAGGCCAAGTTGCCGTTCGATATCGAAACGGTGGACCTGGGTGCAGGTATGAACCACGCGCCGGCGTATGCCAACGTGTCACTGACCCGACGCGTGCCGACCTTGATTCACGGGGACTTTTCCCTGGCTGAATCCTCGGCCATCACCGAATATCTGAACGAACTGTTCCCGGCTGCTCGGCTGTATCCGCAGGAGATCAAGGCCCGCGCCAAGGCACGCCAGATCCAGGCATGGCTGCGCAGCGATCTGGTGCCGATCCGGCAAGAGCGATCCACGCTGGTCGTGTTCTACGGTCAGAAAGGACAGCCGCTGTCCGTTGACGCCCAGCGCGCCGCCGACAAGCTGTTTGCCGCCGCCGAGGCCTTGTTGCCCGACGGTGCCGAATACGTCTGCGGCGAATGGTCGCTTGCCGATGTCGACCTGGCGGTGATGCTCAACCGCCTGGCGTTGCACGGGGACCAGGTGCCGGCACGGCTTGCCGCCTACGCGGCGCACCAGTGGCAGCGCCCATCGGTGCAGCGCTGGGTAAACCAGACGCGACCGGCGCTGTAATGAAAAAAGGTGCCGAGGCACCTTTTTTTGACTGATTTCCATGCAGGCGCATCAGCGCCCCGGAACAAAATCAGTGTCCGCGGCCATAGATAATGGCGACGATAGCCACAGCGCATAGCGCAATCACCGTGATTACACGCGCGATCCACGGTGCGACCGCCCACGCGCCCAGCGCGAGAATCGCCTTGGACCAGCCACTGTGTTCCTGGCGGGGCTCTTGGGGAGTTTGGGGTAAGGACATCGGCACTCCGTACGGAAGAGTCGGAGCCGCATCCTACCTAATGCATCTGGCCCAGGCTGCATGCAAATGTACCCAGGTGCGTCTGGTCCCCCCAACAGGAATCGAACCTGTATCTAGCGCTTAGGAGGCACTCGTTCTATCCATTGAACTATGGGGAGACGGCAACGGCGTTGGGGAAAACGCCGTGTCGACGCGTGGCGATTCTAACACCGGGCGCGGCCCGTGACGCCCGGCGGGGAGTACGATTCTGAGTATCCCCGTGTTTCACATTCCCCGAATCCCCAAGGCTTCCCCCATGTCTGGTGTCGTTCCCCCCGTTTCTGCCCCCCCGGCCAGTCCTCCGACCAGCCGCACGCCGGCCACCCGCATGATCGTGATCGGGGCGCTGGCCGTGCTGCTGGCCATGGGGGTGCGCGCCACCTTCGGGCTGTTCATGCAGCCCATCGGGCTGGAAAACGGCTGGGGCCGTGACGTATTTTCAATGGCCTTTGCCATTCAGAACCTGACCTGGGGCATTGGCGCGATCGGGGCTGGCATGCTGGCCGATCGCGTCGGCGCAGGGCGCACGATTGCCGGTGCAGCCTTGTTGTACGCGCTGGGCTTGGTACTGATGCGCTTTGCCGGCAGCGAAGTCCAGCTCTATCTCAGCGCAGGCGTGCTGGTCGGGCTGGGTCAGGCGGGCACCACCTTCCCGGTCATTCTGCCGGTGATTGCGCGTGCTGTTCCCCTGTCACAACGCAGTACCGCGCTGGGCATCGTCAGCGCGGGTGGCTCGCTGGGCCAGTTCCTGATCGTGCCCACCGGGCAGTTCCTGATCGACGCCTTGCAGTGGTCGGGTGCCTTGTTCACCTTGTCGATGATGGTGGCGCTGGTATTGCCGATGGCTACCCAGCTGACTGGCAAGCCTGCCAATGAAGGCACGGCTGGCCTGTCCATGTGGGGCGCGATCCGTCAGGCGGTACGTCATCCTTCGTACCATTTCCTGTTCTGGAGCTATGCAGTCTGCGGCTTCCACACGGCGTTCATTACTCTGCACCTGCCGTCCTATGTGGTCGATCAAGGCCTGAACCCCAGTCAGGGTGCCACGGCCCTGGCGCTGATCGGCCTGTTCAACGTGTTCGGCTCGCTGTGGGCGGGCAAGATGGGTGGCCGTTACAGCAAGCGCCTGCTGCTGGCTGGCTTGTACGCGATGCGGGGCGTGGCAATTGGCGTGCTGTTGCTGCTGCCACTTACCCCCATGGTGCTGTACGGGTTCGCTGCTGTCATGGGGCTGGTCTGGCTGGGTACGGTACCGCTTACCATTGGCCTGGTCGGGCAGATTTACGGCATGCGTTACGCCGCCACCTTGTCGGGCGTGGTGTTCCTGGGGCACCAGGTAGGCAGCTTCGTGGGCGTGTGGATGGGCGGCAAGCTGTACGTGGCCACCGGCAGTTACACGGTAGTGTGGCTGCTTGGCCTGGGCCTGGCTTTTGCTGCCGCTGCGCTGTGCCTGCCGGTGCGTGAGCGCCCGCTTGCGCAGCCCGCTTGATTTCCGGCTTCTTTTCTCGCTGATTCCATCATGCCCAAGCCCGCCGATTCTTCGCCCGATACGCCGCTTTTTTCGCGTCCCTGGCGGCTGGCGGGCTACTTTCTGCTGCTTGCGGTGCTGGGCGCGGGCTTCGCTGCCTACCAGCATCCCATGCTGATCTTGCAATGGGAAACGCTGATGGCGCTCTGCGGCCTGGGGTAAGCGCCCGGTAGTCCGTAGAATGGCGGCTTGTTTTCCATCGCTGCCGGAGTGTCATGGCTACGCGTTACACCGAATCGTCTATCCGGGTGCTGAAAGGGCTTGAGCCCGTCAAGCAGCGCCCGGGCATGTATACCCGCACCGAAAACCCGCTGCACATCATCCAGGAAGTCGTCGATAACGCGGCCGATGAGGCGCTGGCGGGCAACGGCAAGCACATCCAGGTCACCGTCCACGGTGACGCCAGCGTCACCGTCGAGGACGAGGGCCGGGGCATTCCCGTCGGCATGCACCCTGAAGAGGGTGCGCCGGTCGTGGAACTGGTTTTCACCCGCCTGCACGCAGGCGGCAAGTTCGACAAGGCCGACGGCGGCGCGTATGCGTTTTCCGGTGGCCTGCATGGCGTGGGCGTATCCGTCACCAACGCGCTGTCCACCCGCCTGGAAGTCACGGTCTGGCGTGATGGCGGCGCGCATCGTCTGGTGTTTGCCGATGGCGACGTGATCGAGCCGATTGCGCCGGTGTCGGAAACCCGTCGCAAATCCGGCACGCGTGTGCGCTGCTGGCCGGACCCCAAGTATTTCGACAGCGCGGCGCTGCCGATGAACGAGCTGTCACGCCTGTTGCGCAGCAAGGCGGTGCTGCTGCCCGGCGTGAAAGTCACGCTGCGCGTCGAAAAAGCTGGCGAACGCGGCGGTGCAAGCACCTTCACCACGCAAACCTGGCTCTACGAACATGGCCTGCGCGGTTACCTGGGTGAAGCCCTGGGCGGTGCCGAACTCGTCATCCCCATGTTCGAGGGCGAGCAGTACGCGCAAAAAGATCACGAGACCTTCGCAGTAGGCGAAGGCGCACATTGGGTAGTTGCCTGGACCGAAGAAGGCAACGTGGTGCGCGAGTCCTACGTGAACCTGATTCCGACATCCGCCGGCGGCACGCACGAAGCTGGTTTGCGTGACGGCTTGTTCGGTGCGGTGAAGGGCTTTGTCGAACTGCACAACCTGCTGCCCAAGGGCGTGAAGCTGTTGCCGGAAGACGTGTTCGCCCGCGCCAGCTTCGTGCTGTCGGCCAAGGTGCTGGACCCGCAATTCCAGGGGCAGATCAAGGAACGTCTGAACAGCCGCGACGCCGTGCGTCTGGTCGGCAACTTCGCCCGTCCGGCCTTGGAACTCTGGCTGAATTCCCATGTGGAATATGGCAAGAAGCTGGCTGAGCTTGCCATCCGCCAGGCGCAGGCACGGGTGCGTGCCACGCAGAAGGTGGAAAAGAAAAAGAGCTCTGGCGTGGCCGTGTTGCCGGGCAAGCTGACCGATTGCGAAAGCAATGATGTCTCACGCACCGAAGTCTTCCTGGTCGAGGGCGACTCCGCAGGTGGGTCGGCCAAGATGGGCCGCGACAAAGAATTCCAGGCCATTCTGCCCTTGCGCGGCAAGGTGCTGAATTCCTGGGAAGTGGATCGTGATCGCTTGTTTGCGAACAACGAAATCCACGATATTTCCGTGGCCATCGGTGTCGATCCGCACAGCATGCATGACACGCCGGACCTGAGCAATTTGCGCTACGGCCGCATCTGCATCCTGTCCGACGCCGACGTGGACGGTTCGCACATTCAGGTCTTGCTGCTGACCCTGTTCTACAAGCACTTCCCCAAAGTGATCGAGTCCGGTCACCTGTTCGTGGCGCGTCCGCCGCTGTACCGGTTGGACGTGCCGGCACAGGGCAAGCGCCCGGCGCGCAAGATCTATTGCCTGGACGACGGTGAACTGGAAGCCGCCACCGACAAGCTGCGCAAGGAAGGCGTGCGCGAAACCGCGTGGAGCATCGGCCGATTCAAGGGCCTGGGTGAGATGAACCCGGAACAACTGTGGGAAACCACCATGAACCCCGACACGCGACGCCTGTTGCCGGTGCGTATCGGCGAGGTCGGTGGCCTGCAGACGACCGAAATGTTCGACATGTTGATGGGCAAGGGCGAGGCGTCGCAGCGACGCGCCTGGCTGGAAGAGAAGGGCGATCTTGCCGAGGTGGATATTTAAATGAGCGATTTCCAAGACGGGTTGTTCGACGCAACCCCGGACCCGACCCCCGAGGACGACGGCGCGACGATCACGCTCGCGCGTTATGCCGAACAGGCGTACCTGGACTACGCCGTCTCAGTAGTGAAGGGCCGCGCCCTGCCTGATGTCAGCGACGGCCAGAAACCCGTGCAGCGCCGTATCCTGTTCGCCATGGATGCGATGGGCCTGGGTGCCAACGCCAAGCCGGTGAAGTCGGCGCGTGTGGTGGGTGACGTGCTGGGCAAGTATCACCCGCACGGCGACCAGGCTGCCTACGATGCGCTGGTGCGCATGGCGCAGTCCTTCTCGCTGCGTTACCCGCTGATCGACGGCCAGGGCAACTTCGGTTCGCGCGACGGCGACGGTGCGGCAGCCATGCGCTACACCGAAGCGCGCCTGACGCCGATTTCGCGCCTGCTGCTGGACGAGTTGGGCCAGGGCACGGTCGACTTCATGCCCAACTACGACGGGTCGCAGGAAGAGCCCAAGCTCTTGCCCGCGCGCCTGCCGATGGTTTTGCTGAACGGCGCATCCGGCATCGCAGTCGGCATGGCAACGGAAATCCCGTCGCACAACCTGCGTGAAGTCGCGCAGGCAGCGGTGGCGTTGCTGAAGAAACCCGACATGCTCGACGAGGCGCTGTTTGCCTTGCTGCCCGGCCCCGACTATCCGGGTGGCGGACAGATCATCACGCCTGCGGAAGACATCGCGAACATCTACCGCAGCGGCCGTGGTTCGCTGAAGGTGCGTGCGCGCTGGAAGTTCGAAGAAATGGCGCGCGGCCAGTGGCAATTGGTGATTACCGAACTGCCGCCGGGTGCAACCGGCCAGCGTGTGCTGGAAGAAGTCGAAGAACTCAGCAACCCGAAGATCAAGGCTGGCAAGAAGGCGCTCAGCGCCGAGCAGCAGCAGATCAAGGCGCACCTGCTCAGCCTGCTGGATACCGTGCGCGACGAATCCGGCAAAGATGCCGCCGTGCGTCTGGTGTTCGAACCGAAAAGCTCGCGTATCGACCGCGAGGAATTCGTCAACACGCTGCTTGCGCACACCTCGATGGAATCGAGCGCACCGATCAATCTGGTGATGGTTGGCCTGGATGGCCGTCCGCGTCAGAAGTCGCTGCGTGAAGTGCTGACCGAATGGCTGGCCTTCCGTACCAACACCGTCACGCGTCGCACTGCCTACCGCATGGGCAAGGTCGCCGACCGCATGCATGTGCTGGAAGGCCGGATGGTCGTCTACCTGAACGTGGATGCGGTGATCCGTACCATCCGCGAGTCGGACGAGCCGAAGGCCGCGCTGATGGAAGCCTTCAACCTGACTGAGCGTCAGGCCGAAGACATTCTGGAAATGCGCCTGCGTCAGCTGGCGCGTCTGGAAGGCTTCAAGATCGAACAGGAACTGGCCGACCTGCGCATCGAGCACGCCAAGCTGGGTGAGCTGCTGGCCAACCCGGGCTCGCTGAAGAAGGCTATCATCAAAGAGATCGAGGCCGACGCCAAGACCTATGGTGACGACCGTCGCACTCTGATCGAAACTGCCGAACGCGCCAGCATCGAAGCCAAGGTCATCGACGAACCCGTCACCGTGATCGTGTCGGAAAAAGGCTGGCTACGTGCACGCCAAGGCCACGGCCACGACGCATCGCTGTTCACCTTCAAGGCAAGCGATGGCTTGTACGGTGCCTTCGAGTGCCGCACCACCGATTCACTGATCGCACTGGCCAGCAACGGCCGGGTGTACTCAGTGCCGGTGTCCAGCTTGCCGTCTGCACGCGGTGACGGCACGCCCGTCACCACCATGATCGAACTCGAAGCCGGCGCGCGCGTGCTGCACATGATCGCGGGCAACGCCGATTCGCGCTGGCTGCTGACCAGTGGCAGCGGCCTGGGTTTCATCACCAAGCTGGGCGACATGGTCACCCGTCAGCGTGCAGGCAAGCAGTTCCTGACGCTGGAAGAAGGCGATCAACCGCAACGCCCGGTACCGGTCTGGCAAGGTGCCACCCGCCTGGCCTTGCTGACCGCCAAGGGACGCTTCCTGTTGTTCGGGCTGGAAGAGGTCAAGATTCTGAGTGCCGGCGGACGCGGCACCATGCTGATCGATCTGGATCCGAAGGACTCGTTGTCGCAGGTGGTGCCGATCGGTGATGCCGGTCTGCGGGCATCGGGCATCTACCGCAACAAGCAGACCGACGATGTGCTGTACGGTGCGGCGCTGGATGTCTATCTGGGCAAGCGTGCTCGCAAGGGTAAGCAGCTGGATGTGCGTCCGAAGCAGCCGGTGTTGTCGCCGGTGTTGTAAGGCGCGGGCTAACAGCTAGCCGCCAAGTAAAAAACCGGTGTCGCGCAAGCGGCACCGGTTTTTTTTACGTCTGTCGTGCCTGCTGCGCTTACTTCAACGACACCAACAAATCTTGCGCCAGCGGATACAGCGACGCCACCAACAACAATGCCATCGACACGTTGAACGCCCGCACCGCAGCCGATGCCCGCAGCACCCGGGACAAGGCGCTGCCAAATGCCGCCCACAAGGTGATGCTGGGCAGGTTGACCAAGGTACACACCACGGCCGCCACCATCAGGTTCACGTAGAACCCGTTTTGCGGCGTATAGGTCGCAATGATGCCGATCGACATGATCCAGGCCTTGGGGTTGATCCACTGAAACGCAGCCGCCTGCAGGAACGTGAAAGGCTTGCCGCGACTTTCCCCCGGGCCCACCGGGCCGGCCGTGCCAATGCACCACGCCAGGTACAGCAGGTAGGCACCGCCCACATACTTCAGCACCGTATACAGCACCGGCCAGGTCTGGAACACCGTGCTCAATCCCAGGCCAACCAGAATCAGCATGGCCGACACGCCAAGCGAAATACCGAAGATATGCGGCATCGTGCGACGCACACCAAAATTCAAACCCGACGAGGCAAGCATCAGGTTGTTGGGGCCAGGGGTGATGGAGCTGACTAGTGCAAACAGGGCAAGCGACGCAATCATGCTCAACGACAAGCCGTCAGATGGCGTGATGGAAACGGGCATCATTTTTTACCTCCGACCGCACAGCGGCGACCCACGGCAATCACCGCAATGACTGCAATCGCACATAGATAAGTACCCGTATCGACGGATTCACCAATCAGCAGCGCGGCAACCAACACGGTAAGAAACGGCTGCAGCAATTGCACCTGTCCGACCCGGGCAATGCCGCCCAGCGCCAGCCCGTGATACCAGGCAAAAAAGCCCAGGAACATAGAACCGAAGGACAGGTAGGCGACTGCCAGCATGGCTGGTACTGAGGGCAGGCTTGGCACCTGCACGGCCATTGCCCCCACAGGTACGATCAACAGCGGCGCGCTTGCCACCAGTGCCCAGCAGATGGTGCGCCACCCGCCCAGCGTGCGCGCAACCCGTGCGCCTTCTGCATAGCCCATGCCGCCCGCCACGACTGACAACAGCAGCCACAGGTCACCGGTCTGCAATGCGCCATGTCCGGCTTGCAACGCAAAACCCACCACCAAGGCCGCACCGACCAATGCACATGCCCAGAACCCGATGGATGGCCGTTCGCCGCTGCGCCACGCGGCAAACATCGCAGTAGACAAGGGCAGCAAGCCATTGATGATTGCGCCGTGCGAGGACGGCACGCTGCGCATGGCAAGGGTGGACATCAGCGGCCAGCCCACCACAATGCCCAGCATGGCCAGCGCAAGACCAGACCATTCGTTGCGGGTCGGGCGTCGGCTGCCCGTAATCCACAACAGCAATGCAGCAGGAATGGCGGCAATCAGCGCACGGCCGAGTCCGACCAGCAAGGGGTCGAGTTCGGCGACAGCAATGCGAGACATCGGCAAGGTCATCGAGAACACCAACACGCCAATAAACCCGTATGCGTAGGCAGTCCAGGACGGTATTCCCGTTGGCGGGGATGAGGGCAGAGCAGGAAGCGCAGGGGCGGCGCGCATGGTGGAACATTCCAAGAAGAACTGGCAGCTCACTTTATCTGCAAATGGCAGTACAGTACCGGTACACTTTAACGATCAATTCAGACACTGGCCTGGTCAAATTCCCATGACACCCGACGCCACCCCCGCGCTTTCTTCAAGTTTGTCTGCCATTCCCAGCCGTGATGTGGATCAAACCCTGGTCGAACAACTGACACGGCAGATGACGCATCGCATCGAGCGCGACGCCATGCGCCCGGGCAGCCGGCTGCCGTCGATACGGCAACTCGCCAGCGAAATGGGGGTCAGCCGATTCACGGTGGTCGAGGCGTATGACAGGCTGGTGGCCGATGGGCATGCCGAGTCCCGGCGCGGTGCCGGGTTTTTTGTGGCCACCAAACCCGCTGCGCCGTTGGCACCGGTCCCTCGTCATCCGGTGTTGGCTGCGGAAGGCAACATCGACATCCGATGGCTGCTGCGCAATATGTTTCGCGACACCTCGGCCGCCGAACACGCCGGCGGCGGGCTGATGCCGCCCGACTGGCTGGATGCCGAGATGGTCGCTGCCAGCGTACGCGCGGTGGGCCGCACTGTGCGGGACAGCTTGCTGGGTTATGGGACGGCACAGGGCTACGCACCGCTGCGCCAGCAGTTGGCGGCGCGCCTGCAGGCAGACGGCATTCCTGCGCATCCCGATCACATGCTGACAACCAGTGGCGTCACCCATGCGTTCGACCTGATTGCGCGCCACCTATTGCAAGCTGGTGACACCGTACTGGTGGAAGACCCCGCCTGGCCCCTGATCTTCGGTCGTCTGACTGCCTTCGGCGCTCGGCCGATCGGCGTACCACGCGGGCCGGATGGCCCGGATCTGGACGCCCTGGCGCGTCTGGCTGCCCTGCACAAACCCAAGTTTTTCCTGATCAATGCCGCGGTTCACAACCCAACGGGCTACAGCCTGTCTGCCGGTGGTGCGTATGGAATATTGCGCATTGCCGAGCAGCACGACTTCATCGTGGTGGAAGACGATACCTACGGAGAACTTCACCCGGGTCAGCCGATTCGCCTGGCTGCGCTCGATCAGTTGAACCGGGTGATTCACGTCGGTGGATTCAGCAAAACGCTGGCTGCAAGCCTGCGCGTAGGCTATATCGCTGCGGCACCGGCTGTGGTGCAGGCGCTGACTGACCTGAAAATTCTGACAGCTTTGCCCACCAGCGAGTTGGGCGAGCGTACAGTTCACCGTATTTTGGCCGAAGGTCATTACCGACGGCACCTGGTACGGGTCAGGGCGCGCGTCGATATGGAACGAGATCGCACGCTCAAGGTCTTGTTGAAACTGGGCGTGAAAGTCCCCCAACTCCCACCGGCCGGCATGTTTGTCTGGGGCGATTGCGGCCGTGACACCGAACGCATGGCGCGTCTCGCGGCAGAGCAGGGTGTCGTGCTGGCACCGGGAAGTTTATTTTCACCCGGGCAAATGCCATCTACGCGAATGAGGTTTTCTGCTGCGACAGCCGGTAACATTTCTGCACTTCGTGTGATCGAATCCTTGTTGCAAGCTTTCGATTGACTGAAATTCAGATTTATCAAAACAAATTTCAGGAAAACCATAATTTTCCTGTTTCAAAGCCTCGAAAAGCGCTGGAAAACCGCGCCAAATCTAGGTTTAAAGCCTTTAAGAAAAGCGCCTTTTTCCCTTAAGAAGTTCTTAAACTGGCCGTTATACAGAGACAGACGTTACGTACCGTCACTTTTGTAACGAGCCCGATGAATCATCCACCTCTTGCCCTTCCGGTTCGCAAGTCTCCGCTTCCCGACGTCGCCATCGGCGCTGGTGCTATTGCGGTCCTTGTCTTTCTCTTTCTTGGTGGGCGGGGCACGCTATCGCCTTGGCTAAGCGGTGGCTTGGCGGCGTCTGGCGGTCTGTTGATGCTCGCGGGGGCGCTCATGTGGCGCACACGCGCGCACGCTTGGCTCGCGCACGCGCGCGAGGTCCAGGCCAGCGCCAACCTGGCTGCGCAGGAAAACGCCGAGCAGCTCTCGCTGGCTGCCGAAGGGGCCAGCCGGCAACTGGGCGAAGTCTGGGGCGACCTGATTGAAGTCGCGCGCGTCGAGACCGAAACCTCGATCAACGAACTCACCAATCGCTTCGCCATCATCGTCAGCAGCCTGGAACAATCCATTCGGGTCGCCGACGACAGCATGCAGGGTGATGCGGTGGCCGCAGTCGAAGAGCATGGCCGCGCAGAACTGGCTGGCCTGATTGCCGAATTGCGCGAGTCATGCAGCCGCGAGCGGGTAATGCGTGATCGCGTGGAAGCGCTTGCCGCGCGCATCGAACAACTGCGGGAAGGTGCCGATTCGGTGCAGGCCGTGGCCAAGAGCGCCACGTTGTTGTCGCTGAACGCCGCGATCGAAGCGGCACGTGCGGGCAACAGCGGCAGTGGCTTCTCTGTCGTGGCCGCCGAAATGCAGCGTCTGTCGCAAGCATCGGGCGAGCTGGGCGTGCGCATGGCCGCCACCTCTGCCGAAACCATCGCGTCCATTTCCGAGGCCGTCGAAGCCGTCCGTGATTCCGTGCGCGCCAGCGAATCCGCTGCCGCTGCCGCCGAGCAACGCGTGGCGAGCGTGCTCGACGAATATTCCGGTCTGACCCAACGCATTGCCGAATCGGGTGCCACGCTGGCACGCGAGGCCCACGGCGTGAACGAATCCGTGTCCGCAGCCATCGTCTCGCTGCAATTCCAGGACCGCACCAGCCAGATTCTCTGCCACGTGCGCGATAGCGTGAAGCGCGCGCCGGCAACCGTGTTTGCCCCTGCTGCCGGTGCTGCCGTCAGCACCATGGACCCGGCACACGAGCTCGATGCGTTGAGCAGCAGCTATGCCACAGAGCAAGAGCGCAACGTTCACGCAGGGCGCAAGACAGAAAGCTCGTCGGCGGGCGAGATCACCTTTTTCTGATTGATGACAGCGATGCGTGCATCGTCGCCCGGGCTGCTGCCTGCAGCAGCTCAAGTCGCCAAGTCTGGCTATAGCCAGACTGGTGGCGCGGGTGGGATGCCGCAAGTATTTTTTTGGAACGGACATGGCAAAAACTATCTTGATCGTCGATGACTCGGCATCGGTTCGACAGGTCGTCGGCATCACCTTGCGCGGCGCCGGTTACGACGTGATCGAGGGCAGCGATGGCGCAGTCGGGCTCAGCAAGCTGACGGGTCAGCGCGTTCACCTGATCATCAGCGACGTGAACATGCCCAACATGGACGGCATCAGCTTCGTCAAGGCAGTCAAGCAACTGCCGGCCTACAAGTTCACGCCAGTCGTGATGCTGACCACGGAAAGCCAGGAAGAAAAGAAGCGGGAAGGCCAGCAAGCGGGTGCCAAGGCATGGATCGTCAAGCCTTTCCAGCCCGCTCAACTGCTGGCCGCTGTGGAAAAGCTCGTCCTTCCCTGATCGGGAAATACCGGCGCGTGGCGCTGGCAGGTCTGTAAGCGCACCCATCTCAGGCGTTCCCTCGCCTGGACGACAGCATTCATGTACGGAGAGCCATAGTGGACACGTGTGCATCCTTGCCCATCGAGGGCGAGATGACGATTTATCGGGCCGCAGAGCTCAAGGACACCGTGCTGGCGGCAATTGCTGACGCACAGGCGCTGGACATCGACCTTCGCTTGGTCGAAGAGATCGACACCTCGGGCATTCAGCTGCTGCTGTTGGCCCGTCGTGAGGCCGCACGCCAGGAAAAGCCGCTGCGCCTGATCGGCCACAGCGCGGCCGTGCGTGAGGGCCTGGCCATGCTGGGGTTCGGCGAGCAACTCGACCCGATTGGAGCCACGGCATGAACCTCGACGACGCTCTTCAGACCTTCATTGTCGAAAGCCGCGAACTGCTGGAAGACATGGAAGCCGCCCTGCTGTCGCTGGGCCGTGACGCCGACGACAGCAGCGAACGGGTCAATGCCATTTTCCGCGCCGCGCACACCGTCAAAGGATCTGCGGGCCTGTTTGGTCTGGACCATCTTGTCAGCTTCACCCACGTCGTGGAAAGCGTGCTCGACGATGTGCGCGCAGGCAATCTGGCCATCGACGATTCGCTGGTTGCGCTGTTGCTGGCCTGCGGCGATCACATCGGCGCAATGGTTGCCCTGATCGCAGCCGGTCGCACCGACCCCGATCCTGAACTGACTGCCCAAGGCGAGCCGCTGCTGGCGCAACTGCAGACCTATCTGGTTGCCGAGGCCGCACCGGCTGCGCAAGCTGTGGTCACGGCTGTCGATTCGAACATTGACGCTGACGCGAATGCCGATCTGATCGATGACGGCACCTGGCACATCTCCTTGCGTTTCGGCACGGAAGTGCTGCGCAACGGCATGGACCCGCTGTCCTTCATTCGCTATCTGGGTACGCTGGGCACGATAACCGCCATCGTGCCGCTGGCTGACGCCTTGCCCGAGGCCGACCAGATGGACCCGGAGCAATGCTATCTGGGCTTCGAGATCGTGTTCCGCACCGAGGCCGATCGCGCCACGATCGAGAGCGTGTTCGAGTTCGTGCAAGACGACTGCGTATTGCATCTGTTGCCGCCCAAACGTGGCTTGAACGACTACGTTGCCTTGGTGGAGCGTCTGCCCGAAACGCAGGCGCGATTGGTCGAGGCGCTGAGCCTGTGCGGCGCGGTCGATGCAGAGGTACTGAACGCTGCATTGCTGGGGGATTCGGCGGATGCAGTAGCTGTGGACGTGTCCGCGCCGGTTGACGCGTTGCCCGCCGATACGCAGATCGATGCTGCGTTGAACGCGGTGCTGCAGTCGGCACGCGAATCCAAGAGCCAGGAAACCAAGGGTCAGGAAAACAAAGGGCAGGAAACCAAGAGCCGGGAAAGCCCGTCGATCCGTATCGATGCAGACAAGCTCGATCACCTGATCGATCTGGTCGGCGAGTTGATCATCATGGCTTCCGGCGCGCAGCTGGCGGCACGCCGCGTCAACGACTCCGAGTTGCAGGAAACCCATTCCGCGCTGGCTGGTTTGGTCGAGGCCGTGCGCGACAGCACCTTGCAACTGCGCATGGTGAAGATCGGCGGCACCTTCAGCCGATTCCAGCGCGTGGTGCACGATGTGGCCCGCGAACTGGGTAAAGACATCGAACTGAAAGTCAGCGGCGAAGATGCCGAGCTGGACAAGACCGTGGTGGAACGCATTGCCGATCCGCTGACGCACCTGGTTCGCAACGCCATGGACCACGGCATCGAGTCCGCCGAACTGCGCGCTGCGCGCGGCAAACCGGCACGTGGCACGGTCCGCCTGAACGCCTTCCATGATTCCGGCGCAATCGTGATCGAAGTCGGCGACGACGGCGGCGGTCTGCAGCGCGACCGCATTCTGGAAAAAGCTGTCGAGCGTGGTCTGGTCGAGCCGGGTCGCCATCTGAGCGACGGCGAAATCTATGCACTGATCTTCGAGCCGGGGTTCTCCACCGCTGCTGCCGTCACCAACCTGTCCGGCCGTGGTGTGGGCATGGATGTGGTCAAGCGCAACATCGCCGAACTGCGTGGCTCGGTGTCGGTGGCCAGCGAACCCGGTCAGGGCACCACGGTCACCGTGCGTCTGCCCCTGACGCTGGCAATCATCAACGGCTTCCAGGTCACCGTAGGCAAATCGGTGTTCGTGGTGCCGCTGGACATGATCGACGAGTGCGTGGAGTTCTCGGCCGAACCCGGCCACGACTACACCAACCTGCGCGGCGAAGTCCTGCCCTTCATGCGCGTGCGCGACTTGTTCTCGCTGGGTGGTTCGCCTGAAGGGCGGGAGAACATCGTGGTGGTACGTCATGCCGGCCGCAAGGTCGGTCTGGTCGTGGACACCTTGCTGGGTGAATTCCAGACGGTGATCAAACCGCTTGGCCGCCTGTTCAGCCAGATCCGCGGCATCAGCGGATCGAGCATCAGCGGCAGCGGTGAAGTCGTACTGATTCTCGACGTGCCCGTGCTGATGGAACGGGCTGCTGCCCAGGCCACCGCCGACCGCGCCCGCCATCCGTTGACGGCCTGATGCGCCGCCTCTCATTCCGCATATTTAGGAACTCATCGCCTCATGAACACCAACGCCTCACGCCAGTTGGCCCCCGTGGCCGTCGCCGCTGAGCCGGCACAGTTCCTGACCTTCCTGCTGGGCGACGAAGTTTTCGCCATCGACATTCTGTCGATCAAGGAAATCATCGAATTCCGCAACCTGACCACGGTTCCGTTGATGCCCGAGTGTGTGCGCGGCGTGCTCAACCTGCGCGGTGCAGTCGTCCCGGTGCTGGACTTGCAGGCACGCTTTGGCCGCTCGGCCAGCCAGGTCGGCAAACGCACCTGCATCGTCATCGTTGAACTCAGCACCGCACATGGCCGCCAGGTAGTGGGCGTGCTGGTCGATGCAGTCAATGAAGTGCTGGAAATCGCGGACGACGCCATCGCGTCTGCCCCGGCTTTCGGTGCACGCATTCGTTCTGATTTCATTCGCGGCATCGGCAAGGTCGACGAGAAATTCGTCATCTTGCTCGACGTCGACCAGGTCTTCTCGATCGATGAATTAGCCGCCCTGGTCGATGCCAGCGCGGACGCGACCGTCTAAAGACGGCAACCCCCTAGGAGCGCTTGTCATGCTATCGAACTTCAAGATCGGTACTCGTCTTGTTATTGCCTTTGTCGTCGTTGCATCCCTGAGCGCTGTCGTCGGTGTGGTCGGTTTGATGAACACGCGCGAGATGAACGATCTCGCTGCACAGATGTACAACCGGGAATTGCTGGGGGTTTCCTATATCAAGGAAGCCAACATGAACGTGGTCGAGATCGGCCGCGCGCGCGCCAACTTCCTGCTGGCCACTACCCAGGAAGAGCGTGATCGTCATCAGGCGTCGATCAAGCGTTCCTCGACCGCCGCCCGCGAGAACTTCGACCAGGCGCGTACCCGCTTCGTCACCGATCGTGCCCGCGCGCTGTTCACCCAGATCGACAACACCTGGGACGATTACCAACGCGACATGACCAACGCCTTGGCCATGGCGGCTGCCGAGCCCCTGGCATCGCGTCCGCCCGAACTGGTGCGTCTGCTCGATGCGGTGCGTCAGCACGCCAACGTCATGGACGCCGCGCTGGGCGAACTTGAAGAGCTCAAGCGCGTGAACGCAAAGGCTGCCAGCGAGCAGACCGAAAGCATCTACCAGAACAGCCGCACCACGATGATTGCGATCATTGCCGCCGCGCTTCTTGTCGGTGTGGGCCTTGGCTTGCTGATCAGTCGCAGCATTTCGCGTCCCCTGCGTCGTGCCGCAGAAGTCGCCGACAGTCTGGCCCAGGGGGATCTGAGCATGCAGATTCAGGTCAGCGGCAAAGACGAAACCGCGCAATTGCTGGGCGCAATGCAGAACATGGTCGGCCGCCTGTCGACGGTGGTGTCCGAAGTCAATGCCGGTGCACATTCGCTGGCAGGGGCATCGGAAGAAGTCAGCGCAACCGCACAATCCTTGTCGCAAGCCGCCAGCGAACAAGCTGCGGGTGTGGAAGAAACCAGCGCATCGCTGGAACAGATGACGGCGTCTATTGCGCAGAACACGGAGAACGCCAAGGTCACCGATGGCATGGCAGCCAAGGCAGCCAGCGAAGCTTCCGAAGGTGGCGAGGCCGTGCGCTCCACGGTTTCGGCCATGAAGCAGATCGCGAAAAAGATTTCGATCATCGACGACATTGCTTATCAGACCAACTTGTTGGCACTGAATGCCGCCATTGAAGCAGCCCGCGCCGGCGAACACGGCAAGGGCTTTGCGGTGGTGGCAGCGGAAGTGCGCAAGCTGGCCGAACGCAGCCAGATCGCTGCACAGGAAATCGGTGAAGTGGCGTCGTCCAGCGTGGACCTGGCTGAACGCGCGGGCAAGCTGCTGGACGAAATGGTGCCCAGCATCCGCAAGACGTCCGACTTGGTGCAGGAAATTTCGGCAGCCTCGGAAGAGCAGTCGGCGGGCGTTGCACAGATCAACGCCGCAGTGGGTCAGCTGAGCCAGACCACGCAGCAGAACGCATCCAGCTCGGAAGAGCTGGCGGCCACGGCCGAAGAGATGAGCGGTCAGGCCGAACGCCTGCAGGAAACCATGTCCTTCTTCAAGCTGGCCGGTGCCACCGAGCCGCGCAGAACGGCTGTGCGTGAGGTGCCGCGTCCTGCGCGTGTTGCCAAGCAACCTGTGATCTCAACAGCAGCACCGCGTCGTCAGGTCGGCTATGCGGCTGATGATGTGGACGAATCGCAGTTCGCCCGCTTTTAACTTGCGATCGTTCGTAGTTTCGTCAGTAGTTCAGTTCGTAAAAATATAAGAGTGACCAGCGCAGGCTGGCAAAAAAGGAAATCATGTTTGCGAATATGAAAGTGGCAACCCGACAGGCATTGAGCTTTGGCGTGGTGGTCATATTGCTGCTGCTCATCGGAGGCCTCAGCATGGTCCGGCTCTCCGATGTCAACGAGGCGGCGAGCATCATCACGGGTGAGGTCTATCCACGCGTGAAGCTGGGCAACGAAATCGCCGAGTCATTGGCTGAGGACAGCCGCAGTATTCGCAACTTGGTTCTGGCGCGTGACAAGGTCGAGGCCGATGCCGTCTGGAAAATCTTGAACGAAAACCGCGCGCGCAATATCGAGCGCCTGAACGTTCTCGAAACCATGGTGAACAAAGATCGGGGCCGAGAGCTGCTGAAGGTCATCCACCTTCGGCGAGAGGCCCTGGGTGTTGCCTACGACAAGGTGTACACAGCCAATGCCGTTGACAAGACGCAGGCGCGTGATTATCTGTATGCCGAGGTTGTTCCCGCCAATCTGGCGTATATCGCCGCCTTGCGCGATTTCACCAACTTCCAGGCTGCACAGATGGATGCAGGTCGAGACAATATTCACCAGGTCTATACCTCGACGCGTAACTTGATTGCCAGTTTGTCGGCCGCAGCCATTCTCATCGCCATCGCACTCGCTTTCTTGTTGGTGCGTTACTTCTCGCGCGTGCTGGGCGGTGAGCCAGCTTACGCCGCAGACGTGATGAAACGTGTGGCAGTGGGCGACTTCACGGTCGATGTCGCGGTGCGTCCTGGTGATACCAGCAGTTTGCTGTACACGACACGACAGATGGTGACCTCGGCCGGCGAAAGCATCAACGATGTGGTGCGCTCGGTAGGAGCAATGGCGCGCGGTGACCTGACGCAGACCATCGACAAGCCTTACCAGGGTTCTTTTGGTGAGATGCGCGACTACGTCAACAACACCGTGTCCAAGCTGAATCAGGTCATCGACGGACAGCGTCGCGTGGTGGCAGCAGCAAACGCCGGCAACTTCCAGGACCGGGTCGATCTGAATGGCCTGCAAGGCTTCCAGAAGGAAATGGGCGAGGGCTTGAACCAATTGGCCACCACGGTCGGCGCAAGCCTGAGTGACGTGGTGCGGGTGATGGGTGCCATGTCGGCGGGTGATCTGGACAAGCGTATCGAGAAGACCTACGAAGGTGCGTTCGATGAGATGAAGGGCTATGTGAACAGCACGGCCGAAAAGCTCGACCGCCTGATCGTTGGCCAGCGCAGTCTGGTGCTGGCTGCCAACCAGGGTGACTTCAGTTCGCGTGTCGAACTGACCGGCATGCAAGGCTTCCAGAAAGAAATGGGCGAGGGCCTGAATCAGTTGGTCACCACCGTGGGCGCAAGCCTGAACGATGTGGTGCGCGTCATGGCCGCCATGTCGGAAGGCGATCTGACCAAACGGATCGACAAGGCCTATCAAGGCTCCTTCGATGAAATGAAGGGCTACGTGAACAGCACGGCAGAGAAGCTGTCCACGGTTGTGGCTGAAGTCAACGCCGGTGCGCACTCGTTGGCGGGCGCGTCGGAAGAAGTCAGCGCAACCGCGCAATCGCTTTCCCACGCAGCAAGTGAACAAGCTGCCGGTGTGGAAGAAACCAGTGCATCGCTGGAACAGATGACGGCGTCGATTGCGCAGAACACCGAAAACGCGAAAGTCACTGACGGCATGGCATCCAAGGCGTCTAGCGAAGCAGCCGAAGGCGGCGAAGCCGTGAAGGCCACGGTGGCTGCGATGAAGCAGATCGCAAAGAAAATTTCGATCATCGATGACATCGCTTATCAGACCAACTTGCTGGCACTGAATGCTGCCATCGAAGCAGCCCGCGCCGGCGAACACGGCAAGGGCTTTGCGGTGGTGGCAGCGGAAGTGCGCAAGCTGGCTGAGCGCAGCCAGGTAGCTGCGCAGGAAATCGGTGAAGTGGCATCTTCCAGCGTGGACCTGGCCGAACGCGCCGGCAAGCTGCTGGACGAAATGGTGCCCAGCATCCGCAAGACGTCTGACCTGGTGCAGGAAATTTCTGCTGCCTCGGAAGAGCAGTCGTCAGGCGTTGCGCAGATCAATTCCGCCGTCACGCAACTGAGCCAGACCACGCAGCAAAACGCGTCCAGCTCGGAAGAACTGGCGGCCACGGCCGAAGAGATGAGCGGTCAGGCCGAACGTCTGCAAGAGACCATGGCGTTCTTCAAGTTGGCAGGGGCTCCAATGATCTCCCGCAGGGCCAGCGGCAAGGCAAGTAACCGTTCGAACAGTCTGGCAAAACCCCTTGCACCATCCATCGAGCGTCGTCAGCCAGCATACGCCAGCAACGATATCGATGAATCCGAGTTTGCACGTTTCTGATTTTTCCCTCCCGTTGTCCGGGTCGACCACGTCACTGATTAAGACCGATTGCCAGTGCATCGGTTAACAAGGAAGTTATGTTCGCGAACATGAAGGTCTCAACCCGGCTTGCGTCCAGTTTCGGCGTGGTCATCCTGCTGCTGCTGGTCGTTGCCGTGCTTGCCGTGTTTCGTCTGGCTGCGGTCAACGAAACGACGGTTGCCATCGCCAATGTGATCTATCCCAGGTTGGTGCTCGCCAACAACATCGACAAGGGCACGATCGACAACGGGCGCTTCGTCGGCCAGTTCCTGCTTGCTACAAACCAGACCGACGCCAATGAAATCTGGGCACGGCTGATGGAAAACCGTGCACGCAATGGCGAGCTGATGAAACAGCTTTCTGCCTTGCTGACGCTTCCTCGCGGCAGGGAGTTGTTCAAGCAGATGGAAGACACCCGCGCCGCGACGGGCTCGCGTTATCAGCGGCTGCTTGAAATCTCGCGCACGGACAAGGTTCAGGCCATCGAGTACATGAACTCGGACTTCCTGCCCAGCCAGCTTGCCCAGCGCGCTGCCGCTGCGGCGATGGTGCGCTTCCAGGAAGAGCTGATCGAAAACGCCCGGCAGTCTGGCGACGTGCTGTACGACCAGACCCGTGCCTGGCTGATCGGTCTGGCGATCTGTGCGGTATTGATCGCATGCGCACTGGGTTTCCTGATCACGCGCAACTTTGCCAAGGTGCTGGGCGGCGAGCCGTCCTACGCGGCAGACGTGATGCGGCGCGTGGCGGTGGGCGACTTCACGGTCGATGTGGCGGTGCGTCCTGGCGATACCAGCAGCCTGCTGTACACGACACGGCAGATGGTGACTTCTGCCGGCGAAAGCATCAACGATGTGGTGCGCTCGGTGGGCGCAATGGCGCGTGGTGACCTGACGCAGACCATCGACAAGCCTTACCAGGGTTCGTTTGGTGAAATGCGCGACTACGTCAACAACACTGTGGCCAAGCTTGGTCAGGTGATCGATGGACAGCGTCGCGTGGTGGCAGCCGCAAACGCCGGCAACTTCCAGGACCGTGTCGACCTGAATGGCCTGCAAGGTTTCCAGAAGGAAATGGGCGAGGGGCTGAACAGCCTGGTGTCCACCACCGGCAACAG
Source organism: Pigmentiphaga aceris (assembly GCF_008119665.1). Taxonomy (NCBI): domain Bacteria; kingdom Pseudomonadati; phylum Pseudomonadota; class Betaproteobacteria; order Burkholderiales; family Alcaligenaceae; genus Pigmentiphaga; species Pigmentiphaga aceris. Next base: position 4,914,636 of record NZ_CP043046.1, on the reverse strand, counting down.
CATCAATGATGTGGTGCGTGTCATGGGTGCCATGGCCGATGGCGATCTGACCAAGAACATCACCCAGTCGTACGAAGGCTCGTTCGGCGAGATGAAGACCTACGTGAACGATACCGTGGCCAAGCTTTCGCAGGTCGTCACCGAGGTCAACGCCGGTGCGCAAGCACTGTCCGGCGCATCGGAAGAAGTCAGCGCAACGGCGCAATCCTTGTCGCAAGCCGCCAGCGAACAAGCCGCCGGTGTGGAAGAAACCAGCGCATCGCTGGAGCAGATGACGGCATCGATTGCGCAGAATACCGAGAACGCCAAGGTTACCGATGGCATGGCGTCCAAGGCGTCGAGCGAAGCGGCCGAAGGCGGTGAAGCCGTGAAGGCCACGGTGGCGGCCATGAAGCAGATCGCGAAGAAGATCTCGATCATTGATGACATCGCTTATCAGACCAACTTGTTGGCGCTGAATGCAGCAATTGAAGCAGCGCGCGCAGGCGAACACGGCAAGGGCTTTGCGGTGGTGGCAGCGGAAGTACGCAAGCTGGCCGAGCGCAGCCAGGTGGCCGCGCAGGAAATCGGTGAAGTGGCGTCGTCCAGCGTGGACCTGGCTGAACGCGCTGGCAAGCTGCTGGACGAAATGGTGCCTAGCATCCGTAAAACGTCTGACCTGGTGCAGGAAATTTCTGCCGCGTCGGAAGAGCAATCGTCGGGCGTGGGCCAGATCAATTCCGCCGTCACGCAACTAAGCCAGACCACGCAGCAGAACGCCTCCAGCTCGGAAGAACTGGCAGCCACGGCCGAAGAGATGAGCGGTCAGGCCGAACGTCTACAGGAAACCATGGCCTTCTTCCGACTCAATACCGTGGCCGAGTTGCGCAAGCCGGCCTTGCGTGGCGAATCCTCCCGCAACCTCCGTGCCGTCAAGCCGGTCGTGGTGGCCCGTCGTCAGACGGCCCAGATCGATGACGCTGTCGATGAATCCTTGTTTGCCCGTTTCTAAATCCGTTCAAGCGGTTTGACAAGTGCCGGTCACGGCCGGCACTTTTTTCTTAATGTTTTGGTAGACCGCGTTACGCGGTGATGGCGATTGGAATACATATGTTCAAAGGCATGAAAGTAGGGACCCGTCTGGCGATTGCGTTTGCAACCGTGCTGGTCTTGCTACTCGTCATCGTGGTGGTGTCTGTGCTGCGTCTGCAGGCACAGCAAGACCGGATCACCTACATCAATGAAGTCAACAATGTGATGGTTTCGCACGCACAGCGGGCCATTTCGGCAACGACGGGCATCTCGGCGAGTACGCGGCGTCTGCTGCTGTCGGCAGACAGTGCTGAGTTGGACGCCGCACAGGCCCGACTGAATCAACGCAAGGGCGTTGTCGACACGTCGATCGACGCGCTCGCCAAGATCCTGTCGGACGATCCGACTTCTACTGACACCGAGCGTCGAATGGTTGAGCAGATGCGCGCCGAGGCGACCAAGCTCAGCGCAGCTGGTGCACGCGTTGCTGCCGCACAGAAAGCGGGCCAGCAAGCGCAGGCGATCGACATTCTGCGCGACGAATTCAATCAACCCAACACCGCCTTGCAAGACAAGCTTGAAGAGTTTCTGAAGTACGAAGAAAACGACAACAAGCTGGCCGTAGCCGAAGCGACGGAGAGCTTCCATTTCGCCCGCGCCTTGCTGATCGGCACGGGTGTGGCGGCATTCTTGATTGCGATTGTGGCCGGTCTGATGGTGACGCGCAGCATGCTGCGTCAACTGGGTGGTGAGCCTGACTACGCGGCGGCGGTGCTTGATCGCGTGGCCAACGGCGACTTGAATGTCGACATCCAGATCAAGCCCAACGACACCAGCAGCATGCTGGTGGCAGTCAAGAACATGGTTGCCCGACTGAAACAGGTGATCGATGGTCAGCGTGTTGTTGTCGAAGCTGCAAACCAGGGTGACTTCACCAAACAAGTTGATCTGAACGGGCTTCAAGGCTTCCAGAAAGACATGGGGCAGGGCCTGAACCAGCTGACCACCACGGTGAGTGACAGCCTGACCGACGTGGGGCGCGTCATGGCAGCCATGTCCGAGGGTGACCTGACCCAGCGGATCGACAAGCGTTATGAAGGCTCCTTTGACGAAATGAAGGGCTACATCAACAGCACTGCTGAAAAGCTGTCGTCGGTCGTGGCAGAGGTCAACGCCGGTGCGCAGGCATTGGCCGGTGCATCCGATGAAGTCAGTGCAACCGCACAATCCATGTCGCAAGCCGCCAGCGAACAAGCGGCTGGCGTGGAAGAGACCAGCGCATCGCTGGAACAGATGACCTCATCGATTGCCCAGAACACCGAGAACGCCCGCGTGACCGATGGCATGGCGTCCAAGGCTTCCAACGAGGCGACTGAAGGCGGTGAGGCTGTCAAGGCAACCGTGTCGGCGATGAAGCAGATCGCCAAGAAGATCACCATCATCGATGACATCGCTTATCAGACCAATCTGCTGGCCTTGAACGCGGCGATTGAAGCAGCCCGCGCCGGCGAACACGGCAAGGGCTTTGCGGTGGTGGCAGCGGAAGTGCGCAAGCTGGCCGAACGCAGCCAGATCGCTGCACAGGAAATCGGTGAAGTGGCGTCTTCCAGCGTGGATCTGGCTGAACGCGCGGGCAAGCTGCTCGATGAAATCGTGCCCAGCATCCGTAAAACTTCCGACCTGGTGCAGGAGATTTCTGCTGCTTCGGAAGAGCAGTCTTCGGGCGTGGTGCAGATCAATTCCGCTGTCACGCAACTGAGCCAGACCACCCAGCAAAACGCATCCAGCTCGGAAGAGCTGGCAGCCACTGCCGAAGAGATGAGCGGCCAAGCCGAGCGCCTGCAGCAGACCATGTCGTTCTTCACGGTTGCATCACCGGCTGCGCCTGTCGTGGCAGCCTCCCGTCGCGCACCGTTGCGTGCGGCACCCACCCCGGTTGCACGCCGCCGTGAGATGTCATTGGTGGGTGACTCGCATGTTGACGAGGCGAACTTCGCACGTTTTTGAATGCTGTCTGTGACCTATTCGCAGCGACGCAAGTCTGGCGAGCACGTCGTCGCTTCTTCCCGTTTTCCGAACCATGGTCAGCAATGACCAATCTTAGATAGTTAATGTTTTTCCGCCGTTGCGGTGCTTAAAAAAAAGTGGGACCCCCAGTATGTTCACGAACATGAAAGTCGGCACGCGTCTGGCGACAGCCTTTGGCATCGTCTTGTTGATTTTTGCTGCTGTCATTGTGTTGGCTGTGCTGCGCATGCAGGACTTGCAAAGCGGCTTGCGCTATATCACCGGGGTCAACAACGTGTTGATCCAGCATAGCCAGAACATGAAGTCGACGTATTACGCCTTCGGGGGAAATGTTCGATCCCAGCTGCTGAATACCGACCCACTGGTGATTCAGCGAGAAGTCGAAGCGGGATTGGTGTTGCGCCGCAATTTCGAAAAATCGATCGAGGACATGAGCGCCATCTTCGCGGCCGATCCGACCACGAGCGCTGTTGAACGCGACATGCTGGCGCAAGTCCGTGACGGCAGTCGCAAGCTCTTCACTGTGCTTGATCGCGTCTCTGATCTCGCGTTGAAGAACCTGAACGATCAAGGCACAGTGGTATTGCGTGAGGAGTACACCCCCCAGGGCGTGGTGTTGCGCGGTCAGATCGATGCACTGGTGGAACACGAAGCCACACAGAATCGCGAGAGTGTCGCTGAAGCAGAAAGCAGTTATCAGTTCGCGCGAAGCTTGATGATCGGCATGGGTATCGCCGCCGCATTGGTGGCGATTGCCGCCGCGTTCCTGGTCACGCGCAGCATCTTGCGTCAGTTGGGTGGCGAGCCTGATTACGCCGCTGAACAACTGCGTCGCGTGGCCAACGGCGACCTGAGCACCGAAGTCATCACCGCCCAGGGCGATACCACCAGCATGCTGGCGGCAGTCAAGGAAATGGTGTCGCGTCTGAATCAGGTGATCAGCGGCCAACGCGCGCTGGTGTCTGCAGCCAATCGTGGCAATTTCGACTCACGTGTCGAGTTGGCGGGCCTGCAGGGCTTCCAGAAGGAAATGGGTGAGGGGCTGAATCAGCTGGTCACGACCGTTGGCGCAAGCCTGAACGACGTGGTGCGGGTCATGGGTGCCATGTCAGCCGGCGATCTGGACAAGCGCATCGACAAGACCTATGAAGGCGCGTTCGACGAGATGAAAGGCTATGTGAACAGCACGGCCGAAAAGCTCGACCGCCTGATCGTTGGCCAGCGCAGCCTGGTGCTGGCCGCCAACCAGGGTGAATTCAGTTCGCGTGTCGATCTGGCCGGCATGCAAGGCTTCCAGAAAGAAATGGGCGAGGGACTGAACCAGCTGGTCATTACCATCGGCAACAGCCTGAACGATGTGGTGCGCGTCATGGCGGCCATGTCGGAAGGCGATCTGACCAAACGGATCGACAAGGCCTATCAAGGCTCCTTCGATGAAATGAAGGGCTACGTCAACAGCACCGCCGAGAAGCTGTCGTCGGTCGTGGCAGAGGTCAACGCTGGTGCGCATGCTCTGGCAGGTGCTTCCGAGCAGGTCAGTGCAACCGCCCAATCGCTGTCGCAGGCCGCCAGCGAACAAGCCGCCGGTGTGGAAGAAACCAGTGTGTCGCTGGAACAGATGACGTCATCGATTGCGCAGAATACTGAGAACGCCAGGGTTACGGATGGCATGGCGTCGAAGGCGTCGAGCGAAGCCGCTGAAGGCGGTGAAGCGGTGAAGGCCACGGTGGCTGCCATGAAGCAGATCGCCAAGAAGATCTCGATCATTGATGACATCGCTTACCAGACCAATCTGCTGGCATTGAATGCAGCAATTGAAGCAGCCCGCGCAGGCGAACACGGCAAGGGCTTTGCGGTGGTGGCAGCCGAAGTACGCAAGCTGGCTGAACGTAGCCAGGTGGCGGCGCAGGAAATCGGTGAAGTGGCTTCATCCAGCGTGGACCTGGCCGAACGCGCCGGCAAGCTGCTGGACGAAATGGTGCCCAGCATCCGCAAGACGTCTGACTTGGTGCAGGAAATTTCTGCCGCGTCGGAAGAGCAATCGTCGGGCGTGGGCCAGATCAATTCTGCCGTCACGCAACTGAGCCAGACCACCCAACAGAACGCCTCCAGCTCGGAAGAACTGGCAGCCACGGCCGAAGAGATGAGCGGTCAGGCCGAACGTCTGCAAGAAAGCATGTCGTTCTTCACGATTTCGGGACAATCGGCTGCGATAATCTCGCGCCGCAGCACGGCGGTAAAACGGGATCAACGCGATACGCGTGAGTCCCGCAAGCCGCAGCTCACGTCTGTCAGTCTGGATCATTCTGTCGACGAAAGTCGCTTCACCCGGTTCTGACGGACTCAAATCCTACTTCTTACTACTGGCATGTCAATCATCGCGTCCACCCACCGTTTCACCACCGCGTCCAGGCCCGTATCGGGCCGACGCGTGCGGGCATGTCGGAAGGGGCAGACAAGATGCTGAATCGTGTCGCGCCCAAGCCTGATTCGGTGCTGATCGTCGACGATTCGGCCCTGCAGCGCAGCCACACCGCCGCGCTGTGCCGACGCGCCGGGATCGACCTGGTCTACGAAGCGGGCAACGGCATCGAAGCGCTTGAGCTGTTGTCCATGCTGGTGCTGACCCCAAGCGTGATGATTCTGGACCTGGAAATGCCGGACATGGACGGCGTTGAACTGGTCCATAACCTGCACGTACAAGGGTTCAGTCTGCCGGTGATCATCGTGTCGGGGCGTGAGCAAGCCCTGATCGATTCGATTGCCACCATGACCCGCAGCATGGATTTCCACGTGCTGGGTGCGCTGCGCAAGCCTTTGCAGATCGGCGGGCTGGAACGCGCCCTGCGCGAGTACGGCGAGGCGCTGACCTACCCCGTGGTGCCTCGTGCCGAGCCCGCCCTGCCCACGGTAAGCCCGGTCGATCTGGGGCGGGCCATCGATAGCGGCGACATCATCGTCCACTATCAGCCCAAAGTGGATATCCGCACCGGCATCATCCGGGGGCTGGAAGCGCTGGCTCGCTGGACACACCCGCAATACGGCATGATCCCGCCGAATCAGTTCATTCCAATGGCCGAGGCCAACGGCCTGATCCGCCCGTTGACGTTGAGCGTGATTCCGCAGGTGCTGGCTCGCTTGGCCGGTTGGAACGCACGTGGCCTGCGCTGGTCAGTGTCGATCAATCTGTCGCCATCTTTGCTTGATGACGCCGACCTGGTGCCGGTGATTGTCGAGATGGTTCAGCGATACGGCGTGGCCCCCGCGCAGATCGTGTTCGAGATCACCGAAAGCTCGGTGGCCTCGCATCTGAGTGTGTCGCTGGGCGTGCTGGCGCGCTTGCGGCTGAAAGGTTTCGGCCTGTCGATCGATGATTACGGCACGGGTTTTTCGTCGATGCTGCAGCTGGCACGCATCCCGTTCACCGAACTGAAGATCGATCGCTCTTTTGTGCACGGTGCACATCAGCGCAAACGCTCGCGGGTGCTGTTGCAGTCGGCCTTGGACATGGCGCGCCAGTTGGGTTTGACCACGGTGGCCGAAGGCATCGAAACCATCGAAGACTGGTTGCTGCTGCAGTCCTTCGACTGTTGCGTGGGCCAGGGTTATCTGATCGCGCGACCCATGCCCGCCGAAGACCTGCCAACCTGGTTGCATGCACATCGCGAACGCTTGTGCAGCTTGCGCCAAGAGCGTCGGGCACCGTCGTCTCTTCCCTATAACTTCTCTACCGCAGGCCAACCCGACGACACGGCGACGCTTGCTGGTGTGCCGTCGACCCGGCCCTGACATGATGATGATCACCGATCGTGAATTCCAGGACTTCCAGCGCTTCATCTACGAAGCCGCTGGCATCAACTTGTCACCGGCCAAGAAAGCGCTGGTCACCGGCCGCCTTGCGCGCCGACTGAGCGCGCGCAATCTGGACAATTACGGTGCCTACTTCGCGCTGCTGCGCGATGGCAAGGACAAGACCGAGGTCCAGACCGCCATCGATCTGCTGACGACCAACGAAACCTACTTTTTCCGCGAACCCAAGCATTTCGACCTGCTGCGCAAGGTTGCCGCTGAAGCGGATGACCTTGCACGTGGCGGTCGACCGTTCCGCGTGTGGAGCGCCGCCAGCTCGACCGGGGAAGAGGCCTACAGCATGGCCATGGTGCTGGCCGACAGCCGGGGCAACCGCCCCTGGGAAGTGGTGGGCACGGATATCAGCACCCGGGTGGTGGCACAGGCCAAGACCGGGCACTTCGTGCGCCAGCGGACCATGCATGTACCGGCCGATTATCTGCGCCGTTTCTGCCTGAAAGGCATCGGGGAACAAGAGGGAACCGTGCTCGTATCACGTGAACTGCGCGACCGCATCAGCTTCCGTCATGCGAACTTAAATACCACACTGCCCGAACTTGGCAGCTTCGATGTGATCTTTTTGCGTAATGTCATGATCTACTTCGATCAGGCAACCAAACGCAAGGTAGTTGAGCGAGTATTGTCGCTGCTTCGCCCTGGTGGTTATTTCTGCATCGGTCATTCCGAAAGCCTGCACGAGATCAGCACCGCGGTACGCCAGATCGCGCCTGCAACCTACCGCAAGCCGTAATTCCCAATATACGAAAGTCGCTGTGACCGAACTGTCATCAACAGGGGTCGACGGCGAGCCCTGACATCTACGTTGATGCAAAAATTTCCTTCCAATGTCACCCCGCTGCTCAAGCCGGGGTCGGCCATCGATGTGTTCCTGCAACCGGGCGAGTTTTTCGTCGGCGGTGCAGATTTTCGTGTTCGCACGCTGCTGGGTTCGTGCGTGTCCATTACCTTGTGGCATCCTGCCCGGCAGATCGGGGCCATGTCGCACTTCCTGCTGGCCCGGCGTGCACGCGCGTCGGCCACGCTCGATGGCCGTTATGGTGACGACGCGCTGGAATTGATGTGGTCCGGCTTGGTCGCCCAGGGCGTAGACCCACGGCAGTGCGTGGCCAAGGTGTTCGGTGGTGCGGACATGTTCTGCGGGCTGCCGACCTCGCGCGAATTCCACATCGGTCGCAACAACGGCGAGGCAGCGCGCAACATGCTGGCGGCGCGTGGCATTCAGGTGCGCGCCGAGCACCTGTTCGGTGCCGGGCACCGGCAGGTGCTGTTCGACATCAAAGACGGTGACGTCTGGGTGCGGCAGGTCACGCCCACGGGCGACGCGGCACCCGAGGCCAGGAAGCGTCAATGACGCCGATTTCCGTCCTGATCGTCGACGACTCGGCAGTGGTGCGTCAGGTGCTGGTGGCGATGTTCAAGGAGGCACCCGGCTTTGAAGTCATCGCTGCCGTGGCCGATCCGCTGCTGGCCATCGAACGCATGAAACTGCGCTGGCCGGACGTGATCGTGCTGGACGTCGAAATGCCGAAAATGGACGGCATTACGTTCCTGAAGAAAGTCATGAACGAACGGCCGACGCCGGTCGTCATCTGCTCGACCCTGACCGAGCGCGGTGCCAAGACCACGCTCGATGCGCTAGCCGCAGGTGCGGTGGCCATCGTCACCAAGCCCAAGCTGGGGCTCAAGCAATTCCTGAGCGAATCCGCCCAGGAAATGATCTCTACGGTGCGTTCTGCCGCACGTGCCCGGGTCAGCAAGACCGTGCGCCGTGAACTGCCGCTGACCCCGACACCCAAACTCACTGCTGACGCCATCCTGCCGGCAGCCAGCGGCCCGGCAACCATCCGCACTACTGAACGTGTGGTTGCGCTGGGCACCTCTACAGGCGGCACGCAGGCCCTGGAATTGGTGCTGACCTCTCTGCCACGCGTATCGCCGGGTTTGGTGATCGTGCAGCACATGCCCGAGCGCTTCACCGCCGCCTTTGCCTCCCGGCTGGACGGATTGTGCGAGATCGAGGTGCGCGAAGCCGTGGACAACGATCGCGTACTGCCGGGCAGGGCGCTGATTGCCCCCGGCGGTAAACACATGACCCTGCGCCGCAGCGGTGCCCAGTACGTGGTGTCGGTGGTCGACGGCCCGCTGGTCAACCGCCACCGGCCCTCGGTCGACGTGTTGTTCCGGTCGGTAGCGCGCTCGGCCGGCCAGAATGCGCTTGGCATCATCATGACGGGCATGGGCGACGACGGTGCCGCCGGCCTGCTGGAGATGCGCACCGCCGGTGCCCGCACGCTGGCGCAGGACGAAGACAGCTGCGTGGTGTTCGGCATGCCGAAAGAAGCCATCCGTCGCGGCGGCGTCGAGCGCGTAGTGCCGCTATCAAACGTGGCGCGCGAGATCATGCAACTGGCCCCGCCGGGCTGGGCGGGCGGCGCGGCCGGGGTTTGAGCGAGGCAGGTTGTTGGCAGCGCGGTTGATCGCTGCTTGCTTGAGCGATCGTGTTCTCTGCCGATACCTAAGCAGTCAGTTTCCAGACGCCGGCAGATCCCGTATGAAGTTGCGTTTCACTTTGTACTCGATGCGTATCTCAGCCAGCCATGCCGCGCCCTGATCGGCCGTCATCCGTTTCAGAATCTCGTCGACCAAGGCAAGTTCGTGGCGATATTGGCCAGCAGCCGGCTGCATCAGACTATGAAAAACCGAGATCATGAGTTCCAGTGCCTGGACGTGGAAGTCTGGCGGCAGTTCTCTGGCTAGTTCCAGTCGGACAAGGTTCTCGCAGAAAGCAGGTGCCTGCGTCAGCGCCAAGGCGTCAAGCCAGCGTGCTTCCGAGCGCAAAATATTCACGCGTATGGAAACATCCCGCGCGGCCGAGCCTTCCCGGTTCAAGCGTTGCTTGCGGGGTGTAGTTTCTGCGGCAGCAAGAAAATCATGCAGCGCCTGTCGCAAGCTCACCAAATCTTGGCCGTCTGCCTCCCCCGCTTTCAGCACACTTTCGTAGCGGTACAGGTCAGGCGCAGATTCAAATTGCTTTCGTCGCAAAGCCAGCGCTTCGCTGGTGCGGCCATCGCGTTCATAGCAGCGCATCAGATGAGACTGCAGTCGGTGATCGCCAGGAAATGCGCTGGTGCCTTGTTCCGCCAGCACCAGCATTTCTCCCTGACGTCCGTGCTTTTGAAGAAAATCCAGAACGCGATTGTGTGCCTCGGCATTGGACATGTCTTCGCGCAGCACGGTCAAAGCTCCGTCGATGTCGCCGATTGTCTCCAGGTGAGACAGGTACAGTCGCTCCAGTCGCCATAACGTCATTTCGCTTTCGCCAGCGCCGTGCTCCACGACAAAGTGCTCTGCTATGTGACCACGCTGTGCTGCTGCCCACTCGGCCTTGGCGGCGGCCACGGCATGTTTGGCTTGGTGTCGGCGTTCCGCCAAGGCGAGTCGATAACGTTCGCAGGCCGCCGGTCCCATGCTTGCCAACACGTCGCTGACATCCAGCATGCCGATGGGATCGTCCAGTTGAATCTGAACCAGCTTGTCTCCGAAGCCTGCTGGTTGAGTACTGATGGCCTGTATCGCCAACAGCCATTGTTCGCCGATTGCCATGCACAGACCACCCATGCCGCCGTGGGAATCATCCGCCTGTTCAAGTACACGCCAGATTCGACGCAGCGCATGCAAGCTCAGCGTTGCGCCTTCCTCCGGGCTCAATTCCCTGGCCTGTTGCAGAAGCGGTAAGACGGCCTGTGCACTACGTACGTACTCCCTGGTTTCCCGTCTGTCGATGAACCCGCGCTTGGATGCCATCAAGGTGGTGATGACAGATTTCAATGCCTTGGGGGTGTCGCGGGCGGTGTGGAGCGTTTGCCACTGGTGCAAGTCGCGATCGATGTCGCGATCTCTATCGGCCAAGTCCAGCAGTTTGTCGGCCAGGGTGCTGGCGGGCAGGGCGTGCAGGAAGTCACGCAGCGCGCGTTGTTTGTCTCCAGCTTTATCGCGGCGCTTGGCGCCTGCCTGAAGCATGCTCGTGCTGCCTGCGTTTTCTGGAGACGGATCGTCGGCCATTCGCTGCCAGGTTTCAGTCAAATCGGAGCCAACTGACGGCACAACGGTGGTTGGTTTTTTATTCATGCTAATACTGACTTCCGAGAATGTCGTTGCTGGCGATCTGGCAAAGTCCCAGAACAGGGCTTGAAATCAGCCGAAGCGGCCCAAACTGCGCCGGGTTCCAATCATGCTCCCTGTAGGGAAAATCCATGACGCAATCGACCCCGACTTCCGAGACCCTTGGTTTTCAGACCGAAGTGAAGCAACTGCTTCACCTGATGATCCATTCCTTGTACAGCAACAAGGAAATCTTCCTGCGCGAGCTGGTGTCCAATGCTTCAGACGCCAGCGACAAGCTGCGTTTCGAGGCCATCGACCGGCCCGAGCTGTTCGAAGGCAGCAGCGACCTGGCGATCCGTATTTCGATCGACGAAGCGGCGCGCACGCTGACGATTTCCGATAACGGCATCGGCATGACGCGCGAGGAGGCAATTGCCAACCTCGGTACCATCGCCCGTTCGGGAACCAAGGAATTCTTCAGCCAGCTGACTGGCGACAAGCAGAAAGATGCCCAACTGATCGGTCAGTTCGGCGTTGGCTTCTATTCCTCCTTCATCGTGGCCGACCGCGTGTCGGTGCTCAGCCGTCGTGCTGGCACCGCGCCGTCGGAAGCCATTCTGTGGGAATCGGCTGGCGAAGGTGAGTTCACCATCGCAGCCGCTGAAAAGGCCACGCGCGGTACCGACGTGGTGCTGCATCTGCGCGCCGAGGAAGACGAATACCTGACCAGCCGCCGCATCCGCGAAATCCTGCGTCGTTATTCTGACCACATTTCGCTGCCCATCCTGATGAAAAAAGAGGAATGGGACGCCGAGCAGAGCAAGCAGGTCACGACCGACGAAGACGAGACCGTCAACCAGGCCAGCGCCTTGTGGGCACGCTCGAAGTCGGAAGTCACGGAAGAGCAGTACAAGGAGTTCTACAAGCACGTCGCGCACGATTTCGACGAGCCGCTTGCCTGGACCCACAACCGTGTGGAAGGTCGCAGCGAGTACACCCAGCTGCTGTACGTGCCCAAGCGCGCTCCCTTCGATATGTGGGATCGCAACGCCAAGCACGGCGTGAAGCTGTACGTGAAGCGTGTCTTCATCATGGAAGACGCTGAACAACTGCTGCCGGGCTACCTGCGCTTCGTGCGCGGCGTGATCGATTCGGCCGACTTGCCGCTGAACGTGTCGCGTGAACTGCTGCAGGAAAGCCGTGATGTCAAAGCCATTCGCGAAGGCTCGACCAAGCGCGTGCTGTCGATGCTGGAAGACTTGGCCGAGAACAAGCCGGAAGATTACGCGGTGTTCTGGGAAGCCTTCGGCCAGGTGCTGAAGGAAGGCACGGGCGAAGACGCCGCCAACCTGGAGCGTGTGTCCAAGCTGTTGCGCTTTGCGTCTACCCACACCGGCAACGAAACCCAAAGCGTGTCGATTGCTGACTATGTCAGCCGCATGAAGGAAGGCCAGGACAAGATTTACTACGTGACGGCCGACGGCTACACCGCTGCCAGCCACAGCCCGCACCTGGAGATCTTCCGCCAGAAGGGCATCGAAGTGCTGCTGTTGACCGACCGTGTCGACGAATGGATGCTGTCCTTCCTGCGCGATTTCGATGGCCGCACGCTGGTCTCGATCGCCAAGGGTGGCCTGGACCTGGGCGCACTGGCCGACGAAGAAGAAAAGAAGCAGCAGGAAGAAGTGTCCGAGAACTTCAAGCCGCTGGTCGAACGCCTGAAGACGGCGCTGGGCGAGCGCGTGAAGGACGTTCGTGTCACCTTCCGCCTGGTGGATTCGCCTGCTTGCGTGGTGGTCGATGACAACGAACTCAGCCCGCACCTGCTGCGCATGCTGAAGGCCGCTGGTCAGGAAGCGCCGGCATCGCGTCCGATTCTGGAAATCAACCCGCAGCACGCCTTGGTGGCACGGGTGCAGGACGTGGGCGACGCGGTGTTCGCCGACTGGGCAGAGGTCATTCTTGACCAGGCCCTGCTGGCTGAAGGCGCGTCGCTGGAAGACCCGACCGCCTTCGTGCGCCGTGTGAACAACCTGCTGCTGGCCGGCATCGCGCCGCAGGCATCGGCTTGACCCGCCGCACTAGCAAATCGACTCAGGTGGCCTCCGGGCCGTCTGAGGCCGACGAGCCGACGTTCTCGGAACTGGACGGCGTTCGTTACCTGCACTTCGGTACCCCGTGGGTGCAGGGCGGCATGCAGATCAATGATCCGCCAAAGCTGATCTTTGACTACACGCAGCAGATGATGGCGTGGCTCCTGTTCCTGGACCCGCCGCGCACGCCGCTGGCCATCGGTACGCTCGGACTGGGTGCCGGTGCACTTGCGCGTTACTGCCTGCGTTATACGCGCAGCCAGGTGCGGGCCGTCGAGTGGAACCCGCGCGTCACTGCGGCGTGTCGCGCGTACTTCAAGCTGCCGCCTGAAGGCCCGCGCTTCTCCATCGAACACGAGGACGCTGGCCTGTGGGTCGAGCGCCCCGAGAACGAAGGCAGTTGCCGGGTGCTGATGGTGGACTTGTACGACGCCGAGGCACGTGGCCCGGTGCGTGATTCGCTGGCGTTCTACCAGGCGTGTCGGCGTGTGGTGGGTGGCGATGACGAAGCCGGCATGATCACCGTGAACCTGTTCGGTGAGCACGAAAGTTTCAAGCGCAATTTCCTGCGTATGCAGGAAGCCTTCCGTGGCCGGGTGATGGTCTTGCCCGAACTCGACGAAGGAAACCGCGTGGTGCTGGGGTTCACCGGCCCGCCGCTGGAAATCGATTCGGTCGCGTTCGAGGCGCGTGCCGATGCCGTGACCGCACGCTACGACTTGCCAGCGCAAGCCTGGGCGCGCGCGCTCAGCGGCAATATCTTCATGACCAGTGCTAAAAAGAAGGTGCTGCACTTCTGAGTGGCGTTGTCGAACGGCAGCTCATGCTGCCGTTCGACGCTCTGCTTGAAGTGGTTCGCTGAATTTCATGTTGCCATTGCATCTTGTCGCTGCATGTCTGCACGGCATGCTCAGGCTGCTCGCTTTCAGACTTCACATTTGAACTGCGTATCTGAACCGCACACCCGACCCTCACCTGTCGCGCTTCCGAGGATTGCCATGACTGACCCCCGACCTGCCGACTCCCGACCCGTCGTTCCCCGTATCGCCGCCGAGCGACTTCCCGAATTGCTGCGCAGCATGCCCAAGGCCGAGCTGCACATCCATATCGAGGGTTCGCTTGAGCCTGAGTTGATCTTTGCGCTGGCTGCGCGCAATGGGGTGGCACTGCCGTACCCGGACGTGGACAGCCTGCGACGCGCCTACGCGTTCACCAATCTGCAGAGCTTCCTGGACATCTACTACGCAGGCGCGAGTGTGCTGCTGCGCGAGCAGGATTTCTACGACATGGCGCAGGCGTACTTCCGCCGCGCGGCTGCCGACAAGGTCGTGTGTGCCGAGATATTCTTCGACCCGCAGACCCACACCGCACGTGGCGTCGCCATGCAGGTGGTGATCGACGGCCTGCATCGCGCCTGTGTCGATGCCAAGAAGGACTTCGGCATCGATGCATCGCTGATCCTGTGCTTCCTGCGGCACCTGAGCGAAGAAGACGCCTTCGCCACGCTGGAAGCAGCCAAGCCGTATCTGGACCGCATCATCGGTGTGGGTCTGGATTCCAGCGAACTGGGGCATCCGCCCGAGAAATTCGCACGGGTCTTCGCACAATGCCGCGAACTGGGTTTGCATGTCGTGGCGCACGCGGGTGAAGAAGGACCGCCTGCCTACATTCATGCTGCGCTGGATGTCTTGCACGCCGAGCGCATCGATCACGGCGTGCAGGCCATTCACGACCCCGCCTTGATGGACCGCCTGGCGCGCGAGCGCATTCCGTTGACGGTATGCCCTTTGTCGAACCAGAAGCTCTGTGTGTTCCCCAACTTGGCGGACCACAATATCGGGGCCTTGCTGGCCGCAGGCTTGGCCGTCACGATCAACTCGGACGACCCGGCGTATTTTGGCGGCTACATGAACGACAACTTCCTGCAGACCTTTGCGGCCACTGGGTTGGATTCAGATGCTGCATACCAGTTGTCACGCAACGCCTTCGAAGGCAGTTTTGCGGACGCGGCGACGAAGCAGCGATACATCGATCTGCTGGACGAGACGTTCCTGGCGTTTGCGCACTGAGTTGATGTGGACTGATTGACATGCATTGATGGAAGCAGTGCATTCAATCGACCTTCGCCGAATGAAATCGGCCCGTTTTCAGCGGGCCGTTTTTCGTCCAGAGACCTTTTTCGTGTCTGGCTTTTCGCCGGCTTTCAACGCTAGCGAAACGCCTGCCCAATCACCGAAAACGCCGCTTGAATCACCGGATCGGTCCGACGGCTTTCCAGGCAGATCAACGCCAGTTCCGTGCGGATCGACAAGCCCTTGACGATCTGCAGGCCAGCGGTCTGAGACTCGCGCAAAGCGATGGAATCGCGTGCCAGTGACAAGCCCACGCCGGCACGCACCAAGTCGAGCATCGAGGCTTCCTGATCGACCTCGGCCACCACGCGTGGAGTCACGCCAAGTGCTGCAAATTTCTTTGACAACAGCCGGTGGTGGGCCGAGTCGGGTGGCGTGCCGATCCAGGGCAGGGCGGCGATCTGCGCCCAGCCTTGACCTTCGATGCGCGCACTCCAATCCTGCGGAGCAATCACGTAGTAGGTAAACGGGGCGAGCGCTTGCAGATGCAATGCCTGCTTGCGGGAAGGGGTACTGCCTTGTGCCGGGTCTGTGTGCAGCAGATCGGTGCCTTTCACGCTGCCAGCTTCAGCACTGTCCAGATCGGCACTGCCGCCCCCCACCTTGCGCCTGCCTGTCGTCGTTGCGGGCAACGGTCCCAGGAAGAAACCCATGTCCAGTTCGCCGCGCTGCACCTGTGCTGCTACCCACCCCGACATGCCGTGGCGCAGCGAGGTCTGCAAGTGCGGGTACCGTTCCAGCAACTGTCGCAAGCAGGTGCCCAGCCGCAGGAATTCCGGGTTCAGCACGGTGCCGATGCGCAGGCTGCCGCGCACAGTGTTCTGCAAGGAATCGCCCAGCGCGTCGAAGTCATCGAAGGCACCCAATACTCGTTCGGCTGCTGTCAGCATGGCACGCCCATCTGCGGTGAGCACCAGGCCGCGCACCGTGCGTGTGAACAGGGCCAGGCCGGTGCTGGCCTGCAGATGCTTGAGCTGCAGACTGATCGCAGGCTGGGTCAGGTGCAAGGTCTCGGCGGCACGCGTCAGGTTGCGTTGGCGGGCCACCTCGACAAAGGTGCGCAGGTGCTTGATGTCCATGGAGATAACCCGAAGAAGACGCGCGACCGATACGGCTCGATCACGGCGCGAACCGCAGTAACTCACATTATTAGCCGTTTTTATATTGCGGTTTTCTACAACTCATTGGACGGCGCTTGTCCGTGGCGCGAGAGTGTGGGCCTTCGCATCGGGGGCAGGGAACATGGACAGCTACGACTACATCGTCATCGGCGCAGGCTCGGCAGGGTGTGTGGTGGCCAATCGCCTGTCGCAAGATCCGTCGGTGCGCGTGCTTCTGCTGGAAGCCGGTGGCAAAGACAACTATCACTGGATTCACATTCCGGTGGGCTACCTGTATTGCATCGGCAACCCGCGTACCGACTGGCGTTATCGAACACGCGCCGAGCCGGGCCTGGATGGACGGTCGATTGGTTATCCACGCGGTCGTGTGCTGGGCGGGTGCTCGTCGATCAACGGCATGATCTACATGCGCGGACAGCGCGAAGACTATGACGGCTGGGCGGCGATAACAGGCGATGCAGACTGGTCCTGGGACCATGTGCTGCCTGTCTTCAAGCAAAGTGAAGATCATTACCGTGGCGGTGACCTGCACCACGGGACGGGTGGTGAATGGCGGGTAGAAGCACAGCGCCTGCGCTGGGACATCCTGGATGTGTTCAGGCAGGCAGCAGCACAAGAGGGCATTCCGTTCACGGAAGACTTCAATCGTGGTGACAACTTTGGCAGTGCGTATTTCGAGGTCAACCAGAAAAGCGGCTGGCGCTGGAATACCGCCAAGGCATTTCTGCGTCCTGCACGCAAGCGACGAAATTTGCAGGTGCTGACAGGCGCACATGCCGAGACGTTGCTGTTCGAAGGCAAACGCTGCGTGGGCGTGCGGGTGCGTCACGGCGGTGTCAGCCGCGACCTGCGCGCCACGCGTGAAGTCGTGCTGTCCGCAGGGGCCGTCAACACGCCCAAGCTGCTGGAACTGTCAGGCATCGGTGAACCCGCGCGCCTGCGCGAAGCGGGCATCACGCCGCATCACGCCTTGCCTGGCGTCGGTGAAAACCTGCAAGACCATTTGCAGCTGCGCGCCGTCGTCAAGATCGAAGGGGCGCTGACCTTGAATCGCCTGGTGTCTACCTGGCGCGGCAAGGCGGGTGTGGCGCTGGAATACCTGCTTAAACGCAGCGGGCCGATGAGCATGGCACCGTCGCAACTGGGCATGTTCGCGCGATCCGATCCGGGCCAGGCGCGCGCCAATGTGGAATTCCACGTGCAGCCGCTGTCGCTGGGCGCGTTCGGCGAACCGCTGCATACCTTCGATGCGTTCACCGCCAGCGTGTGTAACCTGCGTCCGAGCTCGCGTGGCAGTGTGCACATCCAAAGCGCGGATGCAGATGCTGCACCCGAGATCGCGCCGAACTACTTGGCGACGGCCGAGGACCGGCAAGTGGCGGTCGACTCACTGAAGCTGGTTCGGCGCATCGTGGACGCACCTGCACTGCGTCCCTACAAACCGCAGGAATGGTTGCCCGGACCGGATGTGCGCACAGACGACGAACTGGCGATTGCAGCCGGGCGTATTGCCACCACCATCTTCCATCCGGCGGGCACATGTTCGATGGGACGCAATGCTGACGACGGGGCCGTGGTCGATTCGCAGTTGCGCGTGCATGGCTTGCAAGGCTTGCGCATTGCAGATGCATCGGTGATGCCAACCATTACCTCGGGCAATACCAATTCGCCGACGATCATGATTGGCGAACGGGCCGCGGCAATGATGCGGGCTGGTGCGGTGCGTTGAACGTGGGGGTATGAACAGGTTTGATCGAACGGGTTTCGCTCGGGGCAGTGCTGTCTGCACCGTCATGCCGATACCGCGCTGCGCACCGTTAACATTGTCCTCATGCTTCAAGGACTTCCTCCCCTTCTCGACGCCAGCACGCGCATCCTGCTGCTTGGCAGTTTCCCTGGCGTGGCCTCGCTGGTGCAGGCGCAGTATTACGCCCACCCGCGCAACCAGTTCTGGCGCTTGCTGGGTGCATGTCTGGACGACGCGCAACTGGCCACGCTGCCCTATGCAGAACGCCTGCGTGCCGCTGCCGCGCATGGTGTCGGGCTGTGGGATGTCGTGGCCGAATGCCGCCGTGAAGGCAGCCTGGATGCGGCCATTATGGATGCGCAGGTCAATCCGTTGGCGGCCTATCTCCGGGACACTTCCCCGCGACTGGCACGCATCGGTTTTAACGGTGCGCTGTCGTGGAAACATGGACAGCACCTGGCCGAACACGGCTACCAAGTGTTCAAGCTGCCATCGTCCTCACCGGCTGCGGCAAGTCTGAATTTTGAGCAGAAGCTGGCATTGTGGCGTCCGCTTTTCGCCGACGCGCTGACCTGAGCTGAACTGACCTGACGTCACACCGCGCGTGGGCCGGGCACACCATCGTTCACGACAAAACGCGCCAGCGTCGACACGCCGCTATCGGCACGCATCACGTCGTCCACGACACGAAGCGTGGTGGTCCATTGTTTAGGTGTCACGTCGACGATCGCATAACCGCGCTTGTCAGGTCTGGCGAACAATACATGCGGATTGTCATCGATGATTTTCTGCGTGCGGTGCTGGGTCGCATTGCTGCGTGACGAGATAGACGTGCCGCAGAACTCGCTGGCAATCACCGGGGACTGTGGCGCAGCGAAGTCGGCCAGCACACGGCACACATAGTTCTGGTGAATGTCCCCGCCCACGAAGACTGTGTTGCGCGGGCGGGTGCTGCTGATCGCGTTGAGCAGGCGCTGGCGGCTGGCGGGGTAGCCGTCCCAGGTGTCGCCGCTATAACTTTCTTCCGGTGCCAGTCGGTAATTGCGCTGGGAAAAAATAGTCTGTTGCGCCAGTACGCTCCAGCGTGTGTCGGTGCCTGCGTCCTGCGCCAAGCCTTGCATCAACCAGTCTTCCTGCTCGGTGCCCAGCATTGACCGTGCGGGGTCGATCAATGCCGGGCACTGCGCTGGCGACACCGCGCCTTGGGGCTTTTCTCCTGGCGTGCGGCAAGCCTGCGGATTGCGGTATTGCCGGGTGTCCAGCACATGAAAACGCAGCAATCTGCCCCAGTCATGGCGCGCATGTACCTGCACGGCATCAGGGGTACCTAAGCCCTGCAAGCCATGACGCAGCACCGATGCCCGCAGCGGCATGTTTTCATAGAAGGCTTGGTAGGCCGCATTGCGGCGAGCCAGAAATGCTTGCGCGTCGCCCACGCCGCTCAAGCCCGCGTAGTCGTCTTGCACCTCGTGGTCGTCCCAGGTGACGATCCACGGACAGGCACAGTGCGCAGCCTGCAAGTGTTCGTCGGTACGGTATAGCGCGTATCGATCGCGGTAGTCGTCAAGCGTTTTCGCGGCGGCCAAGCTATGCGTGCGTGCCAGGGCTTGGCCGGGCTGCGTCTTGGGCATGGCGTATTCGTAGATGTAGTCGCCCAGAAACAAGACCAGGTCCAGGTCTTCATGCTGCATGTGGCGATACGCTGCATAGTGCCCATGTTCCCAGCGCTGACAGGACGCAAATGCAAAGCGGATTTTCTCCGGCATGGCATCGGGGGCAGGGGCCGTGCGCGTACGCGCCGTCGGGGTGACGGCGTCGCCATGCATGAAGCGATAGCAGTACCAGCTGTCCGGCTTCAATCCCGTGACGTCGACGTGCACGGCGTGTCCCAGTGCGGCCAACGCGTTGGCTTCGCCTTGGCGAACGATGCGGCGGAAATTTTCGTCTTCAGCAACTTCCCAGCGCACGGTTACTGAGTCGGGCAACGAGACACGTGGCGTATCGGCGGGCACCGTGCCGGGCACGGGGCCATCCAGCAATCGGGTCCACAGCACCACGCCGTCTGGTGCAGGTGAGCCGCTTGCGACACCCAATGGAAACAGCGCGCGCTGCGTCAGTGTGGCCGACCAGCTCCAGCGCGGCAGCGAGGTGGCAGTGGCTGCCGCAGCGGCCAGGCGAAGTAGTTCGCGACGGTGCATGGGAAACTCGCAGTAAGGCGATTTGTCTATCGTAGGGCACCTCGCCCACACTGGTGTGTTTGAAGCCGACCCCGACCCCTGAAGTCCAACGCATTAAGCCGAAAGTCCAAGCCCGACTCCTGAAGCCCCGCATCCCCACGCCGGAGACCCTTGCCCGATGCCCTTGAAATCCGTGTTCCGCCCGCCCATCGTGGGTGCCTTCCTGGCCGCTGCGGCCGTCGCCACGGTGCTGGCCACTGTCG
The DNA here is from genome assembly GCF_008119665.1 of Pigmentiphaga aceris. Taxonomy (NCBI): domain Bacteria; kingdom Pseudomonadati; phylum Pseudomonadota; class Betaproteobacteria; order Burkholderiales; family Alcaligenaceae; genus Pigmentiphaga; species Pigmentiphaga aceris. Next base: position 4,894,090 of record NZ_CP043046.1, on the reverse strand, counting down.
TGCAGACGCAGTTCAATCTGGCACAGATCACCGCAATGGGCGTGGACGTGCCGGTAGCCTTGCGCCTGCGCACCACCGGCCAGGACTTGCTGGGATTTTCGCGCACCATGGCACCCATCGCGTTGTGCATCTTGCTGCTCGCGCTGCCGGTTGCCACCTGGATTGCACGCCGTCACGGTCACCGGTATCTGTGGTGCAGCCTGGCGGGCGGCCTTGGGTTTTATGCCGCCATTGCCGCTGTCGACGCACTGGCACCCATGCCCACCCTGATTGCCGCCACGCGAGGCAGCCTTGGCATGTTGTCGATGGCATTGGCCATGGCGGTGGGCGGGGCAGTCTTTGCGTTCGCCACGCGCCGCCTCGGCAACGGAGTGGCATCATGAAAATGCTGACGCTCTTGTGCAGTCTGCTATGTGTGGCGGGGAGCATGTCTGCGACTGCTGCCACTGCCGCGCCATCGACAAGCTACCGCGTCGAAACCATTGCCGAAGGACTGGATCGCCCCTGGTCGATTGCCTTCCTGCCTGACGGGCGGGCACTGGTCAGCGAAAGCCCGGGGCGGCTGCGTCTGGTGGTCGATGGTGCCCTGCAACCCACCCCGGTAGCCGGGTTGCCCAGCGGGCTTTATCTGGACAAGCACGACGGTCCGATGGATATCGCGGTCGATCCACGCTTCAACGAAAACGGCTTCATCTATCTGAGCCACGCCTACGGCACCGACGCCGCCAACAACATCCGTGTGATCCGCGCACGATTGACCGGCAATCGGGTTGAGGACGTGCGTACCCTGTTCGAAGCCTTGCCGCTCAAACGCACTCGGTCGAACGCGGGCGGACGCCTGGCCTTCCTGTCCGACGAAACCTTGTTGCTGACGATAGGCGACGCCTTCATCCAGCGTGAACAGGCACAGAATCCCGCCAACCATCTGGGCAAGACCTTGCGCCTGACCCGTGACGGCAAGGCTCCACCCGACAATCCATTCGTTGGCAAGGCCGGCACTACGCCCGAGATCTACACCCTGGGGCATCGCAATGCGCAGGGCATCACGGTGGTCGATGGGGTGGCGTGGATATCCGAGCATGGCGCGCGCGGCGGTGACGAACTCAATCGCCTGAAGTCAGGGGCCAACTACGGCTGGCCCCTGGTCACGCAGGGCGTGGACTACACCTGGGCACGCGTGTCGCCATTCACGGGGTTGCCCGGCATGGAGCCGCCCGTGGTGAACTGGACGCCATCGATTGCACCTGCCGGCCTGATGCACTACACCGGCACCATGTTCCCGGCATGGCGGGGTGATTTCCTGGTGCCCATGCTGGCAGGCAAGCGGGTGCAGCGAGTGCGCATCGGTGCGGACGGCGCGGTCAGTCAGGAAGTGTTGTTTGCCGACCTGGACGCGCGCATCCGCGACATGCGTCAGGCACCCGATGGTGCCTTGTGGCTGCTGACTGCAGGCCGCGGCGCACGGTTGTTGCGTGTGGTGCCTGCCGCACCTTGATCAGAAGTGGTGTGGATGTCTCCCAGATCCCACCACAGCTCTGCCATCAGCGCCAAGGATTCCCGCGCCCCCGAGGCAAGCAGGTGTTCGTTGGGGGCGTGCTGAGAGCACGCAGGGTAGGCGTGCGGCACCCACACCGTCGGCAGCTTCAGCACATTGGCAAAAATCGCGTTGGGCAGCGTTCCGCCCAGGTTCGGCAGCAGGGCAGGTTTCTTCCCGGTCGTGCGTTGAATCGACCTCAACGCCCATTCCACCCAAGGATTTTCCGGGTCCAGACGAGTGGCTTCCACTGCCTCGTGCACGATCACCTGAACATCGGAAAAGCCATGCTGCGACAGATGCGCCTCCAGGTTCTGCCTGACCCGGGTCCAGTCGCTGCCGACCACAAAGCGCCACTGGCAGATTGCTCTGGCCACCGGGGGAATCGCGCCGATGGGGGCATCCACGTCAGCCGCCTTGATCGCCAATACTTCAAAGGCGTTCCAGGCCACCACACGCTCGGCAGGGCTTAACCCCGGCTCACCCCAGTCAGGGTCGATGGCCGGTGACGAGGCGTCCTGGCCGAGTTCGATATCTGCCAGCGCAAGGCGCACGGCGTCAGGAATCGCTGGCGGTCGCAGCCCTTCCACAGCAATGCGGCCACGTGCGTCCAGCAGGCTGGCAATCGCGTGAGACAGGATGACCACCGGGTTGGCCAATACGCCGCCCCAGTTGCCCGAGTGGTGCGCGCCCGAGCGAAGATCCACCCGCAGTTCCAGATTCAATTCACCCCGCGAGCCCAGAAACACGGTGGGCCGATCAGCGGATACACGCGGCCCGTCCGATGCCAGAAACAGGTCTGCGGCAAAGGTGTCTTTCGCCGCTTCGCACACCGCCTTTAATCCCGGTGAATCGATCTCTTCGCCGGTTTCCACAATGATCTTCAGGTTGAAGCCAAGCTTGCCGCCGCGCGCCGCAATCACGGCTTCCAGGGCGGCCAGATTGATGGTGTGCTGGCCCTTGTTGTCGGCGGTACCACGTCCGTACCAACGATCGCCATCAACCGTCACCTCCCAGGGTGATCGGCCGTCGGCCCACTGGCCTTCGTAGCCACGCACCACGTCACCATGCGCATAGGTCAGCACGGTAGGCAGCGTAGGGTCTTCATGCCGTTCAGCGAACAACAAGGGGGCGTGGGCAGCAACCGGGTTGGCAAGCAACCGGGTGGTGAAGCCTAGCCGGGCAAGCGCGGGTGCAATCTCGTCTTGCAGATAGGCCAGTGACTGCGCGGCCTGTGCTGGCTCCTGGCTTTCCGAGCGAATGGCAACACGACGCCTGAGCGTTGCAAGCAAGCCGCCGGTGTCGAAAATATCAGTCGCGCGTGCAATTACCGCATCGCGCGTGGCAAAAGTGTCTTTCACAAATCAGTCCGTAACGGTGTGGGTGGTTGGCTTGAAAGTTTGCCGCTCAGGCGGCCGCCAGAACCTGATCGGGCCGCAAACCAACCAGCTCTGTGTAGCGTGCAGGGTCGGTCGCGCCTTCGGTGTTGATGACCAGCACGCGAGATGTCGCGTCCAAACCAAGCTGTTCCTTTGCATCGGGCGAGGCCACGGCGCGGATCAAACCCGCCAGTCCCACACCGCCGCTTTCTCCGGCGACGATGGTTGGGTCATCGCCGGCAGGGCGGGCCAATCGGTTCATGACGGCAATGGCGTCTGCTTCGTCCACCGTCATGAAACCCTCGGCCACGCGCGACAGTACACGCCACGCAATCGGCGAGGGTTCATAACATTCCAGCATTGCCATCACCGTTGGTTCACCATGCGCAACCCGCACCAGGTGTCCGGCCTGGGCCGTGGCATGGACGCATGCTGCCCGTGCCGGTTCAACCACCACAAAACGCGGCCGGCGCTCGCCCATGACCAACGCCAGGTGGCCTGCCACGGCTGCCGCGACACCGCCCACGCCCGCCTGCACGAACACATGCGTGGGGGCCGCAGGCAGTTGCTGCAAGGCTTCACCCACCATCGCGGTGTAGCCCTGCATCACCAGGCCGGGAATGCGCTCGTAACCCGGCCACGAGGTGTCCGACACCACGATCCACCCACGCTCGGACGCCAGCCGGGCGGCCTCTCGCACCGAATCGTCGTAATTGCCAGGGACACAGATCATGTCGGCCCCGAAACGCGCAATCGCGGCCACGCGTCCTTCGCTTACGCCGGCGTGAACCAGAATGGCAGCGCGTGCACCCACCAACTGCGCGCCCTGTGCAACCGATCTGCCGTGGTTGCCATCGGTGGCGCAGGTGACGGTCATGGTGGCCGCAATCGCACGCACCTCGGGAGATTGCAGGTCGGCCACGTCCAGCGTGCGCTGCAAGCGCTTGCTGGCTTCTTCCAGTACCAGACACATGACGGCGTAAGCCCCGCCCAAGGCCTTGAAGCTGCCCAGGCCAAGCCGGAAGCCTTCGTCCTTGATGTGGATGCTTCCTACACCCAGCTCGCTCGCCAGCGCGGGCAGGGCGTGCAAAGGCGTGACGGCATTGGCATCGCGCTGCGCCAGGAACCGCGCAACCTTTGCATGTGCGTCGGCACCCAAGGTGGCTGCATCGATGCGATCCAGCGGTTGAAGGTAGGACGGATGGGTGTTGGAAACGAACATGGCAGACCTCGTGGTATCGACACGAAAATATAGTGCGTCCATCATGAGGAATTGACTGCGTTTGCGATGCTCGCACGCAGCGTTGTTTCGTCAAGGAGCCGTGTTGAGCAAGTTTTCTTCAGACCCCACGCTGGACCGTTTTGACCTGGCGATTCTCGACATCCTTCAGCGTGACAACACCACATGGCAGCGTGCCATCGGCGAAGCCGTTAACCTGTCTGCCCCCGCGGTGCAGCGCCGCATCAAGCGCATGGAAGAAAGCGGGGTGATCCGTGCCAATGTGGCGCTGGTAGACCCAAACCTGCTTGGCCAGTCGATCACGGTGTTGGTGGAAGTGGAAATAATCAGCGAAACCGCCGACCTGATCGACGCCGCCAAACGCGAGTTTGCCGCCACACCCGAAGTGCAGCAGTGCTACTACATCACAGGGCAAGCGGACTTCATGCTGGTGGTGATCGTGCCGTCGATGGCGGCCTACGAGGCGCTGACCAAGCGCCTGTTTTTCCAGAACAACAATGTTCGGAAGTTTCGCAGCTCGATCGCCATGGACCGCGTGAAGGTGGGGATGACGATCCCGCTGGGTGCCGTGTCTGCGGCGTAGGCCGAAAGGACCTTAACTGCGTTCGATCGCCTGGTCGGCGCAGGCTGCAAGCAGGTGTTCGAAGCTGCCTTGTTCCAAGACCAGATCGGGGTCCAGATCCTGCAAGGGGCGCAGCACGAATGCACGCTGATGCAGGCGCGGATGCGGCAAGCTCAGGCGCGGGCTGTCCATGCTGACGCCTTCGACCAGCAGCAGGTCCAGGTCGAGCGTGCGCGGTGCATTGCGATACGGACGGTCGCGCCCATGTTTTTGCTCGATGTATTGCAGTACATCGAGCAATGCAATCGGTTCAAGCGTGGTGCGCAGCCTGGTCACGGCATTGACGAACACCGGGCCTTGCGCATCGACGGGCGCGCTGCGGTAGAAGGGCGAGGGCACGACATCGGCAATGCCGGGTGCTGCTGCCAATTCAGACAATGCTTGCCGCAGCGTGGCGCTTGCATCGCCAAGGTTGGCACCCAGTCCCACCCATGCAGTGCGAGCAGCGTGATGGGCGGTGGTGGTCTCAGTCATGTCGGTAGTCTGGATGTGGGAGGCACGGTCACGGCAGGTGAACCCGCAGGTTCGCCTGCCGTGATGTTCATGCGTCCGGCGTGACGTTGTCGCTGGCCGGTGCGCGACGGCGTGCGTTGCTGCGGCGGCGCTTGCGGGGGGCACCGTCCGGTCCGGTGGCAGGTGCTGCGGGACGCGGTTGACGTGCCACGTCTTCCAGCATTTCTGCGCGTTCGGTGTCGTTGGCGTCCGCCAGGTCCATCCACCACTGTGCAAGCACGCTGTCGACCTGACCGGCGGCGGCACGCAGTTGCATGAAGTCGCAGGCGGCGCGGAAACGGGGTTGTTCGATCATGCGCCAGGCAGCCTTGCCCACGCGGCGGTCGAAACGCGGCTGCATGAACCAGATCTCACGCATGTCGGACACGAAGCGGCGCTGAATGGCGAGCTTCTCGGTCTGGTCGTCCAGCACCGAATCCACCGCCAGGCCCAGCGCGGGCAGCGAATGTTCGCCCTTCTTCTGGTATTGCTCCCAGCGCGTATGCACCTGCTGCCACAGCAGCGCGGCGAACAGGAAGCTGGGGCTGATGGTCTTGCCGACGCGCACGCGGGCGTCAGTGCGTTCCAGCGCGAGTTCCACGAAGCGTTCGCCGTCGGGCTGTTCCAGCACCACGTCCAGCATGGGCAGCAGGCCGTGATGCAGGCCTTGGGCGCGCAGCTGGCGCACACAGTCCATGGCGTGGCCGCAGGTCAGCAGCTTCAGCATCTCGTCGAACAGGCGCGAGGCCGGCACGTTCTCGATCAGATTCGCCAGACTCTTGATGGGCGCGCCAGTGGCAGCGTCGATCTTGAAGTCGAGCTTGGCGGCGAAACGCACGGCGCGCAGCATGCGTACCGGGTCTTCGCGGTAGCGCTGCACCGGGTCGCCGATGATGCGCACCAGGCGCTGCTTCAAGTCGGCCACGCCATCGTGATAGTCGATCACGGTCTCTGTGGCCGGGTCGTAATACAGCGCGTTCAGTGTGAAGTCGCGGCGTGCAGCGTCTTCCTGCAGGTTGCCGAATACGTTGTCACGCAGAATGCGGCCGTGTTCGTCCTTGGTCTGGTCGTCGGAACTGGCCGCGCGGAAGGTGGACGTCTCGATGACTTCCTGACCGAACACCACATGCACCAGCTGGAAACGGCGGCCGATGATGCGGGCACGGCGGAACAGCGGCTGGATCTGTTCGGGCGTGGCGTTGGTGGCCACGTCGAAGTCTTTGGGTTCGGCGTTGGCGATCAGGTCGCGAACGGCACCGCCCACGATATAGGCTTCATAGCCGTTTTCCTGCAACACGTCGCACACCTTGATGGCGTGGCGTGACACACGACGACGGTCGATGCCGTGTTCGCTGACCGGCACGCGCAGCGGCTGGCGCTTCTTCACGCTGAGAACAGGGCGTGCGCCAAGCGGCTTGAAAATCCGGGAGATGAGCTTTTTGATCATTCGAACAGGTCCGTGACCGCCCAGCCGCGAGCCTGAGACAGGGCGCGCAGCGCAGGAGAAGGATTGGTGGCAACCGGGTGGGTCACGGCTTCGAGCAGGGGAACGTCGTTCATCGAATCGCTGTAGAACCAGGACTGCTCGTAGTCCGCAAGACTGCGGCCCTGGCTGGCAAGCCAGGCGGTGACGCGGGTCACCTTGCCTTCGCGGAAACACGGCGTACCGTGGATGCGGCCGGTGTAGCGGCCATTGAGGTACTCGGCATCGGTGCCAAGCAGGTATTGCACGCCGAACGCGCGTGCGATCGGGGCGGTCACGAAGGTGTTGGTGGCGGTGACGATGGCAACCAGATCACCATCGGCCAGGTGGCGGTCCACCAGTTGCCGCGCTTCCGGGCGGATTGCCGGCCGGATCACGTCGCGCATGTAGTCTTCGTGCCACACAGCCAGATCGGCCGGGGCGCTGCGTGCCAGCAGTCCCAGCATGAAGGCGGCCGATTCGTCGGCGGTCAGGTTGCCAGCGTTGTAGCGATGCATCAGTTCGACATTGCGGGCCAGCGCCGCTTCGCGGTCACCGGCGCGGCCGGTGTCGGCCAGGAACTCGGCCCACTGGTAGTCGCTGTCCAAGGGCAGCAGCGTATGGTCGAGGTCGAACAGCGCGATGCGCCGTGCGTCGAACGGGAAAGCGCTCATGTGTGATTCGCCGACCCGGAGGACGGAGGGGGAGGAAGTTGTGCCACCACGGTGCGCAGCAGCGCGGTGGTGATCGGGCGCTTGGTGGCGAGCGAGTAACGGTCGAGCGCGTCGATCAGCAGGATCAGTCGGCCCATGTCGCGGTCGTAGTGATTCAGCATCCACAGCAGCATGTCGGGCACCAATTGCAGGCCGCGATTGCTGGCGTGGGTATCGAGCGCTGCCAATTTGTCGTCATCTGACAACAGTTCCAGCCGGAATACCAAGTCCCAACCCAGGCGGGTACGCAAGTCTTCGCGCAAGGCCATGCTGGCGGGCGGGCGGTCACCGGCCACCACAAGCGAGATGGCGTGTTCGGTGGCAGCGGATTCGCGCCACTGGTTGTACAGCGCGAAAACGGCGGCCTGGCGGTCGGCGTCCATGCGGTGCAGGTCGTCTACCGCAACCCGCGAGGCGATGCCGCTGATGGCGGTTTCGAAATGATTGAGCGAGGTGCCGGGATGCAGGTACAGCGTGCCGGGCGTGGCGGTCGCCGCTTTCAGCAGATGGGTGCGGCCACAGCCGGCTGGTCCCCACAGGTAGATGGCGCGGCCACGCTCAAGGTGTTGTAAAGCGGCAAATGCTTCGTCATTGGTGCCGACGACGAAATTGCCCAGCGTAGGGGCCGGGCCGGGAACGACGTCGAGCAGGAGCTGCTTCATGGACATCCGCACCTGCACTGCTCCGCCTGGGCGGAGCCGAGGGCCGAGTCAGCAGGGCCTGACAGGCGGTGCATCGGGCTATGCGCGTGCGTGCGCTGCCCCGGGACATGGGCAGTCAGCCGGGCCTTTATCCGAATTTGCGGCATCGAAGGAACAATCATCATAAAATTATAGCTTTCACCCCGCGTTTGCCGTGTTTTTAATACCACGTACTGCTGATACGTCCTGTCGGGCACACCCCGACAAGTCTGTGGCAAGCAGGTCGGCTGGCACGCCAGCCAGTACGTGGTCGCACCACGCGCAGGGGCTTCCTGTTTCGCTTTACCCTTTTGGTTCCTTCCATGTCCGCACATCAGCCTGGCTCCGCTCCCCTTACTTACCGTGACGCAGGTGTCGATATCGACGCCGGCGACGCACTGGTCGAGCGGATCAAGCCGCTTGCCAAACGCACCATGCGCGAAGGCGTGCTGGGCGGCATCGGCGGCTTCGGTGCGCTGTTCGAAGTGTCCAAGAAGTTCCGTGAGCCGGTCCTGGTGTCCGGCACCGACGGCGTGGGCACCAAGCTGCGCCTGGCCTTCACCTGGGACAAACACGACACGGTCGGTATCGACCTGGTCGCCATGAGCGTCAACGACATCCTGGTGCAGGGTGCCGAGCCGCTGTTCTTCCTGGACTACTTCGCCTGCGGCCGTCTGTCGGTCGACACCGCTGCCACCGTGGTCGGCGGCATCGCCACCGGTTGCGAGCAAGCCGGTTGCGCACTGATCGGCGGTGAAACCGCTGAAATGCCGGGCATGTACCCGGACGGCGAATACGACCTGGCCGGCTTCGCGGTGGGCGCAGTCGAAAAGTCGGAAATCATCGACGGCAGCAAGATCATTCCCGGTGACGTGGTCCTGGGCCTGGCCTCCAGCGGCGCACATTCCAACGGTTACTCGCTGGTGCGCAAGATTCTGGAACGCACGGGTGCCAAGCCCGATGACGACTTCCACGGCCAGCCGTTGCGCGACGTGGTGATGGCACCGACCCGCATCTACGTGAAGCCCATGCTGGCTGCCATCAAGCAACACGGCATCAAGGGCATGGCCCACATCACCGGTGGTGGCCTGCTGGACAACGTGCCGCGCATTCTGCGTCCGGGCCTGGCGGCACGCCTGCACCGCGATGCATGGACCATGCCGCAGCTGTTCACCTGGATGCAGAAGGAAGGTGGCGTGGCCGACGAAGAAATGCACCGCGTCTTCAACTGCGGCATTGGCATGGTGGTGGTGGTTGCAGCTTCGGAGGCCGACGCCGTGATCGCCACGCTGCGCGCATCGGGCGAAACCGTCAGCCGCCTGGGCGAGATCATCGAACAGGCTCCGGGCACGCCGCAGACCGTGGTGGTCTAAGCGTTTCGGATAGTTGATCGAACGTGTTTGATCACACGTATGTAGTCAAACGCGGTTGATCACACACGGTTGATCAAATGCAGCGGCCTTCGGGCCGGCTGCGAATCAAGCCATGCAGAACCTTGCATGGCTTTTTTTCGTCTGTTCTCTGCGTGCGGCATAAGCATCTCTGCATAAGAAAAACGCCATAAGAAAAGCACCATAAGAAAAGCAAATTTCGTCGGTTTGGTTTGCGACAAGGCTTCGGTAAGGTCGATGGCTTGGGGCTTCTGCGATGCGCAGTGCAGCCCGCAGGCATGCCGTGTGTGCGTTGTTTTGCGTTGTTGTCGTGCGTGTTTCTACACGAGCTTCTCGCATATTTTTTCGCACCCACGGCTTCATCGTCCGATCTCCTTTTCCGGAAGCCGCCATGCCCATATTCGATCCAAAAATCTCTGTCGCAGGTCCGTCACGCATCGCTCGTCGCAGCGTGCTGCGAGGCGCGGGTGCGTTGGGCCTGGCGGCTAGCGCCGGCTTGCTGGGCACGCGGGTGTCCTGGGGAGCACCGACCGGCAAGAAAGTCGTGTTCTCCTGGAGTGGCACCGGGCTGTGCCTGGCCCCGGTAGTGATTGCCCGCGACCGCGGCCTGTTCGAGCAGAACCAGGTGGATGTCGATGTGATCAGCTTTGCCGGGTCGGTGGATCAGGTGCTGGAATCACTGGCCACCGGCAAGGCCGACATGGCGGTGGGTCTGACCCATGCCTGGCTGAAACCGCTGGAATCTGGCTTCGATGTGCGTATTGTCGGCAGTGCCCACGGCGGCTGCCTGCGGGTGTTGGCCACCAAGGAGTCCGGCATCGAGACCATCGAAGCGGTGCGGGGCAAGACCATTGGCGTCAGCAGTGTGTCCGGCCCCGGTCGCCAGTTTTTCTCGACCTACCTGGCCCGTCGCGGTGTGGACCCGGACAAAGATGTCGAATGGCGCGCCTATCCCGGCGATGTGCTTGATCTGGCCGTCAAAAAGGGCGAGATCCAGGTTATTTCCGACAGCAATCCCAACCTGTTCCTGATCGAAAAACGCAACCCGGGCGTGTTCAAGGAAATTGCCAATATCCAGACGGGCGACTATGCGAACCGGCTGTGCTGCATCATCACTGCTCGCGCAGACCTGGTTCGCGATCGCAAGACCGAAGTGGCGAGTGTGGTGCGCGCGCTGATCCAGGCCTCGGAATTCACTGCCGACAATCCCAATGAAGCCGCGCGTATTGCGGCCAACTATGTGCCCAAGGTGCCGGTGGAAGACCTGCGCGCCATCTTGGCTGACCTGACCTATCGGCATCACCCCGTGGGCACCGCATTGCGCGATGAAATCGAGTTCTATGCACGCGATTTGAAGGGCGTTGGTGTGCTGAAGAAGACCACCGATCCCGCCAAATTTGCCAAGTTTCTGACTGTCGATGTGCTGAGCTGACGCGTGGCTGCTGTTCCCGACGTTGCATGGGTCGACATCCTGTTGCGTGGCATGCAGCAGGCGCAGGCCGGCGTGTTGCACACCTTGGACAAGCTTGATTTGGTAGCCACCAGCCACGGTCAGGCTGCGTGGCCGTGGGCGTATCGGCTGTCCGGCGATATCTTGCTGATCGACCGCGCGCAGGCACGGCTGCTGGCGACTTCCCTGGTGATCGCCTTGGTGGCGCTGGGGGTGGGCGCGGCCGCTGCCTGGTTGCTGTGGCGGCGTCGATTCAGCGCGGCATTTTTTTTTTTGGCCACGGCGGTCCTGGCACTGCTTGCTGCCCCGTGGCCACCCGCGCACATCGTCTGGGTGCAGGCCAACCCCACCAGCTTTCATCAGTCACCAACCGGCTTCGATGCAGACAGCATTCAGCGCGGTCGCAGCCTGTTTGCGCAACACTGCATTGCCTGTCACGGCGCGCGTGGGTTGGGGGATGGTCCGCTTGCTGATGCGCAACCAGTATCACCCCCGAATCTGGCCGGGCCCTTGTTGTGGCGGCGGGCTGACGGCGATGTGTTCTGGCGGGTGTTGCATGGTGTGCAGGATCGTCATGGCTTGCCAAGCATGCCGGGTTTCAGGCAGGTGTTGTCCGATACCGATGCATGGGCGGTGATCGACTTTATGAAGGCGCAGGGCGCGGGTGAGAACCTGCGAATCAGCGGGCGCTGGAGCAACCCGGTGCGTCTGCCTAACTTTGTATTGCGCTGTGGACGGCAACCCGAGGAACAGGTATCTGCATGGCAGCATCAGCGAGTGCGTGTGGTGGCGGTGGACGGCAAAGAAGCAAGCCACGGTGGCGCTGGCAGGCTTGTCCAAGCGCCCGCCGCCTTGCTCGAAGACCCACGACTGAACACCGTCTGGTTGATGCGCGATCAGGACCAGACCGCGTTACCCGCCGGTCCCGGCATTCCCGACTGCATCGCGCGGTCCACTGCCGCGTGGGATGCGCTGGCGACCTTGTCGGGCGTGGATGCCGATGCATTCGGCGGCACACAGCTACTGAGCGACCGGGATGGCTGGCTGCGCGCGCGGGGCGAGCCGGGCAAACAAGGGTGGTCGGATGCTGATCTACTGTGTCGCGTCGATACCGGAAAACCGGTTGGGCAGGCCACCGCAGGCGATGGCCTGGGCAGACTGATTGCCAGCATGGATGCCGAACCCATCCGCTTCATCAAGGGCGGGTTCGTGCACTGATGCTCGCCTCAAAGCTTCTTGTGCCAGAACAATGCGCGACCAGCTGCCGGGTCCAGGCTGTAGGGCGCAAAGCCGAATTTTTCATACGCGTTCTGTGCGGTCCGGTTGCCTTCCAGCACTTCCAAGGTCAGCTTGCAGCAACCGCGTGCGACCGCCATGGTTTCCACGCAGTCCAGCAGGCGCTGGCTCAGGCCAAGGCCCCGGTAGCTGTCCAACACCACGACATCGTGCACATTCACCAGCGGACGACACGCAAAAGTCGAAAAACCTTCAAAGCAATTCACCAGTCCCGCAGGCTGGTCATCGACAAAGGCCAATACGCTGAACGCGTGCGGGCGCTTGGACAGTTCACCCACCAGCCTGCCCAGCACGGCCGCAGGCAAGGCTTCACCGCCGCCCATCGGGTCCTGGGCGTAAGCACCCAGCAGGAACTCGATGGCACGGGCGTGGATCGGATCGAGGTAGTCGGCCTGCAGGACAGAGATGTTCATGAAAGATAGGCAAAGAAGAAGTGAAACTGCGCGCCCCGGATATCCGGGCGGATGGCGTCAAATCTGCTGCGCGCGAGCAAATGCATCCACGATCTGCGCTTGCGCATCACTGGCCAGACAGTCGATGGTCACGCGTTCGTCCAGCGCACGCAGCCATGTCACCTGACGTTTGCCAAGCTGGCGCGTGGCAGCCAGGCCTTGTTCCCGCATGGTCTTCAGATCGATCCGACCTTCGATATATGCCCAGGCCTGGCGGTATCCCACACAGCGGATCGACGCCATGTCTTCATGCAGATCGCCACGGCGGTACAAGGCACGCACTTCGTCGATCAGCCCCGCTGCCAACATGGCATCGAAGCGCTGCGCAATGCGCTTGTGCAGCCCACTGCGTTCAGACGGTTCCAGGCAAAGATTCACGTAGCGGTGTTCGGTCGGCTTGGCCTTCACCCCGATCAGCGCAGACATGGGCTGGCCGGCAATCGTGTAGATCTCCAGCGCGCGCTGTATGCGCTGACTGTCGTTGGGCGACAGACGTGCGGCGGTGGGCGGGTCGACCAGCGCAAGTTCCGCGTGCACCGACGGCCAGCCATGCTCGGCTGCGCGGGCGTCGATGGCGGCTCGCACCGCTGGGTCGCCTTGGGGCAGGTCATCCAGGCCATCGCGCAGCGTCTTGAAGTACATCATGGTGCCGCCCGCCAGCAGCGGAATGCGCCCGCGCGCCCGGATCTCATCGATCAGCGCCAGGGTGTCCACGCGGAATTGGCCCGCAGAGTAACTGTCGGCCGGATCGAGAATATCCAGCAGATGCTGCGGCACCTGCGCCTGTTCGGCCGGGCTGGGCTTGGCGGTGCCGATGTCCATGCCCCGGTAGATCGTCGCGGAATCGACGTTGATGATTTCGATCGGCCAACGGGCGGCGATGGCAAGACAGGCGGCGCTTTTGCCCGAGGCGGTCGGCCCCATCAGGCAGACCACCGGGGGAGATTCAAGAGTGCTCATTGGCCGCGCAGAAAAAGCTTGTCGAGGTCGGCGACGCTGAGTTGCACCCAGGTCGGTCGTCCGTGGTTGCACTGGTCGGCGCGCTCGGTCACTTCCATCTGGCGCAGCAGACCGTTCATTTCATCGATGTTCAGGCGGCGATTGGCGCGCACCGAACCATGACACGCAATGGTGGCCAGCCGCTCGTTGCGTTGTTCGGTCAGCAGCCTGGATGCGCCAACCTCGGCAATATCGCGCACGACGTCTCGCGCCAGGGTTTCGATATCCGCCTGGGCCAGGGCTGCCGGGATGGCGCGCACCGTGATTGATGCCGGACCTGCCGGTCGCAGCTCAAAGCCCAGCGCGTCGAGCGCTTCCTGATGTTCCTCGATGGCGGCGACGTCGGATTCGGTGGTGCGAAATACCACGGGTACCAGCAGGGTCTGGCGCGCAATGTCGCGGCCGTCCAGCGCCTGCTTCAGCTGTTCATAGATGATTCGTTCGTGGGCCGCATGCATGTCCACCAGCACCAGTCCATGCGCGTTCTGCGCCAGCACATAGATGCCGTGCACCTGGGCAATGGCCTGCCCCAGCGGATGTTCGACATCGGTGGGCATGGTGGTAGCAGCCGGGCGCGCGGCAAAACGCGACCAGGTGGCGGCCATCACCGGGCCGCCCGCGGGTGACGCGGGCGGGGGGATGCGGGTCCAGGCAGGACCGTCAGCGCTTATGCCTGCAGCCGGCTGCCCGCCATACGGAGCCCGCGACGTATCACCGGCTGAATACGCGCGTGGCGATACTGCGTTGTCCAGGTCGGCCGGCACCTGTCCGACTCCGGGCATCAGCGCATTGGCGTAATCCGACAGCCGCGCGGCTTCATGCAGCCGGAAGGGCATCTGGGTGGCGGGCTGGAAGGTGGAAGGCGACACCGGTACCGGGGCAGCGTCTTGCGCGGCGTCGGCCGTGCCGTCGATCCCGGCCCCATGAGCCAGAACCTGCAGAATCGTCTGCGACACAAACCGGTGCACTGCACCGCTGTCACGGAAGCGCACTTCGTGTTTTGCCGGGTGCACGTTCACATCGACCGCTGCCGGGTCGATGTCCAGGAACAACACATACGCAGGCTGGCGATCACCATGCAGCACATCGGCATACGCCGCACGCAAGGCGTGGCCCACCGTGCGATCTCGCACGAAGCGACCATTTACATACAGGTATTGGCGGTCGGCACGCGCACGTGACGCGGTCGGTCGCGACACCACACCGTGCAGCTGGATCGGGCCTGCGGCATGGCGCAAAGGCAGGCCGGCCTGCGCGAAATCACTGCCCAACACGTCGTACACACGGTTGACCGGGTCAGTGGGCAAACGTTGCTGATGCAGGCGATCGTGGTGATACAGCCTGAACGCCACCTGCGGGTTGGCCAGCGCAATGCGCTCGAATGCGGTCACGCAGTGCCCGAACTCGGTGGCATCGGACTTCAGGAATTTGCGCCGCGCCGGCACGGTGTCGAACAGTTCACGCACATCGACAGTCGTACCAACCGGGCCTGCGGCTGGGCTGACTTCGCCCGCCTGCCACTGCCATGCATGCTGGGCGTCTGGCGTGCGCGAAATCAGGGTCAATCGGGCGACCGATGCGACAGAAGCAAGCGCTTCGCCGCGAAAACCCATTGATGCGACCGATTCAAGTTCCTGTAAGGAACGCACTTTACTAGTAGCATGACGGGCAACAGCCAACGGAAGTTCGTCGGCGGGAATGCCGCTGCCGTCATCTGTGACGGCAATACGACGAATTCCCCCACCGTCGAGCCGAACGTCAATGGCACGCGCTCCGGCGTCGATCGCGTTTTCTATCAGCTCTTTCAGCACCGATGCCGGGCGTTCGATCACCTCGCCTGCGGCGATCTGGCTGACAAGCAGGTCTGGAAGGGGGGCGATCGAGCGGCGGTCGGACATGTCGTAATTATAGGGTGGCGGTCCCTGGGCTATAGTGGGACACCCACCTCCGACTTATTTCGTTACAGACGACGACTCATGCTTGAATTGCTCGACATGCTGATCCACATCGACAAGACGCTTGGCGTCTGGATCGCAGAATACGGTACGTGGGTCTACGTGGTGCTGTTTCTCATCATCTTCGGTGAAACCGGCCTTGTCGTGCTGCCATTTCTGCCAGGTGACTCGCTCCTGTTCATTGCAGGCGCGTTTTCTGCCAGCGGCCACATGCATCCGGGTGTGCTGATCGTGCTGCTGATTGCCGCCGCGATCCTCGGAAATACGCTCAATTACGTGATTGGCCGGTCTATTGGCGTGCGCGTGTACTCAATGAACTTGCGCTTCCTGGACCGCAACGCCTTGGCGCGTACCCATGCGTTCTATGAAAAGCACGGCGGGAAGACGGTGATCCTGGCGCGATTCATTCCGCTGGTTCGTACTTTTGCACCCTTTGTTGCCGGTGTCGCAGCCATGCCCTTTGCGCGCTTCCAGATGTTCAACATCGTTGGCGCGGTCACCTGGGTGATGTCGCTGGTGCTGGGTGGCTACTTCTTCGGCAATCTTCCCTTTGTCCGCGAGCATCTGAACACGATCGTGCTGCTGGGCATTGCCAGTGCAGTGCTGCCGCTGGTGGTCGTGGGAGTCTGGAAAGGCCTGCGTCGCTTCCGACGCAAGGATGTTGTCACTTTGTAGGTCATATTCGCTTTTTGTCTGTAATTGCGTGCGCATTACAGGCAGGTTGAACGAAAACGCCGCCTTTGGCATAGCCAAGGCGGCGTTTTTTATTTCGTCATTGCAGCTTGACCAACATGGTTTTTAACCACCACAATGAACGAACGTTCGTTCATTGTGGTGTCGACATGAGTCAAAGCAAGCTGAATCAAAGCAATCGCCAGACCGATCGTGGTTCTCTTGATCGTCGTGCGCTCATTATTCAGGCTGCCATCGTCTGCTTCATAGACAAAGGCTTTCACGCGACGAGCATGCGTGACATTGCGCTGGCTGCCTCGGTCAGCCTGGGCAATCTGTACAACTACTTTCCCAGCAAGCAGGCACTGATTGCCGAGGTTGCGAATCAAGAGCAGGCCGAACTGGCCCCATTGCTGCATTCGCTTGAACGCGTCTTTGCCCCATCGATGAGTGACGTGCAGCTGTTTCTCACGGCTTATTGGAGGCTCTGCCGCCAGCATGACTGGGCGGTACTGAGCGCCGAATGTCTAGCCGAAATCGCACGCAATCCCGAGCTTGTGCCGGCATTTGCGCACAATCGCCAGCAATTGGTCGACACGCTGGTGAATGCCGTGGAGCGCGGCACTCAACAAGGTAACTTCAAGCCGGCTGCGCCAGCTCAGCTGGTAAGCCAGGCGCTGCTCGATATTGTTGAAAGCGATGCCTTGCGGCAGACGTTGATGACACCGGCCAGTACTGCTGCCAGTACTGTTGTCACTACCGCTGCCATTGCCAACGACCAGACCATGGAAATCATCCATCCTGGGCTTTTGCGCGGGATGCTCGGCGCATGACAAGCTCTACAGCAAGGCTCGACGGCCTGGATCTGGCCCGTTACCTGGCCTTGGCGGGTATGGTGTTGGTCAACTTCCGACTGGCAATGCAGCCCGCTACCAAAGGCCCACTCTGGTTGGAAGGCCTGTTCGGGTTTCTCGAAGGCAAGGCATCCGCCACGTTTGTAGTCTTGGCTGGCTTGGGGGTGTCGCTGGCAACACGCGCACAAGTGCCTGTATTGGCACGTATATGGATGCTACGCCGTGCCTTGTTCTTGCTTGGTGTGGGAATGCTCAATCTGCTGATATTCAGCGCAGACATCATCCACTACTACGCTGTGTACTTTCTGCTGGCAGTGCCGCTGCTGCATGCCAGGCTGGCCGTATTGCTCGCCGCCATGTCTGCCGTGGCATTGACGTCATGGTTGGCGCTGCTATATCTCGATTACAACCAAGGCTGGAACTGGACGGCACTGCTGTATACCGACCTTTGGACACCAACTGGCTTCATGCGCAACCTGTTGTTCAATGGCTTTCACCCTGTGTTGCCGTGGCTTGCGCTGTTTCTGTTCGGCATGTTGTTGGCGCGTCTGCCTTTGCAGCGTGCCGGTACGCAATGGATATTGCTTGTTGTCGGGCTGTTGATGGCAGCGCTGGCAAGCATGTTGGCACGCTGGTATCAGCCCAGTGGGCTGGCTTGGCTGCTGGGCACCGCACCTTTGCCACCAGGGCCGTTTTACCTGCTCATGGGCATGGGGTCAGCCAGTTTCACCATTGGCCTCTGCTTGCGCGTGGCAAGCGCTTGGCCCAGCGGCAGGTGGCACTTTCTGCTGCCTGCCGGGCGCATGACCCTGAGCCTTTATCTGGCTCACATCGTTATCGGAATGGGGATCATGGAGGCAACTGGCGCACTGGATGGCAGTCGCAGCTTGACCGATGCCATGCTTGCCGCTTGCGCTTTTTTGACACTGGCGACGCTTGCCGCCTGGGCCTGGAGTCTCAAGCTGAAGCAAGGCCCGATCGAAATGGTCATGCGGCGGCTGACCGCTGTGCATCAGCGTGACGTCACTGCACCGGGTTAACTGAATCTGCCCAGCCCGCGGCTGGGCAAGATCAAGTCAGACGGTTGCGCGATAACGGCGGGTTGCGTGCGAAATACCGGGAGATACCCTGCATGATCGCGTCGGCCATGCGGTTCTGATAGGCCGCATCGTTCAAGCGACGCTCTTCGTCAGGGTTGCTGATGAACGCGGTTTCAACCAGGATCGACGGAATATCTGGTGCTTTCAGCACCGCAAAGCCCGCTTGCTCAACCTGGGGCTTGTGCAGACGGTTGATGCCACCGATTTCTTCCAGCACCGCCCGGCCAAGCTTCAGCGAATCGTTGATCTGTGCCGTGGTCGACAGGTCCAGCAAAACCTTGGCGATCTGCTGGTCCTGTGAACCCAGGTTGACCCCACCGATCAAATCGGCAGCGTTTTCCTTGGCTGCCAGCCAGCGCGCTGCCGTACTGGTTGCACCGCCTTCAGACAGTGCGAACACCGACGACCCATTGGCCGAGGGCTTGACCCACGCATCGGCATGTACCGACACGAACAGATCCGCCTGCACCCGGCGTGCTTTCTGCACGCGCACATTCAGCGGCACGAAGTAATCGTCGTCCCGCGTCAGCATGGCGCGCATGTTGGGCTGGGCGTCGATCCGCGCTTTCAGGCGGCGCGCAATGCTCAGCACTACGTTCTTTTCGTGCGTGCCGGCGGCACCGCTGGCACCCGGGTCTTCGCCACCGTGGCCCGGATCGAGCGCAATGGTGATCATGCGTGTGACATCGGGGCGCGGCGGCATCACTGGACGGCCCGGCACCGCTGCGCGCGGCGTCGGCACGGCTGGCGGCGGGGCGGCATCAGCGATGGCGGGCGGGACTGGCGGCGGCGCGGCCACTGACGGGCCACGTGCAATGTTGTCCAGCACTTGCGACATCGGGTCGGACTGACGGTCGTTCAGCAAGGCCAGCAGGGGGTCTTGCTCGACCAGCGGATACAGATCGAGCACCAGCCGATGTTGGTACTCACCAACCGGCTTCAGTGTGAATACCTGGGGGCGTGCGCCTTGCTTCAGGTCCATCACCAGGCGAACAACGTGGGGGCGGTTCTGCGCAATTCGCAAAGACGCCACAAAGGGATCGTCAGCCTGCACCTTGGACACCAGTTCGCGCAGGGTAGGGCTGATCTCCAGTCCCTCGATATCGACCACCAGGCGATGCGGGTCGGTCAGCAGGAAATGTTCAGCCTTCAACTGGGCGTCGAGTTCCAGGGTGACCCGGGTGTACTCGGCAGCCGGCCACATGCGCACGGCCATGATGGTCGCGGCCGAGGCCTTGCTGGGAATCAGGGGAACGAGCAGGCTGGCGGCACTGGCAGTGAGCATGCGCCGTCGCGTCGGGTTTGCTGCGGTATGGCGCTGGGTTGCGCCGGTGCTCAGGGCTTCGCCGTGGGATCCAGCGACGGGGTCGACGGTGGGGAAATTGCGTGTAGCCATGCGTGCCCTTTAGCCGTACTTGCCTGCAGTGTGGCGAGACGCCCCGACCCGGCGTAGGCAAGGGTGAGATCCAGGTCTGGGGGAGGAAGCACCCCTGCCGCTCGCTCTGCCCATTCGATCAGCACCAGGGCATCGTCGCGCAGCGCATCCCGGAATCCGGCGTCCAACCACTCGCGAGGATCGGTAAAGCGATAAAAATCAAAGTGATAGCAGTATAAGTTCGAAACTTTATAAGGTTCAACCAGGGTGAAGGTCGGGCTCTTGATGCGCCCGGTAACCCCGCAAGCCCGCAATAACGCACGAACGAAGCTGGTTTTGCCTGCGCCAAGCTCGCCATGCAGGTGAATGCGTCCGCCGGCTTGAACCAGCGGTGCAAAGGCTTGCGCCAATGCTTCAGTTGAGGTTTCGTCAGCGAGTTCGAGAGAGTAAGTGCTCATTTCACGGGCGCAATGGCTGGTTACGCCGGAAGAAAGGGAAGACCCTATTGTAGAAAGCGAGCCGGACGCTGACGGATAAACGGCTTGCGCTTGGTTACGGAATTGCGTCCAGACCAGGACTTATCCAGGCCTGGACGTTGTATTCACGCCAAGCTGCGACGCTTTCGCCAGTACATCAGGCCCATCAACACACCCATTGCGAGCACGCTCAGGACTGCACTTGCGTAGAAAGTGCTGGCCGGACCCTGCCATTCCCACAGTGCACCGGCAAGCAGATTGCCAAGCAGCACCGAGACACCGGTTGCCAGGCTCAGTACGCCGAAGGCCGTGCCGCGCGAGGTGGCGGGGGCGGTGTCGGCAATCAGGGTGGCCAGAATCCCCTGTGAGAAGCCCATGTGTCCGCCCCACAAGGCCACGCCGATCAACAGGGTGACAACATCAGTGGCTTGTGCCATCACGATATTGGCGGCGACGAGCAAGACCAGGCTGATCACCAGCAGGCCCAATCTGCCAAAGCGGTCTGCAAGAATGCCTACGGGGTAGGCCAGGCCGCCATAGATCAGGTGCATGAACACCAGCACCAGCGGCACCCAGGCGAGCGTGAAGCCGGATTGTTCAGCCCGCAGCAACAGGAAGGCTTCGCTGAAACGCGCCAGGCTGACAAGTACAGAGATGGCGATTGCAACCCACACCGCAGCGTCCAGCTGCAAGGCGTCACGCCAGCGCAACCCGGCCTTTTTGCTGCGCGCGGCGGGTGGCGTTTCTGGCTCCTTGATACCAACGACCAACAGTGCAACCGCCAGGAAAGCGGGAATGGTTGCCACCCAGAACACGGTCTGAAAGTGATTGTGGGTGGCCAGCATCAAGCCGATGGCGACCAGTGGGCCGACAAAGCCACCTACGGTATCCAGCGATTTGCGCAGCCCGAAGCTGCGACCGCGCATATGTGGCGGTGTGACGTCTGCGATCAGCGCATCGCGCGGCGCGCCCCGGATGCCTTTACCCACCCGGTCCAGAAATTTTGCCCCCATGATCGTCATGGCCGAATCGGCCAGCGGGAAGAAGGGCTTGGACAAGGCACCCAGGCCGTAGCCCAGCACGACCAGGTGTTTGCGGTTGCCGATCCGGTCCGACAGCACCCCAGCCATCATCTTGGTGGTCATCGCCACCGCAACCGAGACGCCTTCGATCAGACCCACCACCAGCGCGGACATGCCCAGCCCTGACACCAGGTAAAGCGGCAGCAGGGTCTGGATCATCTCGGACGACACGTCCATCAGCAGACTGACAAAACCCAGTATCCAGACGGTGCGCGGGATCTTGTTGTCGGTGGGTGTGGACATGCTGGACATGGGTGCCTGTGGGTCGTCTTGGTGCGGTGTTGCCGGGCCAGTGCAACGGAAGGAAAACGCGAGCCGGGCGCGATTGTAAGCGTGTCTATGTCAGACGAACGTCAGGATCGGGCCGCTTCATGACATCTTTGCGCGCTTGCCACCTTGGTGGGTCAAACGCGACAACAACCGGGCTGCGTTATCGTTGATGCCTGTCCCGCCGTTCTGGCGTAGATGTTTTTTGCCAGCGCCATGTCTGTTCAAGTCGTTTCCCTTCCGATCCCGGTGTCGGCCGCTGCTTCACGCAGCGGCGCGGATGCTTACGCGTCTTCGTCTGTTGAATCCTGCGTCCCCACGCCAAGTCTCTCGCCTGCCCAGACGACGCAGTTGGTTGCCGACATTCGGCGCTGGGGTGAGGAACTGGGGTTCGGTGCCGTCGGTTTTGCCGATCTGGACCTGCACGACGCGGGCGAACGCATGAAGCAGTGGCTGGCGCAGGGCATGCACGGCGACATGGAATACCTGGAACGCAACATGGCCTTGCGGCAAGACCCGTCGCAGATGGTGCCGCACGCCCGATCCGCCATCATGGTGCGCATGCAGTACGCACCTGCCAGCGGCCCCGAGATCACGCGTCACCAGCAGGAAGGCTTGGCAAGCGGCGAGCGCGCGGTGGTGGCCAACTACGCGCTGGGCCGCGATTACCACAAGGTCTTGCGCCAACGCCTGCAAAAGCTGGCCGACCGTGTGGTCGCCAGCATTGGTCCGTTCGGCTACCGCGTGTTCACCGACTCGGCCCCGATCATGGAAGTGGAGCTGGCGCGCAAGGCAGGCTTGGGATGGCGAGGCAAACACACCTTGCTGCTGTCGCGCGAGGGCAGCTGGTTTTTCCTTGGTGAGATCCTGACGGACCTGGTCTTGCCGCCCGACCCGCCAGCAGAGCCGCACTGTGGTGGCTGCCGGCGTTGCATCGTTGCCTGTCCGACACAGGCAATCGTTGCGCCGTATGTGCTGGACGCCAGGCGGTGCGTGTCTTATCTGACGATTGAGTTGGCGGGCAGTATTCCCGAGCCGCTGCGCCCGCTGATCGGCACCCGCATCTATGGCTGCGATGACTGCCAGACCGCCTGTCCCTGGAACAAGTTTGCGCAGGCCGGTGACGAGCCCGACTTCGCGCCGCGTCAGCAGCTGGACGCATCACGCATGGTCGATCTGTTTGCATGGACGCAGACTGAATTCGAAACGCGCAC
Source organism: Pigmentiphaga aceris (assembly GCF_008119665.1). Classification (NCBI taxonomy): domain Bacteria; kingdom Pseudomonadati; phylum Pseudomonadota; class Betaproteobacteria; order Burkholderiales; family Alcaligenaceae; genus Pigmentiphaga; species Pigmentiphaga aceris. The sequence goes on along the minus strand of NZ_CP043046.1, from coordinate 4,871,385 downwards.
CGCAGGCAGCGCGATTCGGCGCATCGGCCACGAGCGCTGGTTGCGCAATCTGGCGGTGGGGCTGGGCAATGCCAAGTCGTCGGCCGAGGTACGCAAGGCTTTGCTGAGTCGTGCCGGGCATGACAGCGAACTGGTGCGTGAGCATGTTGCGTGGGCACTGGCTCAGCATGAGACCAAGGTTCAGCCTGCTGTGTAGCCCGCTGTTTACCCGTTCGCGTGGCACATCATCCAGTCGGCTTTTATTCAGTCGTACTGCTAGCCGCACAATCAGCCGCTCAGCCCGCCCACAGCATCCACAACGGAATGGTCACGGCCGACAGCACAGTGCCTACTGAAATCAGCATGGCCACCATTGGTCCGTTGCCGCCCATCCGGGTAGCCAGCACATAGGCGCTGGATGCCGTTGGCAGCGCGGCGAACAGCACCAGAATGCGGTGTTCGAGTAGCGGCAGACCAAAGGCATAACCAATCGGAATGGCAACCAGCGGGGTCAGGATCAGCTTGACCGCCACCAGGTACGTCGTCATGCCACGCGCTTCACCTGCACCACGCCACACCAGGCTGCCGCCCACGCAGATCAGCCCGAAGGCAATCGCCGCATTGCCCAGACGACCCAGCACCGCATCAGCAACATCAGGGGGGCGGATGCCCGCGAAGTTGCAGACCAGACCCACCACGGTGGCAACCAGCAGCGGGTTGCGCAGCAACTGCCGCCACAGGCTCGCGCCAGAATGCTTCGCCAGCGCATAGACCGCCAGCATATTGGCAGCAGGCACACAGAACGCGATCAAGAGCGCAATCGTCGATACGCCTGCATCACCGAACAGCCGCCCGGCCAGCGCCAGGGCGACATAGGAATTGAAGCGGAAGCCACATTGCACACACGAGGCGAAGCTTAGCGGTTTGGGCTTGAACAGGGGCAATGCCAGCCAGGACATGAGCGCACCCGCACCCAGCAGCGCCAGCCCCGCCCAGATCAGGCCCGCCGCGCTGACCAGTTCGAACTGCGCGTTGACCGTAGAGCGAAACAGCAGCGCCGGAAACAGCAGGTAATAGACGGCGCGTTCCGAGCCGGCAAAAAACTCCCCGGAAAATCCCAGGCGGCGACGCATCAGCCAGCCGAGGGCAATCAACAGAAAGTCGGGTAGTACAAGAAGGGCGGTGTTCATGCTGCCAGGCCGTGGGGGCGGCCGCTGAGCGCGCAGGCGCGGGGGAGAGCGGCACTATATCCGAGCTGGACGCGCGACAGGGTGTTTTCCCGCATTGCCGGGGTGGACTTGACTGTCCACGCACCTGCTGGCTCGGCAATCGTCAGGCGCAGGCTCTAAGATGAGCGCCTTGGATCACACAGCAGGGGCGACGACATCGGGATGAGTACCATCGATAGACAGTCTATGAATAGACAGACCGTCACACAGGCCGTCGCACGTCCGCCGAATCCCGACATCGACCGTTTCATCGACGCTATCTGGCTTGAAGATGGCCTGGCCGCCAACACGCTGGCCGCCTACCGCCGCGACCTGCAGGCTTTTGATGACTGGCTGCAGGAAAACGGTGGCCTTGCCTTGACGGCCGTCGTTGACACGCACGTGTCTGGCTGGATGAGCGCGACCCACGTCGACAGCAAGGCCAGCACCGCCAATCGCCGGCTGGCGACGCTGCGGCGCTTCTATCGCTGGATGCATCGCAACCAGCTGATTCAAGCCGACCCGTGCATGAATGCGCTGCCGGCCAAGCAGGCCCAGCGTCTGCCCAAGACCCTGTCCGAAAAGCAGGTCGAAACCCTGCTCGAAGCGCCCGACGTCAACCTGCCGGTCGGGCTGCGCGATCGCGCCATGCTCGAAACCTTGTATGCCACCGGCCTGCGCGTCTCGGAGCTGGTCGACCTGGGTGTCGGTGACCTGAGCTTGAACGAGGGCGTGGTGCGCGTGACGCTCGGCAAGGGGGCCAAGGATCGACTGGTTCCGCTGGGGGGGCAGGCTGCGCATTGGCTCACGCGATATCTGAGCCAGGCCCGCCCTGCCATCCTGGGGCGTCGTCATTGCGATACGCTTTTTGTCACCGCGCGTGGCGAGGGCATGACACGCCAGGGGTTCTGGCTGATCGTGAAAAAGTATGCCGTGCGCGCAGGGGTGAATGCGCCGCTGTCACCTCACGTGCTCAGGCATGCCTTTGCCACCCATCTGCTGAATCACGGTGCGGACTTGCGGGTGGTGCAGCTGCTGCTTGGCCACGCCGACATATCCACTACCCAGATCTACACCCATGTTGCCCGCGAACGCTTGAAGACCTTGCATGCCGAGCACCATCCGCGCGGCTGAGCGTTGCGGCCGCATTACCTTCCGACCTTTTGTGCACATACGTTCAGACCGATGAGCAAAGCCCGCCATATTTCCGAAACGCCTGCGACCCAGTTCCTGCGCAAGCAGAAGGTCGCGTTCACCGAGCATCCTTACGATTACGTCGATCATGGTGGCGCGGCAGAATCGTCGCGCCAGTTGGGCGAAGACCTTCATCACGTGATCAAGACCCTGGTGATGGAAGATGAATCTGCCAAGCCGCTGATCATCCTGATGCACGGCGATCGTGAGGTTTCGACCAAGAATCTGGCGCGCCAGATCGGCGTGAAAAAAGTCGCACCGTGCCAGCCCGAGGTAGCCCAACGGCACTCCGGTTATCAGGTCGGTGGCACGTCGCCGTTTGCCACGCGCAAGGCCATGCCGGTCTACGTCGAAGCGGGCATCCTGGCCCTGCCGCGCATTCTGCTCAATGGGGGGCGACGCGGATTCCTGATCGGCATCGACCCGGCGATATTGCGCACCTTGTTGAAGGCGGTGCCGGTCACGGTTGCGCTTGAAGATTGATCGCTGGATACCGAAGGTGTGGGCCTGCTGCATCGATATGTGATGCGGCAAGTGCGTGATGCAGCAGACATGGCCGCTGAGTGCACGACAGCCCCATCGACCCTGCGTCCGCATAAGTTCATGTCGATAAGTTCATGCCGATAAAGCCTTAAGTTCTGGCGGGCGGCTGCGGTCTAATTCCCTTTGGAGACTGCGGCCAGGGCTTGGCTGCACTGCCACGTGTGAGCGGGTTTGCATGGGTGCTGTTGCCGCGTTTCCGTCCAGACCGGCGCAGTCCGTGCCGGCGTGTCGAGGATGCAGATGGCTCACGTAGTAAGTTTGTCCGGCAGTCCCAGCCCGACTTCCCGTTCCCAAGGCTTGTTGAATCGCTCGGCCGCGCTGCTCGAAGCGCGTGGCATTCAGGTCCAAGCTTTTTCCCTGACCGATTTTGACGCCGAAGCGCTGCTGTTCGGCCGTTTCGACGACCCCGCTATCCGCGCGTTCCAGAAGGCCGTTGCCAACGCCGATGGTCTGCTGGTGGCCACGCCCGTCTACAAGGCCGCCTACAGCGGTGGCCTGAAAGCCTTGCTCGATGTCTTGCCCGAGCGCGCGCTGGCCCGGCACGTGGTGCTGCCACTGGCCACCGGCGGCAGTGCCGCGCACATGCTGGCCGTGGACTATGCGCTGCAGCCCGTGCTGACGGCGCTCAAGGCGCATCACATCTTGGGTGCGGTCTACGCGACCGAAAAAGACATTCATCGCGACGAACACAATGTGCTCAGCGTGACGGCTGAAATCGACGAACGTCTGCTGATCGCCATCGAACGTTTTGCATCCTTGCTGCCGCACCGTTCAGTGCAGCCTTCGGTCTATGCAAGCTGGGGGCAGGCGCGTATCAGCAGCTAAGGGCTTTAGCAGTTAAGGGTTTTGCCGCGTTGGCGGTGGATGGGCGGCGGCTGTGTCCGGTGTGGGAATTCCCGTGAGAATTTCGATATGTGAATAAGCCGCCGAATCTGCCGCGCCACCCGTAGCTTGCCGGTAAAATCCGACGCATTCTCCCGATTGGCACGTGTTTGCCAGGAATGCTTTGATGATCAATCTGTTTGCTGCGGTACTGGCTTATCTGCTGGGCTCCATCTCTTTTGCCGTGGTGGTCAGCAAGGCCATGCGCTTGCAAGACCCGCGCACCTATGGCTCGGGCAATCCGGGTGCGACCAACGTGCTGCGGACCGGCAACAAGCTGGCGGCTGCACTGACGCTGCTGGGCGACGGGTTCAAGGGCTGGCTGGCCGTGTGGCTGGCACAGACGGTCGGATTGACCTACGGCGTGACCGAAGCCGGCGTGGCTGCCGTCGTGCTGGCCGTGTTTCTGGGTCACCTGTATCCGCTGTACACCCGCTTCCAGGGCGGCAAAGGTGTGGCGACCGCAGCCGGTATCTTGCTCGCCGTCGAGCCTTTGCTGGGACTGGCGACCTTGCTCAGCTGGTTGGCAGTTGCGGTGATCTTCCGTTATTCCTCGCTGGCGGCCCTGTCTGCGGCCGTGCTGGCCCCCGTGTATTACATGTTTGGCCACGGGGTGCTCTGGCAGGCTGATGCCCGCATCGGTGTGGCGCTGGTCGTGATGTGCCTGCTGCTGATCTATCGTCATCGCAGCAATATCGCCAAGCTGATGGCTGGCAAGGAATCGCGGATCGGATCGAAGAAGCGCTGATCGTCAACGCGAGGTCAGGGCATCAAGCGATGCGCTGACGCGCGGCGCGTCAAAGAAAGTATTGTCGGAAGGGGAAGTGCAAGTAGCAGGCTGTTTGCGTATCGGAAGATGCCGCCCCGCACTTGCGGCGGGGCCTGATGGCATTCAGTCTGCCTGGCAGACGTCTTCCAGATCCCAGCGCGGATGCACCGTGAAGGCGCGACGCTCGGTGTTCAGTTCAGCCAGGCCTGCCTTCACACGCATGGCAGCCGCGAACGCGATCATGGCACCGTTGTCGGTGCACAGCGCCAGTGGCGGAAAGTAGGCGCGACCCCCAAATCTGCGCAGTTGCACTGCCAGTCGTTCGCGCAACAGCCGGTTGGCACCCACACCGCCTGCAATCACCAGGTTCTTCAAGCCGGTTTGTTTCAGTGCAAGGGTTGCCTTGCCCACCAGCACATCGACAATCGCTGCCTCGGTTGCTGCAGCCAGGTCGGCGCGGGTTTGCGGGTCCATCTGATCGTCTTCGCCCACTTTCACCAGACCCAAGCCCTTGGCGCGCACCATCACGGCTGTCTTCAGTCCACTGAAGCTGAAATCCAGATCGGGGCTATGCAGTTTGGGGCGCGGCAGATCAAAACGACTTGCATCGCCTTGCTCGGCCAGTTTGGACAGCGCCGGTCCGCCCGGGTAACCCAGGCCAAGCAGCTTTGCTGTCTTGTCGAAGGCTTCGCCTGCGGCGTCGTCCAAGGTTTCGCCCAGCAAGGTGTAGCGTCCGACGCCATCGACCCGCATCAATTGGGTATGGCCGCCTGATACCAGCAGTGCCACGAACGGAAATTCCGGTCGCGGGTCTGCCAACAGGGGCGAAAGCAGGTGGCCTTCCAGGTGGTGAATGGGGATGGCGGGCAAGCCCTTGGCCCAGGCGATGGACTGGGCCACGCTTGCTCCCACCAGCAGCGCACCCGCCAGGCCGGGGCCGGCGGTATACGCCACGGCATCGACATTGGCCAAGGTCAGGCCGGCGTCGGCCAATGCCTGGTTGGTCAGTGGCAGAATGCGACGAACATGATCGCGCGAAGCCAGTTCCGGCACTACACCGCCGTATTCCTGGTGCATGGCAACCTGGGAATACAAGGTGTGGGACAGCAGTCCGTCGGTGTCGCTGACAAGCGCGACGCCGGTTTCATCACAGGAGCTTTCGAAGCCAAGAACGATCATGGGGATTCTGCTTAAGTAGCCGCGAAGTGTAGCATTCGAGACGAACGGGTCTTTGCTTGCGTTTGGCCGCTACGCTATACTCTTTGGATTCCGCTCTAAAAAAGCTAAAGGGGCCACGTAAAATCTAGGACTTTTCGCAGGTGCACACAAAACAAGTGCATAAGTGCGTAAAGCTGGGTTGGTCGTGACGAAGAAGCCTTACTTTGGCGGCTGTTGACTGTGTCTTTGGGCAGAGTCCTCGGAGTGGTGTTCTGGACAACCATCCAGACGCACCTCCCAGACAGGTTCTACTTGATCGATTCGAGTCGGCCGCGAGCTTTTTTACCTAGCGATCCAAAACCACTTCATACCCCCAGGTCCAAGCATTCATGCCCACGATTCGCGTCAAAGAAAACGAGCCCTTCGAAGTCGCCCTGCGTCGTTTCAAGCGCACCATTGAAAAGACCGGCCTCTTGACCGAATTGCGCTCGCGCGAGTTCTATGAAAAGCCCACCGCAGAGCGCAAGCGCAAGCAAGCTGCCGCCGTGAAGCGTCATTACAAGCGTATCCGCAGCCAACAACTGCCGAAGCGCATGTACTAAAGCGATTGCGCAGGCATACGCCGCGCAATTTGCCTTTGAGTGCAATCCAAAGCCGCCACGGCATCGCCTGGCGGCTTTTGGTCTTTTCTCGTTTTTGGTATTTTTCTTTTCCTGGCGTCTCAGTGTTTTGTCGAATTCCTGCGTTGAATTCGCCATCTGACGCGCCTTTCATCAGCGGCACGTCCGCGGAATCATCATGAGCACCTTGAAAACCCGCTTGTCCGACGAAATCAAGAACGCCATGCGGGCCAAGGCTGTCGAGCGCCTGGGCACCCTGCGTCTGTTGTCGGCCGCCGTCAAGCAGCGCGAAGTCGACGACCGCCGTGAACTCACCGATGCCGAGATCACCGCCATCGTTGAGAAGCAGATCAAGCAGCGTCGCGAATCGATCACCGCCTATGACCAGGCTGGTCGTACTGAGACCGCTGACCAGGAACGCGCTGAAATCGTCGTGCTGCAGGAATTCCTGCCACAAGCAGCCAGCGCCGAAGAAATCGAGGCAATCCTTGCTGCCGCTGCTGACGAAGTTGCTGCGTCGGGCGTTTCTGGCGCACCGGCCATGGGCAAGATCATGGCGATTGCCAAGGCCAAGCTGGCCGGTCGTGCCGACATGACCGAGGTGTCGCGTCTGGTCAAGGCCCGCCTGGCGTGATGCTTGACGTGACCGCTGGCCCGATCTTCAGTGTGCGTTTGCCTGCCATGCTGGTAAACGCCGTGCGCGCGACGTGCTCAGGCACTTGCTGCATCGAAGTTCGCGGCGTCAGCGGCATGTCTGGACGGTTTTTGCACGCGTGATTCCGGACAGTTTCATCCAGGACTTGCTGGCTCGCGTCGACGTGGTCGACGTGGTGGGCCGCTACGTGCAGTTGCGCAAGGGCGGGGCCAATCTGCTTGGCCTGTGCCCCTTCCACAACGAGAAATCCCCGTCGTTCACGGTCAGCCCGACCAAGCAGTTCTATCACTGCTTCGGTTGCGGCGCGCACGGAACCGCCATCCGGTTCCTGATGGACCATGCAGGCCAAAGCTTCCCCGAAGCGGTGCGCTCGCTGGCAGATTCTGCCGGCATGCGCGTGCCCGAAGAAGACCGTAGCCCCAAGCAACGTGAAGCACGCGCCAAGCGCGAAGCTGAAATTTCACGGCACAGCCAGGCGCTGGAAACGGCCAACACGCTGTATCGCCAGCAACTGCGTACCGCAACGGCTGCCGTGTCCTATTTGAAAGGGCGCGGTCTGTCTGGCGAAGTGGCGGCGCGTTTCGGCATGGGCTGGGCCAGTGGCGACAGGCAAGGGCTGTCGCAGGTGTTTCCCACCTACGACGACCCATTGCTGGTCGAAGCTGGCCTGGTGATCCTGTCGGAAGACGGCCGTCGATATGACCGCTTTCGCGAACGGATCATGTTCCCGATCCGCAATGGTCGTGGTCACTTGATCGGTTTCGGTGGGCGAATTGTCGGCAAGGGCGAACCCAAGTACCTGAATTCCCCCGAGACGCCGATTTTCTCGAAGGGTACTGAGCTCTACGGTTTGTGGGAGGCCAAGCAGGCTATCCGCTCGGCCGGACAGGTGGTGGTGGTCGAAGGCTACATGGACGTGGTCGCGCTCGCCCAGATGGGCGTCGAGCACGCGGTAGCCACGCTGGGCACGGCGACCACGCCCGTACACATCCAGAAATTGCTGCGCGCCAGCGACAACGTGGTGTTTGCTTTCGACGGTGACAAGGCTGGTCGCAAGGCCGCTTGGCGGGCGCTGGAAGCCTGCCTGCCCTTGTTGCGCGATGATGTGTCCTTGCGCTTCCTGTTCCTGCCGGATGACCACGATCCAGACTCGTTTATTCGGGAATTCGGCCTGGAAGGTTTCCGGGCTGCATTGCGCGACGCCACGGCCTTGTCTCAATTCATGCTTGGCGAGTTGGCTGAGCGTCATCGCATGGACGAAGCAGAGGGGCGCGCGCGTTGTGTGCACGATGCAAAGCCGTTGCTGCAAGCCATGCCGGCCGGTGCAATCCGCCTGCAGATCCAGCGGGAACTGGCGACGCTGACAAGGCTGACGCCGGAAGAGCTGGGTCAGTTGCTGCAATTGCAAGACGTGCCCAGTGGGCCCTTGGTGCAGCAGGCGGCAGCGGCCTGGGGAAATGGCAGTACAGCCCCGGCTGCACGTGGGGCGGGCGGTCGTCAGGAGGGCAGGGCAAGCGCACAGCAAGGCGGGCAGCAAGACGGCTACCAGGGCGGCCCCCCGTCGGATTACGGGCCGGACGACCACGATTTCATGATCCCGGACGATGACTCCTGGGAGCCTGCCGGCCGCTCAGGCGGTGAGCAGGGACGTGCAAATGTTGCACGCCAGGCGTCCGAGCCGCGCGGTCGTCGCGTGGTGGCCTCTTTGCCGGTTCGTTTGCTGCACCTGTTGCTTGGCCATCCGGCATTGATCGAAGAGATCGACGAGGCTGCCGAAACGGTGTTGCAGGAAGCAGACGGTTTTGACCAAGTGCGCGAATTGTTGGCACTCATGCGTGAGACCGGTGCCTCGCATGCGGCGGGCCTGATCGAAGCGGCACGTGGCACGGCTTTGGGTCAAGACCTTGAGAATGAGATGGTTGCCACCATGTTTGGAGAAGAGCTGCCTGATCCCCAAGGAGAACTGCGCGATGCACTGCGTGTCATCGAATTGGGCTGGATCGAGGCGCAGAAGGAAATGCTGATCGCGCGCGGCTTGAGTGGCGTAGACGACAAGGCACGTTACTTCGAGTTGAACGAACGTGTGACCCGCTTGCGTATGCCACTGCCTGGTAATTGAGCACACTTGGTCAATTAGCTGGAGTCGCCGCTTGACAAAGTGGTACAATGAAAAGTTTTCTCGGTCGCGCGATTGGTGCGCAGGGCGAGAAAATTTGTACGAGAAAAGACGGTATTTGGAAAAAGATGGTTGTGAGTCGGTCAGAGGGCAGCAAGAACTGAGCCGCGACGACTGATAGACCAGAAGCCCGATGGGAAAGACGCGATAAGACCCCGTGCACGCTGTCAGCTACAAAGCTCCGCGTGTATTTGGCATTGCTTTACAGAATTCGGCAAGACCGGAATTCAGCAAGACCGGAATTCAGCAAGACCGGAATTCAGCAAGACCGGAATTCAGCAAGACCGGAATTCAGCAAGACCGGAATTAGCAAGACCGGAATTAGCAAGACCGGAATTAGCAAGACCGGAATTAGCAAGACCGATCAGCACTACAGAATCAGCAGGACAAGCCCTTGGAAAGCACGTTTCAAGGCAAGCATCCCGACGGTTATCGACGACGGGCCGGCAAGGCATACGAGAAATGCAAAGCATTCTCTCCTGGCGGTGCAACCGCAGCCTCGGCTCCTACGTATGCATGGTCGATCGCATGAATGCTTGTCATGAGATGTCCGGCACAGCCCTAGTATAAGGGGTGTGAAAACGGTCCAAGGCAAAGGCCCATGAAATATGGGCCAGCAGGGCGCATAGGCTGGTAAGGCTAAATACGACTGGCACGTATGCGTGACTCGCTGTTACATATCGCGAGTGATGCCTACGCAGTGCGGTCTACGCAGTGCAAGTAGGCAGGAACGGCGCGGCATGTACGCGGAATGCCCAGAGACGCGCATGCAGCAGGTGCGGCGCGCACATAGGCGAACGGATATTAGGAGTGGTTGATTGACCATGGTGAAGACGACTGGCAAAACGCTGACTGTGAACAAATCCAAGACTGCCAGCGTGGTCGAGGATAAAGCATCGGTCGATCCTTCCATTGAAGGAGCGGCGGTTCCCGGCGCACCCAAGACCGTCCAGGTGACGGTCAAGAGTGTTGGCGCACGGGCGCAGACCAAGACCATCCTGGCACGCCGTTCGATTGACGCGCCCGAACCCGGTGGCGACGAAGAGCCGATCAAGCCCATCGTCAAGCCCAAGGTCGTTGTGGCTGCCAAGCCGGCACCCAAGACGGTCACCAAGGCCAGCGCCACCAAGACCGCAGCCGTTGCACCGGCCAAGGCCCTGACCGCCGCTGAAAAGAAGACCGCCGAGAAAAAGCTCGACGCGCTGATCGCCGCCAAGCCGGTCGGTCGCCGTCCGGGCCGCCCGTCCAAGGAAGCCAAGGCAGCGCAGGAAAGCGCGCGTGGCGAGTTCGACGATTCGGGTGATGGTGACAACGAGCCGATGCCCGAAATCAAGATCCCGAAGGCCCGCGGCAAGCGCGGCAAGGCCGACGCCAAGGACTTGATCGCACGCGGCCCGATTTCGGCAGAAGAATACGAAGCCCGTCGCAACAGCCTGAAGATCCTGATCAAGCTGGGCAAGGACCGTGGCTACCTGACCTACGGCGAAATCAACGACCACCTGCCTGACGATCTGGTCGACGCTGAAGCCATCGACGGCATCATCAGCACCTTCAACGACATGGGTATCTCGGTCTACGACCAGGCCCCCGACGCTGAAACGCTGCTGATGAGCGGCAACACCCCGGTCGCATCGTCGGATGACGACGCCGAGGAAGAGGCCGAAGCCGCACTGTCCACCGTGGATTCCGACTTCGGTCGCACCACCGACCCGGTCCGCATGTACATGCGTGAAATGGGAACCGTGGAACTGCTGACCCGCGAAGGCGAAATCGAAATCGCCAAGCGGATCGAAGACGGCCTGAAGCACATGGTCATGGCCATCTCGGCTTGTCCCACCACCATCAACGAAATCCTGGCCCACGCCGAGCGCGTGCGCTCGGGTGAAGCCCAGATCGACGAAGTGGTCGACGGCCTGCTCGATTCGGGTGGCGAAGACTACGCAGGTGCGGGTGCCAGCGCCAGCAGCGACTCGGACGACGACGAAGACGACGACGGCGACGAAGCACCGGCCGGCGGCATGAGCAGCAAGCAGGTCGAGGAACTCCGCGTGAAGTCGCTGGAGAAGTTCGCCTCGGTCAGCAAGTGGTTCGAAAAAATGCGCGGCGCGTACGAAAACGACGGCTACAAGTCGGCCGAGTACACGCAAGCACAAGAAGCCGTGCTGGAAGAAATGATGGGCATCCGCTTCACGGCCAAGATGGTCGAGAAGCTGGCTGACACCCTGCGTGCGCAAGTCGAAGAAGTCCGCAAGCTTGAGCGCGCCGTGCTGCACACCAGCGTGGATCGCGCCGGCATGCCGCGTCTGCACTTCATCAAGGTGTTCCCGGGCAACGAGACCAACCTTGAGTGGGTGCTGGGCGAAGTCAACGGCGGCCACGATTACTCGGAAACGCTGTCGCGCCAAGTGCCGGCCATCCAGGAACTGCAGCAAAAGCTGATCGATCTGCAATCGCGCGTCGTGCTGCCGCTGAAGGACCTGAAGGAAGTCAACAAGCAAATGGCCACCGGCGAGGCGAAAGCCCGCAAGGCCAAGCGCGAAATGACCGAGGCCAATCTGCGTCTGGTGATCTCGATCGCCAAGAAGTACACCAACCGTGGTCTGCAATTCCTGGATCTGATCCAGGAAGGCAACATCGGCTTGATGAAGGCCGTGGACAAGTTCGAATACCGCCGCGGCTACAAGTTCTCGACCTACGCCACGTGGTGGATCCGTCAGGCCATCACCCGTTCGATCGCCGATCAGGCCCGCACCATCCGTATTCCGGTGCACATGATCGAAACGATCAACAAGATGAACCGGATCAGCCGTCAGATCCTGCAGGAAACCGGTGCAGAGCCCGATCCCGCAACCCTGGCGCAGAAGATGGACATGCCCGAAGACAAGATCCGCAAGATCTTGAAGATCGCGAAAGAGCCGATCTCGATGGAAACTCCCATCGGCGACGACGACGATTCGCATCTGGGCGACTTCATCGAAGATACCACCACGCTCGCACCGTCGGACGCTGCCCTGCACGGTTCGATGCGCGACGTGGTCAAGGAAGTCCTGGACTCGCTCACCCCGCGCGAAGCCAAGGTGCTGCGCATGCGCTTCGGTATCGAAATGAGCACCGACCAGACGCTGGAAGAAGTCGGCAAGCAGTTCGACGTCACCCGCGAGCGCATTCGACAAATAGAAGCTAAAGCACTGCGCAAGCTGCGTCACCCCAGCCGGGCTGACAAGCTGAAGAGTTTCCTGGAAGGTCAGTGATCCAGACAAGTAGCCGGGTCGGGCGCGTAGCCTGACCCAGCGAACAAAAGCGGCGCGTTCCTGAAAGGGGGCGCGCCGTTTTTTATTGGTGGTGGGTAATAGGGGGGCAGGGTTGCCACGCGAAGACGGTGCGGCAGTCATGGCGGTTGCGATGGACTCGCCTGATGGCCAGTTCGCACCACACCGGCCGTCATTGCCGCCCCCGCTTGTGCGATAATCGCCGGCTGTCCAGCAGTGCACTGCGGTCTTCACCGCATGCCGGTGGCGCGGGCCTCTAGCTCATGCCTGGTTAGAGCAGCGGACTCATAATCCGTTGGTGCCGAGTTCGACTCTCGGGGGGCCCACCAAAATTTGAAGGACTCAGGTGAAAGCCTGAGTCCTTTTTCATTTGCGGCCTGCAATCTTCACGTGAGGTTCAGTCACCGCAGCTGCGCAGCAATCCCGTCCAACAATGCCTCGACTGCCGTGAATTCAACCGGCTTGGTCATGTGGTGATCAAAACCCGCCACGACCGCGCGGGCCTTGTCCGATTCAGACCCCCATCCCGTCAGTGCGATCAGCGTGCTGTCTGCCATGCCCTGCAGATTGCGAAGCATGGGTGCTGCTTCATAACCACTCATGTCGGGCAGGCCGATATCCAGGAAGATCACTTGTGGTGGGTCTGCAGTGGCACTGGCCAGTGCGCTTGCCACGTTGTGCACCGTGGTCACTTCGTGGCCGCTATATTCCAGCAGCGTGGCGAGGATTTCCGCCGCATCGATGTTGTCGTCCACCACCAGGATTTTCAGCGCGCGTGTGGGCGTGCTGGCGTGTACGGCCTGAATATCGTCTTCCAGCGGAAGTGACGCAGCAATAGCGTCTTCGTGTTGTGACAGCGGCAGCCACACGGTGAAGCAGCTGCCTTGTCCGGCACCGCTGCTTTCGGCTGACACCCGGCCTTCGTGCAGTTGCACCAATCGTTGCACCAGATTCAAGCCCACGCCCAGCCCGCCTTGCGCCATGCCTTCGCCTGCGGGGGCCTGGGTGTACAGGTCGAAAACCTGGGGAAGCAGGTCGGCGTCGATGCCGATGCCTGTATCCGTTACCGTGATCGCCAGGCCGTCTTGCTGGCGATACGCCTCCAGCGTGATGCGTCCGTTGGTGGGGGTGTATTTCGCCGCGTTGTTCAGCAGATTGGACAGCACCTGAGCAATGCGATGGCGGTCGATATGCAGCACGATCGGTGGGTCTGGCAGATGCACGGTCAGTTGATGCTGGGCTGCGTTGATCAGCGGCATGCTCATGTCGATGGCTTCGTTCATCACGTCTGCCAAGGGCACGTCTGCATGTTGCAGCGTGAGCTTGCCTTGCGTCAGCCGGGCCAGGTCCAGCAGGTCGTCGACCAGGTGCACCACGTGGTCGACCTGGCGGCGCATGACCTTCTGGATGTCGCGTCCGGTAGTAGCGTCGGGCGTTGCATCCATCGCATCCAAACCAAGCCGGATGGGGGCCAGCGGGTTGCGCAGTTCGTGGGCCAGCGTGAACAGGAATTCGCTTTGCAGGCGGTTCTTTTCCGTCAGTTCCTGGGCCAGGCGTTGCTGGTCTTCCTGGAGCAGGATGCGGTCGTGAATGTCGACCACCGTGCCGACAAACCCTGCGTGTTCGCCCGCTTCGTTGGAAAGTGGCATGCCCGCGTCTACACACCAGCGGTACTCCCCGCTGCTGCCACGCAGCCGGTAATCCATCGAGAACGAGGATCGTGACGCGTTCGCCGCCAGGAAAACCTCTGTCGCGCGTTGCAGGTCTTCCGGGTGCAGGCTTTGCAGCCAGCCCATTCCCAGGTCACGTTCTGGCGTGCCGCCTGTCACGTCGTACCAGCGCTTGCTCAGGTAGGTGCAATGTCCGGTGGCGTCGGTTGTCCAGACGATGGCGGGCGAGGCATCCAGCAATGAACGCACGTAGTCATTACGACTTTTTGCGTCGCGCTGTTGTTGTTGCCGTTGTCTTGCCAGCACCACTTGCCGGCGCACCCGTGCCAGCAGTTCGTTGGTGGAAAAGGGCTTGACCAGATAGTCGTCGGCACCCGCCTGCAGTCCTTCGACTTTGGCTTCTTCGCCAGCCCGCGCCGACAAGAGCATGATCGGCAACTGATGCAGGGCCTGGTCGGCACGAATGCGGGCAATCAGCCCGAAGCCATCGAGCTTGGGCATCATCACGTCGCTCAGCAGCAGGTCTGGCGGATCGGCTTGCAACTGCGCAAAGGCGGCTTCTCCGTCGCTGCATATCGTCACGTCGGCATACGGGTCCAGCAGCGATTTCAGATACGCGCGCATGTCGCTGTTGTCATCGGCGATCAAGATGCGCGGACGGGCAGCTTCGGGTTGCAGCGGTGAGCTGGTTTCCTGCGGTATTGGCGCGATCTCGCCGGTGTTGGTGTCGGGCAGCCAGCGCATTGCTTCTTCGACAAAGGCGGCGCTCATGCGGGGTGATTCTTCGTCGGCGGGGGCAATCTGGTCGGTCGGCAAATGAACGTGACCGAGCGGGATATCCACGATGAATTCCGTGCCTTCACCCAACGTGCTTTGTGCAGATATCGCACCGCCATGCAGGCGCACCAGTTCCTGGATCAAGGCCAGACCAATGCCGCTGCCTTCCATGCTGCGGCCGGATGCCCCTTCGATGCGATGGAAGCGCTCGAAGACGCGTGGCAGCTCCTGTTCTGGAATGCCGCTTCCTGTGTCTTGCACCGACAGGCGCGCCATGCCTTGGTATTCCCGCAGGCTGACGGTCACGCCGCCTTGCAAGGTGAACTTGAACGCATTTGACACCAGGTTCAGCACAATCTTTTCCCACATGTCCCGGTCCACGTAGGCGGGCTGGGTCAGCGGCTGCATGTCGAGCGTATAGCGCAGACCTCCTTTTTCCATTGCCGATTCGAACACGCTGGCAATGTTGGTGGTCAGGGTCGCCAGGTCTACCGCCACGTAGGTGGCTTGCACACGGCCCGCTTCGATGCGGGAGAAGTCCAACAGCGAATTCACCAGCTTCAGCAGGCGCAGCGCATTGCGGTGTGTGGTTTCGATGTGACGGCGTTGCGCGGGGGCCAGGCCGTCGGATGCCAGGGCATCGTCAAGCGGTCCCAGGATCAAGGTCAGTGGCGTGCGGAATTCGTGTGACACGTTCGAGAAGAACGCGGTCTTGGCGCGGTCGATTCGGGCCAGCTCTTCGGCGCGCTGCTGTTCCTGTTCATACGCAGTCACGTTGCCGATGGCGGTGTTGAGCGCCGCATTCAGCAATGCATAGAAATTCAAATATTCGGTATCAAGCGCCCGGCGAGCACTGACGCCCGCCACCGCGAATCCGAAGGGTTGTTGCTGGCCAGGTAATGCCAGCGGCAGGACCAGCGCGGATTCGGGCAGTTCCTCGTAGGGGCCGCAGGCAATGCCATTGAAGCGGTTTGCCAACTGATCCACGCGCTGCATGTCACGATTGGCGGCCGCGCTGGCAAAGGGCCAGCATGTGTCGTCGAGCGCGGTGGTGACCGGTGCCAGCGAACTGCCCGCATCGATGCCATTGCTGCCGCGCAAGTGCAGCGAGCCGTGCTCGGCATCGAATTGGTAGAACAGCAGAAAGGGCACGTCGAGTGCACGTTCCTCGTTCGGCACGGACAGTTGGCGGCCGATATCTTCAACAGTGCGTGCCCCGTCGATGCTGGCACCCAAGTCGCGCAGGCTTTGGGTGCGACGTGCGTTCAGCACCATCGCGGTGGTTTCCGTGATGGGGTGGAAGATGCCACCGACCTCGCCGGACTCGTCACGAATGGGCGAGAACGAGAAGGTCATGAAGGCTTCTTCCAGGTACCCGTCGCGATCAAGGAACATGCGCTGGTCCTTGATGTACGTGCCTTCGCCTTGCTGGGCGCGATCAAATTTATCGCCGACCACCGGCAGCGCCGTGGCCCAACACACCTTGAAGGGTTCACCCATCGATGCCGGGTGCTTGCCACCGCAGATCGGGCGATAAGCCTCGTTGTAGATCTGGATGTATTCGGGGCCCCAGGCCACCAGAATCGGGAAGGTCGACGACAGGCACAGGCTGACAGAGGTACGCAGGCTTTGCGGCCAGCTGTGCAGCGGGCCAAGCGGCGTCTGCGACCAGTCGATCGTTCTGATCAAGGCGGCCATTTCGCCACCGCCCGACAGCCAGCTTGCATCGTCGGAACTCGTTGGCTGTGGGAGAGGGTGGGGCATGGGCCGGTTGCTGAAAAAATAGGCGCTTATTTTAAGACAAAACGCGAAGCCTAGAAGGAAATAGTCGGAAGTGTCTTTTTTATTGAAAACCTCGTCCTTGAAGGGCTTTGAGGGTGTTCAGGGAGTCGTTTTGAATATCCGTGAAATATAAAAATACAGATGTTTATTAATCGGGAAAATAATATTTATCAGGTGTGAATTTATTTTCAGTGGTTTATGAAAGTTCAGGCCGTTTTCGGGCACCCTTTGTACGAATCGCAAGCATGTGCACGTATTCAAGGCTTGCCCGGGTGGGTTGCCTGACTGCACTGCCATATTTCGCGTCTGAGCCAGGCGTGGGCTGCATCACCATCGCGCCTGACATGCCAAGCCTGCTGGAAAGCAAAGCGGGGTAGCGTCAAGGGCGCTGCAAACTGACGCAGGCCCGGCAAGTGGCGCGCATTCGGCAAACTGCGGCGCGCAATCGTCAGAATCAGGTCGGTGCCTGCCACCACCTCAAGCGCCGCGCTCCAATGCGGCAAGGCCAAGGCAATACGTCGGTGCAAGCCCAACGCATCCAGGGCCTGATCGATTTCGTTGCCGTCGTCGGGCCGCATGGAAACCAATACGTGGGGGCGGGCCAGCCAGGTATCCAGGGAGAGGCCGCCGCGAGCAGGCAAGGCGTTTTTGTCGGCGATACAGACGAAGCTCTCTTCGAAAAGAAGTTCTGCCTGAATGTTCTGTGCAAGCGTGGGAAATACGCCCAGGGCCAAGTCGATTTCACCATCGGCAAGCTGGGCAAGCATGGCGTCGCGGCTGGCCTGGCTGACTGATAGATCGAGGCCAGGCGCATGCGTGCGAAGACGTCTGATCAAGGGCGGCAATACCAGGCGCGCAGCGTAGTCCGACAATGCCAGGCGAAAACGGCGCTGCACCTGCGACGGCTCAAAGACTGGCGTGCGCAAGAGCGCATTCAAATGCCCAAGCGCTTCGGCCAGCGGCTGCATCAGGGCTTGTGCACGTGGCGTCAGGCTCAGGCCGCCACCACGCCGCACAAGCAGCGGGTCGTCGAATCTCTCGCGCAGTTGTGCCAGTGCGTGGCTGACGGCGGGCTGGCTTTTGTGCAGCTGCAATGCAGCGCGCGTCACGTGCTTTTCCGTCAGCAGGGTATGCAGCGTCAGCAGCAGATTCAGATCAAGGCGGCGTAGTTCATCCATATGGCGAATAATAAATATATGAACCAAGAATTTCCATTCTTTGAATGAATGGTGGACGATGCGATTTTCTTGTTCGAGGTCTTCACCTCGACGTCATATCCACGCTGCTTTCGGAGCTTGCCCCATGTCCTGGCCCGTATCCCTGTCTGGTCTGCTTCCCTTGACGGTCGCCTTGTTGGCGGGTGCCGTCGTGCCATTTCAAGCCGCCAGCAATGCGGCCCTGGGGCGGGCGTTCGGGCATCCCCTATGGGCAACCTTGACCTCGCTCACCGTCAGTGTGGTCATCGTGTTGCCAATGCTGGTGCTGATGCGGGCACCAGCGCCCAATGTCGGCAGTGCGTTGCAGGGGCCGTGGTGGTTGTGGGTGGGCGGCGTGGCGGGCGTCATCTATGTGACGGCCGCCTTGATCCTCACCCCCAGCATGGGCGCAGGAAGTTTCATCGTCTGCGTGGTGGCCGGGCAAGTGCTGGCATCTTTGTTGATCGACCACTTCGGCTTGATGGGCTTGGTCGCAAAACCCGTCAATCTTGGGCGCATCTTTGGCGTGGGTCTGATTCTTGTCGGGATGGTGGTGGTGCATATCAGCAGCGCACCGCCTGTGCGCAACTGACACGTGTTCCATTCAAATTCATTTACCCGCACGCCAACTGCTACGCACCGCCAACTGCGCCAGGCATGGCTTCTCGCATCGTGTCGATGAACCTGCGCAGTTTGGCCGGATAAAAACGCGCGTAGGGATAGACCAAGTACACCGGCAGGGGAGAGGCCTGCCATTCGGGCAGCAGCTGCACCAGCTTGCCTTGCGCCAAATCCTCGGTCAGCAGCCATGCCGATGCCACACACGCACCGATGCCCAGCAGCGCGGCGCTACGCAGCGCGTACAGGCTGTCGGTGCTCATGCGGGGCTGCAACGCAAAGCGGCAGGTTTCGCCGGTGCTGGCGTGGGTCAGGCTGACCTCTCGCCGGTAGAACAATTGCAGGGCCAGCCAGGGGAGTTTTTCCAGATCACTGGCATGGCGCGGTGCATCCATGCCAGCCAGCAGCGAGGGCGCAGCCACCACGATGCGGGGAACTTCGGCCAGCTTGATCGCGACGACTGACGGGTCTTCGACCTGTCCGACGTGGATCGCGCAGTCCACGCCGTCTGCGATGAAGTCGGGTGCCTTGTCGTGCAGCAGCCATTCGACTTTCACTTTCGGATATCGCGCCATGTACGTGGCCAGCGGCCCAACCAGCTGTTGCTGACCAAACGCGTGCGGCACCACGATGCGCATGGCACCTTGCGGTGCTTCAGAAACCCCGCGCAGCTCCGCATCGAAAGCCGCCCAGTCGGCCAGCAAGTCCTTGGCGCGCTCAAAACAGCGCTCACCTTCTTCACTGAGCTTCATGGCGTGGGTGGAACGTTGCAGCAAACGCACGCCCAAAGAGCGCTCAAGCAGTTGCAGGCGACGGCTGACGGTGGGCTGCGAGGTGCCCATTTGCGCCGCCGCCGCCGACAGGCTGCCCGCTTCCACGATGCGTACGAAGGTCTGCATCAGTTCAATGCGGTCGGTGGATGCAGGCGTGAAGCCTGACTGAGACAGGTTGGCAGCTTCGGTCATACGCCAAGCGTATAACAGTTGTGCGTATTGTCGGTCTACCCAGTGGGTGATTGAGGGATCAGACTCCGGTCATACGCTGAACACTCAGGGAAAACACCGTGACCGCCATTCAACATACACATGACAGCAACACGCCGCTTGGCCTGAGAAAAGATGCTGCCGCCGCACCTGCAAACACGCCTGCCGAGAGCGGCTTGTCGGCTTCTTTGATCCTGTTGCTTGCGTCAGGTGCCGGGCTGGCCGTTGCCTCGCTGTACTACGCACAACCGATGCTGGGCGTGTTGGGTGCCGAGATTGGCGCGTCCAACCAGGCGATTGGCGCAGTGCCGATGCTCACCCAGCTAGGCTACGCATTTGGCATTTTGCTGCTGGCTCCCTTGGGTGACCGCTTTGATCGTCGTCGCATCATTCTGGCCAAGGCAGCTGTATTGACACTGGCGCTGGCAGCCGGCGCAGCGTCATCGGGCATCGGTCTGCTGCTGGTGGCAAGCCTCGTGATCGGCCTGTCAGCTACGCTGGCGCAAGACATCATCCCGGCTGCGGCCACGCTGGCACCGGTCGCGCATCGCGGCAAGGTCGTGGGGACGGTCATGACCGGTCTGCTGCTGGGTATCTTGTTGTCGCGGGTCATCAGCGGGTTTGTGGCGGAACACCTGGGCTGGCGCGCCATGTTCTTCATTGCCTCGGCCAGCATTGCCTTGATTGGTGTGGCGGCATGGCGCGGTCTGCCCAGCTTCAAACCCACGACCAAGCTGTCGTACGGCGCGTTGATGGGTTCGCTGGGATCGCTGTTTCGCAAGCACGCTGCACTGCGCCGCGCAGCACTGGCACAAGGTCTGTTGTCGGTCGGTTTCAGCGCATTCTGGTCCACGCTTGCCGTGATGCTGCATAGCGAATTCCATCTGGGCAGCGCCGCTGCCGGTGCCTTCGGTCTGGCCGGTGCAGCCGGTGCGCTGGCAGCACCCCTGGCAGGTCGCATTGCAGACAGCAAAGGCCCTGAACTGGTGACGCGTCTGGCAGCAGGCTTGGCAGCCGTCTCGTTTGCGGCCATGGCCTTCCTGCCGATGTTGTCGCCGAATGCCCAGCTGGTGTTGATCGTGCTCAGCGCGCTTGGCTTCGATCTGGGCGTGCAGGCGTCAACGGTGGCGCATCAGACGATTGTCTACGGCATCGAACCGGAGGCACGCAGCCGCTTGAATGCCGTGCTGTTCGTGGGGGTGTTCACCGGCATGGCAATCGGCGCTGCATTGGGCAGCATGTTCCTGGCGCACTGGGGCTGGGTTGCCGTGGTGGCCCTGGCGACGGCTTCTTCGTTGGGTGCCCTGGCAGTGCGGTTCTGGCCTGGTGCAAGCGCTGCACATTGACTGGCAGGATGAAGCGCTGAAGAAAATAGCCCTCGGTATTCGCAAGACATGAAAAAGCCGCTGACGATCTGCTCGTCAGCGGCTTTTTTGTTGGTGTGGCGTCATGAATAAACGCATCAATACAAGTCATCGATCGCTTTTCCGATCAGCATCACTGACGTCAATGTGCGACACCGATTCGCTGGTATTTACCCAGGAATCGCTACCCGGGTAATTAATGTATCTACTTGTTTTTACTTTTCGGTGTTGGGAATTACCAATTAGTAATTCCTCATATCATCTCGGCGAATGAGGCATTTGTAACCTCACCAGCCAGCCGTTCAGAGCTCACCTCAACCCATTTAGCCCAAGAGATTCATCATGCTCGGACGGATCACCATTACCCAGAAACTCTCTGCGGGTTTCGGAATAGTCATTTTAATTATTGCCTTGCTGGTCGCTGTGACCTGGAGAAGTTTCAGCGCGACTGAAGAAAGCTCGAAGTGGAATATCCATACCTACAAGGTGATGGATCTGATGCAGGACGCCAAGCTGAGCCTGATCAACATTGAAACCGGCATGCGCGGCTTCCTGTTGGCGGGCAGAGACGATTTTCTGGATCCTACCGTCAGTGGCAAGCAGAGTTTCGACCAGAATCTGGCTGAACTCAAACGGCTCACCTCCGACAATCCCCGTCAACAACAGCGGCTGGAGGAACTCAGAAAGTTCTACACCGACTGGATTACGGCCGATGTCGACGGCATGATTGCGCTGCGTCGTACCAATCCTTCAGAAGGGGTGATGACCGCCCGCGTGGCAGAAGCGCGTGGCAAGGCCAAGATGGACCGGATGCGCCAGATTCTGAACGAGGCGCAGGCCGACGAGGACAAGTTGCTGGCTGATCGCCAACAGGCGTTCATCGACCAGCAGTCGACGGCCTTGAAAACCCTGTTGATCGGGGGTGCGCTTGCGGCACTCATCGGCATTACCGTTGCCATCGCGCTGTCGGCATCGATCAAGCGGCGTTTGACGCAGGCAATTCAGGTCGCCAGTGCAATCGCTGCCGGGCGTCTGGACGGCACCATCGACGCCGGCAAGCAAGATGAAATCGGGTCATTGCTGACGGCACTGAGCGACATGCAGACGCAGCTTCACCAGATGATTCTGGGCATCAAAAGCGGTGCCCAACAGTTGCTGGAAACCTCAAGCTCGGTTGCTGCAGCGTCCAGCCAGTTGGCGGTGGCAGCCCGTGACCAATCGCAGTCCGCCGGGTCCATGGCGGCAGCAGTGGAAGAATTGACGGTCAGCATTTCTCACGTGGCAAGCAACGCGACGGAAGCCCACGGCATTTCCACCGATTCCGGCAAGCAGTCGGTCGAGGGTGGAAATGTGCTCAAACGCACCTTGGTCAGCGTGGAAGAAATCGCCAGCACGGTACAGAGTTCGGCCGCCGACGCCAATGAGCTGGGCCGTTCCATCGGCGAGATCAGCACCATCGTGAACGTGATCAAGTCGATTGCCGACCAGACCAACCTGCTGGCATTGAACGCCGCGATTGAAGCGGCGCGCGCCGGCGAACACGGCCCGGGCTTTGCGGTGGTGGCTGACGAAGTGCGCCAGCTTGCGCAACGCACGGCGTCTGCTACTCACGAGATCGGACAGATGATCGGCAAGGTGCAGGGCAGCACACAGCGTGTTGTGCAGCAGATGGCAGTCGGCCTGGAGCAAGCCAACAGCGGCCTGACGCTTGCCCAGTCCGCAGGCGACGTGATCGAGCTGATCGGTGAAGGCTCGAATCGCATCGTGTCGGCGGTCGATCAGATCTCGGCGGCTTTGCAGCAACAGTCGGCAGCCAGCCAGGATGTGGCACGCAGCGTGGAAACGATTGCCCAGATGGCGCAGACCAACAGCGATGCCGTCGATCAGGTGTCGCGCAATGCCAGCTCGATCAAGGAGCTGGCCAATTCGCTGGAATTGCAGGTGGCGCGCTTCAAGGTGTGAGCTTCAAGGTGTGAGCTTCAAGCAGGTAGCGGAAATGAAAAACGCCAACGAATTTCTCATTGGCGTTTTTTATTGCGCGCGGGGGATGTTCAAGGGGCTGGTTCAGGGTGCTGTCCAGCTTGCCGCAATGTCCACCACGGGCGCATCCGTCATCGTTTTCAGCTGTGCAGGCGTCATGGGAAACACCGCATGCGGATGGCCTGCTGCTGCCCACACCGTCTCGAACGCAAACAAGTCCTGATCCAGCAAGATCACCGACTTGGTGGCGTGTCCGATCGGGCACACACCGCCAATGGCATAACCGATGCGGTCACGCACGAACTTTGCATTCGCCTTGCCAATGTCGCCCACGATGGCAGACACCTTCTGTTCGTCGATGCGGTTGGCACCGCTGGCGATCACCATCACCGCTGCATCGTCGGACAAGCGCCGGAACACAATGGACTTCGCAATCTCGGCAACCTGGCAGCCCAGGCTGTCGGCGGCTTCGGCAGAGGTTCGGCCCGTGCTGGGGAGCATCACGATGTCGCGGTCGTGATTCATGTCCTTGAGCAGTTGTGCAACGCGCTGCACGCTGTCTGATTGCTGGGTCTGGTTTTCCATAAGACGGTCTGTAAGGGTGAACGGTTCGTATTGAAGGTGTTTCTACACAGGCGGTATTCATGCACTTTACTTGCGATGTCGGGCGAAGCCAATCCACCGCAGGCATCGCCTCCGTGTTCACCCCGTCGATCGCACCCATTGTTCGCCCAGGCGACGGCAGTAGATACGGGTGGCCTTCCTCACTTCCTCAACCACCTTGCTCACCGACGGCACCACGTTTCTCGGATAGCAGACCGATATCCTGAACGGCTCGGGAATGGGCAGCGCCAGTTGCACCAGTTCCCCGCGCTCCAGGCCATCTTTCACCACAATGCCCGGCATGATCGCCACGCCCACCCCTTCACGCACCATCGACACCATGGCCGCCAGCGACGGCGAACCCGTGATGCGCAGGTCGCTCGACACCATGCCTTGTTGCGCGGCCAACTGCTGCACCAGCGCGGCCGATGCCTCGAAGGGAAGGGTGCCGCTCATCAGCATCAACAATTGTTTCTGCAACGCCTGCAATGGATCGCGGGCCCTCACCAGACCACGGCGCGCGATCCAGTGCATGGGAAGCTCCATCAGGTCTTCGCTGACAACATAAGGGTTCTGGTTTTCGCCGCCCACCCGCAGGATCAGGTCAAGCTTGCGTTGCATCAGTTGCTCGGCCAGGTGACTGGTCAGATCGACCTTCAATTCCAGCTGTACCTCGGGCAGATGCTGGGCGACCGACTTCATCAGATCGGGCAGGCACGTGTGCACGGCCGTTTCGATCAGCCCGATGCGGATGCGCCCGACGGCTGCGGTGCTGGATTGTGCAGTGCGCTCCAGTGCGCGCGTGGCTTCGACCAGCGCTTCAGCGTCACGAAGCAGGCGTGCGCCTTCGGCAGTCAGCTGCAGCTTTTTGTGGTCCCAGTCGAACAGGGTGACACCCAGCTCTTTTTCAAGCGCATTCACGCGCATGGAAATGGTGCCGGGCGTGGCGTGCAGCTGTTCTGCGACACGGCGCACATTGCCCACCCTGGCCAGGATGACAAAGGTTTCCACAAAACGTGTGTTCATCCGGGTGACTCCAAATTGGTGCGGCAGGGCCGATGGCGGGGCATGGCAGCCATTCCTTGGTGCGCAGGCTGTTCAATTATCTTGAACAGCTTGACTGACTAATCTTCGATAGACGAGTTATTTCATTATTTCTAGAGTGGCTTAACTGGCTGACGTGCGTTGACGAGCATGCCAAGTCGGACAAAAAAACTCTGGAGACACCATGAATCACGTCACTACATTGCTTGTCAGCGCGTTCGCGCTGACCTCGTCGTTGTTGGCCCACAGCGCACACGCCCAGGCTGCGGCAAGCGGCCCGAAGCTGCAGATCCAGGCCATTACACAGGTTTCCCCTAATGTTCCGCAATACACCAAGGTCGACCAACCCTTGCTGCGTGACGGGGTAAACAAAGCGACCAGCGGACGTGTCGATGTGGTGTTGTCGTCTTGGCCGGAGCGCAATGTGAACGGGCCTGAAGTGCTGCGTCTGGTGCGGTCTGGCCAAGTGGATATTGCGGCTGCCGCCCTTACCACGGTGTCTGGCGACTTGCCGATGCTTGATGCGTTTGATCTGACCGGCATGAACCTGGATATCGCGCAGGCCCGCAAGGTAGCCGATGCGCTGATGCCCGTTGCCAACAAAGAACTGGAACGCCTTGGCATCAAGATGGTGGCCACCTACCCGTACTCGGGTCAGATGCTGTTCTGCCGCAAACCGGTATCCACCCTGGCTGACTTGAAAGGCATGAAGGTGCGCGTCTTCGGCCCGTCGGCCAGCGACTTCTTCAAAGCGATTGGCGCACAGCCCGTGTCATTGGCGTTCGGCGAGGTCTACACCGCGCTGGAACGCGGCACCGTGGATTGCGGTCTGACGGGTTCGGGCTCGGGCAACAGCGTGAAGTGGCCCGAGGTAACGACCAGCCTCTACACCCAATCGCTTTCATGGTCGGTGGCGGGTTACTACGTGAATCTGGCCTGGTGGAACAAGCTCGATGCTTCCACACGCGGTCTGCTTGAAAAGACTTTTGCCGAGATTCAGGACGCGCAGTGGAAGCTGGGTGCCGAAGCGACGGAAGACGGCATCGCCTGCAACGTCGGCCGCGCCGCTGATTGCAAGCTGCACGCCCTGGTCAAACGACCGATGACCGAGAGCAAACCCGCTGCCGACGTGGCCGCTGCAGTGCACAAGGTGGTTGCAAGCGACGTACTGCCCGGCTGGATCAAGCGTTGCGGCGTGCGTTGCGCAACGGTCTACAACGAGGTGGTCGCACCGATCACCGGCATCAAGTACGCGGCCAAGTGATGTTTCGCGTACTTGAATGGATAAGTGCCCGCGCGATGACCATCGCTGGTTGGTGCTACCTGGCTATCACCTTCCTGATCTGCTTCGACATCGGCGCGCGTCGCCTGCTGGGCTTCTCGACCGAGGCCACCACCGAGATCACGGGTTACCTCATGGCCATCGGCATGAGCTGGGGACTGGCAGGCACGCTGTTCGAACGCGGTCATGTTCGCATCGATGTACTGGTGCAGAAAATGCCCTTGAAGCTGCGTGTGTGGCTGCACCTGGCGTCCTTGATGGCATTGATGCTGGCCTCGGGTTTCTTCGCCTGGGGGGCGTTCTCGCTGACCAAGGATTCGTGGGACTTCGGTTCCACCGACTTGTCGGCCTTGCACACGCCACTGGCGATTCCGCAAGGCTTGTGGGCAGCGGGGCTGGTGTTGCTGCTGCTTGTCGTGGTGGCCTTGGCCGCACGTGCGCTGCGGCAGTTGGCTACCGGTGATGCCGACGGCATGGACCGTATGCTGATGGCTCGCACCTACATCGACGAAGCCGCCGAGACGCTGGAAGCCGTGGCCGAAGCGCAGCAAGGCATGCAAAAACCCGTGGTCGCCAATCAAGCAGGAGCCTCCCGATGATCGCCATCGTTTTCATCGTCGCCATCGGCTTGCTCATCGGCGGCGCATCGCTGTTCGGCATGCAGGGTCAGGCGGCATCCGTTGCGTCGGCTGGCGTGCCCTGGTGGGCCTTGGCCACCGTGCTGGTGGCCTTCGTCGGCTTCTTCGCCGGTGGCATCTATGTCGGGGCAGCGCTTGCCGTGCTGTCGCTGCTGGCTGGCTTCGGCCTGTCGGATCGTCCTTTCTGGAACTTCATCGGCGAGATGATCTGGAGTCCGTCCACCAACTTTGTGCTGGTGTCGGTGCCACTCTTCCTGCTGATGGGCGAGGTGATGTTGCGCGCCGGTCTGTCCGAGCGGCTGTACCGGGCGCTCAATATCTGGATGGGCCGTCTGCCGGGTGGCCTGCTGCACACCAACATCATTTCCTGCGGCGTGTTCTCGGCGGTAGCCGGGTCCAGTGTTGCCACTGCCGCCACCATGGGTTCGGTTGCGTTGCCGTACTTCGAGAAAAGCCACTATCCGCCCAAGCTGGTGCTGGGGTCGCTGGCGGCAGGCGGTGCCCTGGGCAATCTGATTCCGCCCGGCATCACCTTCATCGTCTACGGCCTGATTACCGAGACCTCGGTTGGTGCGCTGTATCTGGCCGCAGTCGGCCCCAGCATTCTGGTGGTGCTGCTGTTCACTGCTGTCATTCTGTACTACAGCTACCGACTGAAACTGCATGGCGACGCGGTGGCCAAGGCCATTACCTGGAAGCACCGCATTGCTAGCCTGTCGGACCTGGTGCCGACGGTGCTGCTGATCACGCTGGTGCTCGGCACCATCTACGCAGGGTGGGCCACGCCAACCGAATCGGCAGCGCTTGGGGTAGCAGGCAGCTTGGTGCTGGCCCTGGTGGACGGCAAGCTGAAGTGGAAGATGCTGGCCGAATCGATGCGGGCCACGGCACGCACGACCTCGATGATTGCGTTGATCCTGTTCGGCGCGTACTTCCTGAACTACATCCTGTCGTCGCTGGGCATTCCGCAGATGCTGGCGAAGTTTCTCACCGGCCTTCCGTTCCCGGGCTGGGTGATCATGCTGGTGATCATTGGCTTCTACCTGGCGCTGGGTACCTTCATGGAAGGCATGTCGATGGTGATTACGACCATCCCGCTGCTGTTCCCGGTGGTCACTGCCTTGGGTTATGACCCGATCTGGTTCGGTGTGGTGATCACCATGCTGGTCGAGATCGCGATGATCAGTCCGCCTGATGGCACGGTGCTGTACGTGCTGCAAGGTATGCGGCGACAGCCCGGGCCCATCACCGATGTGTTCGCCGGCGTGCTGCCATTCATGTTCGTCTACATGCTCGCCATCATCGTGTTGATGGTGTTCCCCGCCATCGCGCTGTGGTTGCCCAGCGTGGAGATGTGAAAGGTGTTCCCATGTCCATTCAAACTTCGAAAGAAGACACCACGCAAGACGTCAAGCAAGACACCCCGCCCGTCAGCGTGCCGTATGCCGCCAGCACCCGCGCCGGTGATTTTGTCTTCACTGCCGGGCAGGTGCCGCGCGACGCGCAGCGCCAGGTCATCGGCACCACCATCGAGGCACAGACGGCTGCTGTGTTCGACAAGCTGCGCGCCGCTTTGGCCGCACACGACGCCACCTTGGCACACGTGGTGAAGATGCAGGTCTTCCTGGCGGATATCGCCGACTGGCCGCGCTTCAACGTGGCCTACGCGCAAGAGATGGGAACACTCAGCCCGGTACGCACCACGGTGGGTGCCAGCCTCAACGGGGTGAAGGTAGAGATCGACGCGGTCGCCTACCTCGCGCCAGCGGGCAGTTAGCCGTGCGCTGAACACCCCCCTTTCAGGTCTTTCTTCTTTTCACGCACGCGCAGTCCGGCTGCGCGTGCCGGGTCTTTGCGCCCTGTCATATACGGAGTCACTCATGTCAAACACCCATACACCGCTTGCACCGGCTTTCTTCTCCGAGGTCGGCGCACCGTCGATCACCCAGATCGAAGCGGCTGCTGCGCGCATCCGTGAACACGCCGTCGTTACCCCCTTGCTGGAAAGTGCGGTCATCAATGAACTGACGGGCGGGCGCATTCTGTTCAAGGCGGAAGTCCTGCAGGTTGCCGGGTCCTTCAAATTCCGTGGCGCATGCAATCGCTTGATGCAGCTGAGCCCGGAGCAGAAACAGGCCGGCGTCGTGGCGTTTTCGTCGGGCAATCACGCGCTGGCGACTTCCGCCGTGGCGAAGCTGCTGGGGGTGAAAGCCACGATCATCATGCCGGCCGACGCCCCGAAAACCAAGGTGGAAGGTGCCCGCGACAACGGTGCCACCGTCATCTTGTACGACCGCCACAAGGACGACCGCGAAGCCATCGGTGCCGAGATTTCACGACAGTCCGGGGCAGTCACCGTGCCGCCTTACGACGACCTGTACATCATGACTGGCCAAGCCACCGTGGGCTTGGAAATTGTGGAAGCACTGGCTGACGTGGATGTCGTCGCCGATGTGGTGCTGGCGGCATGCAGCGGCGGTGGCTTGGTGGGCGGGGTGGCGTCGGCGGTGCGGGCGAAGTCACCTGCCACGGCGGTCTATGCCGTGGAGCCTGCCGAGTTCGACGAACTGGCGCGCTCGCTGGCCAGCGGCAAACCGGAACGCAATTCGCCCGACGCCAAGTCGATCTGCGATGCCTTGCAAGTGGTCACGCCCGGCAAGCTCACGTTCCCCGTCAATCAGCGTTTGCTGGCAGGAAGCCTGAGCGTTACCGATGATGAAGTTCGGGACGCAATGCGCGTCGCATTCAAGCACTTGAAGCTGGCGGTCGAGCCGGGTGGGGCGGTCGGATTGGCCGCTGTGCTGGCAGGCAAGCTGGACGTCAAGGACAAGACCGTGGTGGTGATTCTCAGCGGCGGCAATGTGGACGGCGACTTCTTTGCCAAGGTGCTGGGCGGCTGAGCGTTTTCGCTCTCATTCCATTCAGCTCTTTCAACCCAATTCGTTCAATCCAACACATCGGTCACATCCATGCTTGAAAAAAACAGCACCCGATACCTCAATGTATCTCGCAATATCGAAGACTTCATGAAGCTCGACTACACGGGCGTGGGGCTTATCGGCAAGCTCTACGACGCCTTGCAGACGCGCCAGCCCGGACCGTGCTGCATGGGCGCAGCCGAACGCCTGGTCGAGACCACGCGTGCCAATCCCGGCACCCCGGTGCTGATCGCCACCGGCTTCCCCGAAGGTGGCGGTGTGCCAGAGACCGACGGCCCGGTGGGTGCCGCGTTGCTGGCGCGTGCCTTGTTCCTGGGACTGGGCGTGATCTCGGTGATCGTCGTCGACGAAGACTGGGAAGCCATGATGATGGCCACCTGCCGTGGCGCAGGGCTGGCACCGCGCCCCTTGCCTGCCTCGGGCGCGGCCGATTTCATCGACTACCTGCGACCGGTCTATATCAAGACGGTGCCCAAGGATGACAGAGGCAGCCGCCCCATTTGTGATGCGCTGCTGGATGTGACCCGCCCGTGCCTGCTGTTGAGCATTGAACGTCCGGGCTGCAACGTCAACGGCCTGTATCACGGTCTGGGCGGTCGGCCGCTGGACGGCATGGTGGCCGACCTGGATTACCTGTTCCGCCAGGCCAAAGCGCGCGGCACACTCACGCTTGGCATTGGTGACGGTGGCAATGAACTGGGCATGGGCGTGATTGCCGAAGACCTGCCAAGGTTCTCGCCGAAGGCCGTGGACTGCGGTATTCCCGGTCGTGGTGGCGTGGGTGCTGCCACCGCTGCAGACTGGCTGGTGGTGTCTAACGTGTCGAACTGGGGCGCAACCGGCATCGTCGCGGCTTTGTCTGCATTGCTGGAAAATCCGGTGGTGTTCCACGAGCCGGAACTTGAGACACGTGCGACCGAAGCCTGCGTG
The DNA here is from genome assembly GCF_008119665.1 of Pigmentiphaga aceris. Lineage (NCBI taxonomy): Bacteria > Pseudomonadati > Pseudomonadota > Betaproteobacteria > Burkholderiales > Alcaligenaceae > Pigmentiphaga > Pigmentiphaga aceris. The sequence goes on along the minus strand of NZ_CP043046.1, from coordinate 4,841,126 downwards.
GCAAACGGCGGCGTGGACGGCATGTTCATGGGCCCCGAGCCCGCCAACGACGGCATCGTCATCAAGGAATGGGAAGGCATGGTGCGCAGCCTGCGCGCCACCGTGCTGCGCACGCTGGGACACTCGGTGAACTGGAGGGGCGATCAGGGAGACTGGCGCCAACTGAAATGAAAACAGGCCAGCGCTGGTGGGGCGCTGGCCTGTTCTGGTTTGACGTTCTGGCTTTAAGTTCTGGCTCTACGTACGGGTCAGGTGGTCACCCCAGCAGGTGGGTGACCACCTGACCGGATAACAATCTTTGTGTGACTCAAGTCTTGGTCAGCGCCGCAGTCAATTCCTTCCTGAGCGTCTGCACCTTGCTCAATGCCTGCTGGCGACGCTTGCCGATCTCGGCAATACGATCCTCTTCCTCTCCCAATGCCTTGGTGTAACGCTGACCCAGGCTGCTGTCGGCCGGGACCGCAGACAGGTTTTCGCGGATACGACCCTGGTTGGCCACCGCTTCCTCTTGTTCGGTGCCAAGGGCTTCAAGTTCCGCATCGGCCTGCGTCAGACGCGCCCGACGTTCGGCCAGCTCTTTCAATTGCGCTGCCGTCTTCGGGTCGGCCGCGTTGCCAGACCAACGGAAGAGGGCGTTGGCATCGGCATCTAGCAGGGTCATCTGCTGAACATCACTGCGCTCGGCAACCGCTTCGATCTTGGCGGTGCCGCCCGCTGCCACCGTTGTGCGCAAGCGATGATGACTGGGCGTGGCACCGGTCAATGCGTCTGACGTGAAGGTCCAGCCATTGCGGCGCTGGTGTTCGACCAGCACCGTGCGCGGCGCATCGGCGGCACCCTTGATGGCGTAAGTCGTGGCAAGGCGGGTCAGGCGGGTGGCGCGCAGCACGCCATCGGCCAGCACCACCTGGGTGATCTGTTCCTGCGGTTTGGACTCAGTCGTCACCGTGACCTTGCGATCTTCCGCGAAGCTTGCCATGCGCTCTTCGCCTGCGGGCAGTGCGGGCATCTGGGCATCACCCACATGGCCGTCTTGTGCGTGGTAGACGGTCAAGATGCCCGGGGGTAGGCTGCTTTTTGTATTGTTCTTCATCAGCACGGCAGCAATCGGATGCACCGAGCGGCGTTCGGGCTGGAAGACCGACAGGCGTTCAGACGGCAATTCGGCATCGATGAACGGTATCGACAGTGTGCGACCTGCCTGCAAGGTCACGGGCGTGGGCAGTCGATAGCTGGCGCTGGTCTGGCCTTCCTGGCTGATGGTGTCCCCAGCCGGTGCCGAAATCGGCGCGCTTGCCATCATCGGTGCAGGTGCCGGCGGTGGGGGCGGTGCCGCGAAAGCACGCGCCGAGCTGGCGCGTTTGGCCGGTGCCGACTCTGCCATTTCGGCTCGCACGGCATCTGTTTGCGCAGTGTTGTCCAGACGGCCCGGTGTGGCTGTCGATGCCGACACGGCAAGCTGTTGACGTGTGTTCCAGTGACGTTCCAACAAGGCCTGCGAGAACATCACGGGCGCACCAGATGACAGCGTTACCGTCACCCCGTTCCAGTCCTCGCCGCTGGCATTTTCCAGCACGGCCCAGGCTTGCAGGCGTGCCGTGTTCTGGTCGGTGGTCATCAGGCGGTAAGCGGTTTTCCACACCGGCGCGGCCACCACATAATCGATATCCACCGCGCGTTCGCCCTTGCCGCTGAGTTCGATGGCAATCGAGCGAACGGTGTCGGTTCGCCCGCGTCCGCTGACCTCGGCTGCCTGCTGCAACTTGTCGCGCATGGCCGCATCAAGAATGTCCAGCGTGGCGTCGGCACCCATGCGCAGCGTCTGCGCCTGGCCCGTGTCGGTCATCACCGACACCCATTGTTCATTGCGGGTGATCGGGCCTTCGGTGACTGCCTGGTTGCTGACGCCCAGGCTCATGCCTTCAATGGTTCGCCCACCCGAGGACACGCGGATTTTCACGCCTTGCAGCGCAGCCGCCAGCGCGGGCAGCGACCCCATGTCTTCAGGCCTGAAAGGCAGTCGGCCGAAAGTCTCTTCAACCGGAGACAGCCCATCCAATATCAGCCCGCCAACCTGACCACCGGCGTCGCGAATCACCAGGCTCTTCAGAATGTCATCGACCTGGGCCAAAGGCACATCGATGCGGACGATGCCTTTGCCGTCGACCTGTGCGCGGCGATGGATTTCCGCCACGCCGCCTGATGACAAGGTCAGCGATTCGATCCGGTTGGTGGTCACGGGAGCCGTGCTGTTGCCACCGCCGCCGACAGGGGCCGCTGCCATCGCCGGGACCGTGAGAACGGCCAGCGCGGCAAAGGTGCGGGTTGACAAGGGGAAGGGTAAAAAGGCCATGTGAGGTCTCCTGGACCGGATCGTCAGCGGGCGATGATAGGGGCTCAATCGCTCAGGTTTCGTGCTTGTCGCATTTGCTTTCGAGAACGCAACGGGACAGCGCTTCGCGCGCCCGTCGGGGTTCAGCGCGGCTTGTAGGGTTTGTCTTGCAGATTGGCTTTGGCTGGGTCGACATGACACAGCGGTGGGCGTGGCGTACCAGGATTGGTAGCAGTCACGCCCTCGTACCAGCCCGCGCCCAGCGCAATCAATTTGATCTCCATGCCAACCCACGCATTGCTGATGCTGCCCTCTGACAGCTTGCGTGCAATGTCATGAAGCTCCGGTGTAATCAGCGTGGCACCTCTGGTGCAGGCCACGTTCGGCGCATTGGTACGAATCAACGGGTCGAACCACTTGATCAGGTTCGCGTGGCTGCGTTCGATGTCGGCCATATGTGGCACTGGTGCGCACTCACCGCGCGTAAGCTGGAACGCGGTGGGCGTGTGCAACGGATTGCTTGAATAAAACGCCAGGTCACCCGACACCAGCGACGATCCCAAGAGGCGCAAGTACTCCTGCATCAATCGGTCTTCGCTCCACCCTCGTGTGCGCCGAAGTTCTGCATGCAGCCGGGACGTATCCAGGAAGCAACCCAGCTCACCTTCTGCCTGAGGCACGGTAGGTGATGACACGGATACCCGTACCTCGGGATCGGAAAGTTTGATGGCACTTGTCACTACCGGCGGTTTGATCTGGCAGCTCGCTGGTGCCAAGACCAGCCAATCCCCGGACTTCACCGTTTGCTGGTTGTCGCGTGCAGCGGCGATCAGGGCATCGACCGCGTTCGCGTCGTGACCCGCTGCAATGGCTTGTTGTCTGGTGTTCGGGCCGATGGCACACCCCTGTCTGGCCACAAAATCAGCAAGCGTCGTTGAATCAGATGAGGCCGATGCTACGTTACTGAGCGTCAAGCCCAGCAACACACTTGCTGCGATCAGCAATCCAGGTCTGGCGCGTCGATGCATGGGTTCCACGGGGTGTTTGGTGTCGCTCCGATCGTACGTCAGGCAGGGTGTAGCTGAGTGCTACAGTTTTTTTCAGCCATGTTCTGCGACGAGTTGGTCATAGTAGATTGCGGACTCTCCACTGGCAGAAGGAAGGAATCATCGCGCATCAGGCTTGACATGCATATGGGTCGAGTTGGCGGTATTGATGGCGCAGATGGTCTTGACGAACCATGCGACATTCCCAGATCGACGCCAAGATGCTGTTCGCGTTCATGGCCTTGTTCGCTGCGATTTTCTTGCCTGCAGGCGTGATGCTGCTTGCAACCACAATGTCTCCGCCGCCGTACCACCTGACTGCCGATCCACCGCCGAGTTGGCAGACTTGGCAGGAACTTCCGGGTGGCGCGCGCGCGAAGGTCGACAGGTTTTCCGATGCACGGACTGCGGGTGATGCGGTCGACAGACAACTGGCACGTATTCCCACGGTGTCTTCCAGCAGCACTGGCAATCTGTCTCGCTATCGCACGAAGAGCGAGCACGGCCTGATCGTGGCTGTGAATGATTATGTCGTGTGGGCAACCGCCCCAGATGAAGCCAGGCTTGACGCGGCGGTTGCCGCCATCCCGTTCATGGCAGCGAATAAGGAAGGCGCAGGTCTGTATCGCGTTTTCGACCAGCATCTGGCCTGGGTCGTCGCGGGCATCCTTACGTACGCGCTGGTGCTGATCCTTGTCTTCAGCCGATTACTGGCCTGGGTTGCACGCAAACCTGCGCGGTCCACTCAAGCACCTGTCACGGAATCCGCATTGCGCGAGCGTCTGCTTGCGCTCGATTTTGCTGATGTGACGACGCATGCAGAAGCCGGTGGCGAATTGATCTTCGAGTACGCCGCGCAAGGCGTTGTGGAACGGCTGAAAATGCGGCTGGACGCGACGCAGCATGTGGTGCGCGCGGTGTCGGGTGGAACACGGACCGGCGGCCGTACCGCATCGGGCAGCCGCTTGCTCAAGTCATGGTGGCGCACCATGCCAAGTGGTCCGAACAGCGAACGATTGGCGCACATCGTTCAGTCCGCCGGCTGGACGTGGCAACCCGTGTTTACCTTCGTGCGGGTCGTCGGCGGTTGATGGATATGAAAACAAGGAGTGTCATGCAGATCACGCAGATTTCAAAGCTGGCAGCTGGTGTGGCCTTGGCCGTATGTGCGGTGTCCGCCCATGCGGAGACAGTGAGCTTGCGGGTGCAGAGTGCGGTGGTGCCCAAGCCTGAAGACAATCAACCCGAGGTCGTCAACGTTACGCTCGACCCGGAAGGCCAGCGAGCGCTGGCAGCATTCACACGCAATCGTGTCGGCCAGATGATGCACTTGTACGTCGATGGTGTGTTGCTGACCTCGGCCACCTTGCACAGCCCCCTGACCGGAGGCTCACTGCAGCTGTCGCCGGGTGTCACGGGCTTTACCCGGGCATCTGCCCAGCAGATTGCAAGCACGCTCTCGTCAGGCGGCGCGCTGCAGATATCGGATGAACCGCCCGCAGACAATACGCGCGCCGATGGCGGCGGGCAGCAGAAGAAGTCTTCCGCCAAATAGTCGATAGACCGGTTCACGATGCCCGCCAGCCAGGAGGTCGCTTGTCCCGCATCACCACGCTCGCAGCGAACCTTCAACAGTGTCTTGATGCGGCAGATATTGATGCCGCATTGCTTGCGTTGGGCAAGCGAGGCATCGATCTGGACGTGCTTGAATCACCAGAGAAACCGCACGCAGTCATTGGTCTTGCTGCGCTGCTGACCACTGCCGCGCAGCTGCGCGCTGGCTATCCTGAATTGGTCGCACCGCTGCTGGACGGCTTGAGCGATGCACTGGCACCGGCACACCGTCGCGGAGAAGGAAACTGGCGCGTGCTCGGGCCATTTCGTTTTCTGTTTGCACCCTTGATCGATGCGGCTTTGGCGATGCAGAGTCAAGGCCGCGCAATTGATCTGTTGAACAGTTGTCGTCGTGAAATGCGTGGGCAGGTCGATGATGGTTCATATGCAGACCCGCAAGTCGCAGCGCTGATTGCACACCCTGCATTCATGGCGGTTGCGGGCTTTGTTGATAAGCGTCACGGCGATGGTCGCCATACCCATGTAAATACGTCTGGCAGTCCCTTCCACATCGACTGGCCTTGGCTGCTGACTCGGTACGAACAGGCATTGGCACTCGGTCAGCCAGATCATCGCTTGATGGATGTTCAGACCTGCCATGCGGGCCTGGTGGAAAGCGCGTTGTTGGCTGAAGTGCCCAAGCGCGCCATGCCCCTGATCGATCAGGAACTGGACTGGTACCTGAGCAACCCCGCCATCGATACCAGCCACTTTGAATTCAACGCCATCTGCGTGCTGGCCGTGCTGGGTCAATACGAACGCGCGCTGGAAAGCGCACGCATACTGGTTCGTCGCGGTTACCACCTGCCATGGCGTTTTCGGCTGGCCTCGGCGCAACGCATGGTCTGGACCCAGGACATGCGTCAGAACGAGTGGCTGGGCGACTTGGCGCAGACGCCGGCATACCAGCGCTTCGTGGAAGAGGAACTTCCTGGTCCCATGTTGGATGACGACGCTGACTGCAACCCACTGTGCGTGGTGAAAGATGGCACCTGGACGGGCAAGAAGCCAAAACGCTGTGCAGTTTCTCGGGTGATGATTCAGCCCGGTGGCGAGGTGGTGCGGTTTCGTCGTCTGTTCAATCGTGCTTCAGATGGCGGGCTGGAAATGGCGGACCGCGATGCTTTCGCTGCGTCAGACTGGCAGGTAGCGCGGGCGAAATTCGACGCGAATGCGATTCCGCTTGCAAAGCTGTTTCCACGTAATGTCACGCGCGATGCCAAGCTTGATGGTGCGCCGCATATCCATGCTTTTGTGCACGCGCTTGCCCGCGCACCAGGCAACCTGGATATGGCGCAGGCCGTCTCACTGATCGCCGAACATGCGCCACCGCCGGTGCCATACACCTGGAACCAAGGCACATCGGCCAATCGCTGGGCGTTGGCTATTCCCGGGTTCGCCGGTGCGGACGGTCATGGCGATGCCATCAGCCTGGCATGGTGCCTGGTCAAGGCAGGATACCGGGAGACGTTGCTCGCGCAGGTAGCCAGCTTGCCTACGGACAGGGCCGACAAAGTGTTCGCCATGCTGGCGACCTTCGATGACGAAGTCATGCGACAAGCTGCAGCGGTGCACTTTGCGCTGCCGGATCTGCCGCAGATCATGGCACTGGTGTTCAAGGACCGCCTGGCCTTGGAAGACCATGCGCTGCTTGCGGCCTTCGGTCACCAACATGCCCGCTACCGCGCCGGGCTGGTCGCCGCGATGCGGGCCTATGGTCTGCATCTGTACTCGAACAATCGACCCAAGGTGGATTGGTTTCTGGCTGGGCTGGAGCACTACTCGCTGGCCGGTGGGTCGGCTTTGTTGTATCTGTTGATCGATCATCCTGAAGACGACCCGGTGCTGCAGACAGTCATCGACAAAGGCTGGTTGCCCGACAAGGCCTTGGGCAGTGTTGATGACTACGCCAATACCAAGCCTTTCTACGTACGCGCGGCCTTGTTCCATCTTGCCCGCCATCAGCCGGAAAGGCTGGATGCATGGCTGACACCCGATGCGGTGCTGCGCTGGACCGACATGGCCTACGACCGTGAAACGCTGCGGTTGGTGAAGAAGCTCAAGGCGCGCAAGCCGGCGTCACAACGCAAAACGCCCGTATGACGCAAGCTGTTGCGTCGTGCGGGCGTTCAGGTGTCAGCGTCCGGTGAACGGCGCAGACAGCAAGCTAGAAGCTCTATGTTGAAACTTCAGGTTGAAACCTCAACCGCGTGCCGGTTGAACTTTGTGAACATCCTGCATGCGGAAGCGGAAACGTACGGGCTGCGCAGCGCGTTCACCACGTGCTGGACGGACCAAGGCGTCGCTCGTGTAGGTCGTGCAGCCAAACAGCGGCGTGTCGAAAATGACGGTGCTGCGAATGGCAGGGCCGCCGTCTTTGGGTTGAAGATAAACCACGTCACCCACATGGATGCTGTCGTGGTCAAGGTTGATGCCCGTCGGGCGTTGAACGAGATCGTTCGGGTAGAGATTTTTCATTGCAGTACTTCCGGTATTGCGCGAGCGTGCCGTACGAGTGCGATAACGCGTGATGGACGGACGTCGCGAATGTGCCGAGCCAGTGCACAGGTACAGACCTGATTGCGAACAGACACACGGCTGAGGAAGGCATTTGGGCGGACCGCAAGCGGTGCGCTGAACTAGCGGTGGGATTCGGTCATGACCGCGGCGCGTTGCGCCGTAACAGGTTCAAATCTGCCTGGGTTCAACCCCGGGTGTTTGATCCTCGATACTTGGAAGCCTGAAACCAGATAAATGCCGGTTGTGTTGACGACATGCCTCGGGCGCTTTGAGTTTTATTGTCGGGCGCGCTGCCGGGCTTGCATGCTGGAAATTCGTTGCCGAAGCAGACGGTGTGAGATCCGTCTTGAGCAAAAATGCAGCAACCAAAAGTTGCTCTGCTTTTTGCTCTTCTTGAATTTCCAAGCAAATCGCGTTGAGATGCGATGTCAATCGACGATTGTGCGCCAAGTTCGTGCATAAGGTCAATGCTTGTCAAGCGTTGAGCAAGCGGGCGTCGCATAAATCACGACGCCCGCAAGTGCCTATAAAGCCAATCAGTTCAATTCGCGCAGCAGCTGAGTCCAGAACGCCAGGCGCTTGGGCAGCGTGGAAATCTGGATGAACTCCTTCAGCGTGTGTGCGCCGTCACCGTCCGGGCCCAAGCCGTCCAGCGTAGGGATGCCCAGCGCCGCGGTGAAGTTGGCATCGCTGCCGCCGCCGGTCATCGGTGCCGCTTCCAGCTTGAAGCCCGCCGCTTGCGCCACGTTCTGCGCGCGCGCCAGCAGTGCCTTGGACGCGTCGCTGGCAACCATCGGCGGGCGGTTCAATTCTGCGTCGATGATCAGTTCGACATCCGGGCCGACCGGCTTCAGGGCGCGCATGCGGCTGACGATTTCATCGCCGAGTTCCGGGGTAGGTACCCGGAAGTCCACGACGATCGAGCAGTGTTCCGGCACGGTGTTGGTCACGGTGCCGCCCTTGATGGTGCCGACGCTGACCGTCACGCCGCGCTCGTAGTCGGTCATGGCTTCCAGCGCCAGAATCTGGTGCGCCATTTCGCGGATCGCGCTACGGCCCTTGTCGTGTTGCACGCCTGCGTGCGAAGGGCGTCCCTTGACGGCCAGACGCAGCATGCCGGTGCCCTTGCGTGCCAGCACACACGCGCCGGTGTTGGCGCGGGCGGGTTCGCAGACCAGCGTGTAGACGGCGCGCCTGGCGTAGGACTCGATGTGCTCGCGCGAGGCGTGGCTGCCGGTTTCTTCGTCAGGCACGATGACCAGGTCGATCGGCAACGGTGTCGAGCCGGGCTTGGCCAATGCCGCCATGGCGGCCATTGCCAGGTAGATGCCGCCCTTCATGTCGTAGCTGCCCGGGCCGTACAGGCGATCGTCTTCGATGCGCGCGGGGTTCTTCAGCAGGGTGCCGACCGGGTGCACGGTGTCGTGGTGGGCAAGGATCAGCACGCCTTCGCGGGTGTCGCCGTCGGCACGATTGCTGATGTGCAGCATCGGTCCGGTTTCATTGCCGATGTGGTGGCTGCTTGCCTGCAGACCGGCTGCCTTGGCGTCGCTGGCCATCATGGCAGCCATGGTGTTCAGGGTGGCGATATCGTTGGACGGCGATTCGCATTCGATCCAGCGTTTGATGCCGGCGGCGAGCGCAGCAGCGCTGGTGTCGCTAAACATGAGTAGTCCTTTGGTGGCGCGGTCAGGTGAGCGCCGAAAATTGGGTGAAGCATCTGGCAATTGCTGGATGCCTGCTGTTAGGTGGTTGAGGATGTTGGATTGACCAGCCTCGTAGGCTGGTCAATGTCCGATCAGTTCAGCGGACGCGCCAGACGAACCATGGTCAGACCGGGCTGCGCTGCCTGGCCCGAGGGCATGATCAAGACGCAACGATCGTAGGGCGTGACCACCGGTTCGCCGTTGGAATACGCAATCACAGTACCGGCTTCGGGCAGTTCTTCCATGCCTTGCCATTCTTGCGAGAAGCGGAAGTCGGTGCTGGTCGCGGTGACTGCTTCGGTGACCAGCAGCGCCTGTGGGCGTGCCGCGCTGGGGGCGAACCAGTTGGCTGGCAAGTCGTCACGTTCGACGATGCCCGAGGCCACCAGGAAGCGCGCCATGTTGTCGAGGGCAACGCTTTCGGCTTCGATCGCGCCGTGGAAACCGCACTCGATCAGCAGCGAGCGGGTGCCGTTGTCACCGGCTTCGCCGAAGCGGCCGTAGTCGCGCATGCGCACGCCTGCTGCGTGGCCGGCGTCCGAAATCGTGTAGGTCGGGTTGCCCAGCTCCAGCGCCAGGTCGATGTTGCGCTGTTGCAGGCCGCTCAATTGCAGCGGGTCGTCAGAGGCGCTCATCGAGTGGAAGTCCAGCAGCCAGTCGGCTTGCTTGACCCACGGCACCAGTTGCGCGGCGCGGCGGCGTTCGATGGTGCTGCCACTGGCCAGTTTGTCTTCGCTCCACACACGGTTCATGTCTTCTTCGACAAAGCGCGAAGACAGGTTGTCGTTGGCGTCGAAGCGGTCAAAAGCGGCCAGGTTGCAGAAGGCCAGCGTCAGCGAACCGGTGCGTGGGCGAATGCCGGCCGCCAGCAAATGTTTGAGCGCCCAGGCACCACAGATTTCGTTGCCGTGGATCAATGCGGTAAGCAGTACCTTGCGGCCGGGCTTGCCCGAGTCGAAATGCCATACCCCTTCAGTGTCGGTGTTGCCGACGCGTTCAGTGCTGATATCGGAATAGGCGAGCGCGAACGGGCGGAGCGTTGCGCTGGGTGAAGCGGACATGCTGTCTCCAGAAGGGGCGGTGCGATGCGAATGAACCAAGACCGAACGGTGCAAGGCTGCAGACGCGAAATAACCCAAGATTCTAGAGTTCGCTATATTTCTCGACAATTAGAATAAATGTCAGAAGCTTTGCTGATTCGGCAACGCAATAGTCAATGCAGCGACGGACTGTTGATAAGGCCAGTCAAGCTGCGAAAAAGGAAGTGCATCAATGAACGAAGGCGCATTGCGCTACTTCATGGAGGTTGCCCGCTCAGGCAGCCTGAGCGCGGCATCTGCCACCTTGCATGTGGCGATTTCGGCGATCAGTCGCCAGATCGCCAAGCTGGAAGAGCAGGTGGGAACCCCGCTGTTCGAGCGGGCACCACGCGGCATGGTGCTGACTGATGCCGGCCGCTTGCTGCTGGCCCATGCACGTCGCATGGCGCTGGAATCTGACGCGGTGCTGAATTCGATTGCCAGCCTGCACAGCTCACTTGGCAACGAAATCCGTATCGCCTGTTCGCAGGGCTTGGCGGAAGACGTATTGCCCTCGGCAATTGCCGCGTTTCGCAAGCGCCATCCCGCCACGCGTTTTCACGTGATGGTTGGTGTCAGTGCCGAGATCGGTCGCCTGGTCACCAATGGTGATGTCGATCTGGCCATTGCATTCAACCTGCAACCGGGCAAGGGCGTGGTGGTGCGCCATGCTCAGCGCTCGCCGCTATTTGCCGTGATGTCGGCCAGCCACCCGCTGGCGCGCCGCAAGCAGATCACGCTTGATGACTTGCGGGTGCATCCGCTGGCCGTGACATCGCAGGCGACCACCACACGCATGCTCCTCGACATGGCCTGCAACATGGCAGGCGTACTGATCGAGCCGGTCTACACCAGCAGCCACGGCGGGGCCTTGTACGCGTTTGTGCGTGACAGCGATGCCATTTTGCTGGCGGGTTATGTGTCGGTGGCTGCGCGCTTGCGGCACGACGGCCTGGTTGCCAAACCCATCGACAATCTGGAGATGCAATCGCGCAGCCTGCAGGTGCAGGTAATGGCGGGCAGGTTGCTGCCAGAGGTCATCGAGCGTTTCATCAGCGACATGGTGGTGCGGCTGCAGTCGCTGGACGCTGCCACGCCACGGATCAAGAAGAAGGCGTGAGCGAAGGGGGGGGGCGGACCAGCAATATCATCCCAGCAACATCATCCCAGCAACACCCACGCAACCAGCACCAGGGCGCTCACTGCGGCTACCATGCCAGCCACGGTCAGTACGCCATCACGGGTGATCACGCCCAGCCCCAGCAAGGCAATCGCGGAAAAGGGCAGGCTGCTGGCAAAGGGCAGCACTTCCAACGGAGGCACAGACGCTGCCGCCGCAATGCTGCTCAGCGCAACCAGTTGAATGAAAGGCTTGCGGGTCAGCCACTGCCATCGGGGGCGCACCACACGATCCATGTAGCGGACCACGGGTTTCACCTTTCTCAATGCGGCATGCAGCTTGTCGCCATCGAGCGTGCGTCGCGACAGAAACGCTGGCATCCAGAAGCTTCTGCGGCCCAGCAGCATCTGCACGGCAAAAATCGACACGATGATGCCAAGCAAGGTGGGCACGCCGGGGATGCCGCCTGCGGGGCTCAGTTCCACGATCGCAGGCAGGAACAGAAACGGCCCAAAACTGCGCTCGCCGATTTCTTGCTGCATGTCGCCTAACGACACCCGCTGTTGGCGTCTGCCCAACTGGTCGATGGCTTCCACAAGTTGTTCAAGCGCTTGTTCGGATTGGCTGGCGACCGCCTCGTTTGCCTGCATCATCAAAAAACTCGTGCACAAGATAAGTGTGCACCGTCCCGCAGGCTGCGTGCCCAGCACTTGGCTGGACACACGCGCTTAGCGCTTACAGCCCATCTTTGCCACCGACTTCGTTCAGCAGATTGGCCTGCGTCACGTTGCTGTGTGGCGGCACACTGCGTGTCAGCCACACATTGCCGCCAATGGTCGAGCCCTTGCCAATGGTCACACGACCCAGAATCGTTGCGCCTGCATAGATGACCACATCGTCTTCCAGAATCGGATGGCGCGGATGTCCTTTTTGCAGACCGCCGGTAGCATCGGTGGGGAAGCGTTTGGCACCCAGCGTAACTGCCTGGTAGATGCGCACGTTGTCACCAATGATGGCCGTCTCGCCGATCACCACGCCCGTACCGTGGTCGATGAAGAAGCTGTTGCCGATGGTCGCGCCGGGGTGGATGTCGATGCCAGTCACCGAATGCGCCAGTTCCGCAATGATGCGCGCCAGCAGCGGCAGGCCGGTGCCGTACAACTGGTGTGCCATGCGGTGGTGGATGATGGCCAGCACGCCCGGATAGCACAGCAGCACCTCGTCCACACTGTGCGCGGCCGGGTCGCCACGATAGGCCGCCAGCACGTCGGTATCCAGCAGTGCGCGCAGACCTGGCAAGGCCAGGGCGAACTCCTGAATGATCGCTACCGCGCGCGCTTCGATCTCATGGTCATCGGCACCTTCACGGCGCGCCGTATGTCCCAATTCCAGCCGGGCTTGTGCAAGCAAGGTATTGAGCGTCAGGTCGAGCGTGTGGCCGATATAGAAATCTTCGCTTTCCGCCCGCAGGTCCACCGGACCCAGACGCATCGGGAACAAGACCCCACAGAGCGCTTCCATGACATCACGCACCGCTTCACGCGCAGGCAGGTCGCGGGCATCGAAGTCGCGATTGCGGCCATTCTCACCACGCCAACGGGCGCGGGCACTGCGCAGTTCATCGACGATGCGGTCCAGTTGCCAGCTGGGGGCTGAGGTGGTCTTCGGGTGCGAGGTGTCGCTCACGGCGGGTCCAGGTCCAAAAGCAGGAAACGTAGCACGAGTGAGGTGTTGAACTGGCCGCAGCCCCCGGGGTGAGTAAGGGAATGGTGTGCACGTGCCGTGTGGCATCAAGAGAAAATGCTCATGAATTCAAGTACTAAGACGCAGTTTTCATGTGGATATTGCTGGGGCAGACAATTCGGTCAAAGTGATGCCAGCCATGTTCAACATGCGTATGAAAATGCAAAAAGGCGGACCGTCAGTCCGCCTCAGACTGCTGACCAACCCCCCGTTTTCGGACGTGGGGTTTTGTTTTTTGGGGATCAAGCAGCGAGCGCGGCGGGTTGTGCAGACAGCCAGCTATCGAGCCATCCGTCGGCACGGGCGGTCAGGGCGCGCCACCAGGGCGCAACAGGGGCCGATATCGACCACTGCAGGCGCAATAAAAGGCGCGCAAGCACCAGGGCGATCTTCTTGATGTTCTGCGCCGCCGCCGCCAGCAAGCATTGCTCGGCGACCTTGCGCAGCCCGCGCATGCGCGCGTAGCGGTGCCCATGCAGTTGCTTGGCATCGGCGAAGCTGCGCTCCACAGTTTCCTTGCGACGGGCGTATATCTTCTTACCCCAGTCCGTGTGGCGGCGTGCGTCAACCAGTTCCTTGTCGCGTTCCCACACGTGGCGCACGACCACCTTGATCGCGCTCTGGCTGTTGGTGCACTGGCTGCGTACCTCGCACTGCTGGCATTGCGTCGGGTCTGACTTGTATTCGCGGTAGCCCGCCCGATTGGTGGTGCTGTACGGCAGCCGCTGCCCAGCCGGGCAGACATATTCGTTGCGGTAGCGGTTGAACGTGTACTGTCGTTTGTAGAACAGCCCAGGCTTGTGGTTCGGCGTGCGGTAGCCCATTACTCCTTGGATATCGCGCGCATGCAGCCCGTGGCAGATCATCGGCGTGTAGTACCCCGCGTCCAGGCCTACCTTGCGCACACCGAAGCCGAAGCGCTCGCGCTGCCGATCCAGCCTCGCCAAGTAAGGTTGGCTGTCGTGCACCGAGCCTGACGTCACGTGTGTGTCGGTGATGATCGCGAACTTCGCATCGACCGTGCGATGGTCCAGGTAGAAGAACCCCACCGGCTTGTCGTCACGCACCATGAACCCGCTGTCCGGATCTGTACGACTGATCTTGACGTCCTTGGTCTGGGCAGCGCTGCCGCCCGCATCATCGTCGCCGCTGTCACGCTTGAGCGGCCGCTTGCCATGTAGCGCCCGATCCGCATCGACCGCCGCATCCAGCTCAGCCAAGTATGCCGAGGGTGTTTGTGCGACCGTCACCACGTCGAATTTCTTCTTGCTGGCGTTGGCCTTCAAGTGAGTGCTGTCCGTGTACAGCACCCGGCCATCCACCATCCCCCGCCCGATCGCCTGACGCACGATCTCGTCAAAAATCTCCTGGTACACCGAGGTGTCCGTATAGCGTCGCCTGCGGTTCTGCGAGAACGTCGATGCATCGGGCACCTTGTCGGTCAGCCGGAAACCGATGAACCACCGATACGCCACGTTCACCTGCACCTCGCGCATCAACTGCCGTTCACTGCGCACCCCAAACAGGTAGCCAATGAACAGCAGCTTGAACATCACCACCGGATCCAGCGCCGGACGGCCGTTGTTCATGCTGTACAGGTGCGCAACCTTCTCTCGGATGAACTCAAAATCGACCGCTGCCGCGATCTTGCGCAACAGGTGATCGGCCGGAACCAACGACTCCAGCGTCACCATCTCCAGCTCGTGCTGGTGGGGGATCGGTGCTCTTAACATCACCCAATTATGAACAAAGCCTCCGTTTTACGGGAGGCTTTGTCAGCAGTCTGAGGCGGACCGTCAGTCCGCCTTTTCCACACTCGCTGCCTGGGTCATCAACCCGACACAGCAAGCTGAGCGTTAAGCCCTGGGGGTTCAGCCCTTGCGATCATCCAAGTGCACGCCAAGCTTCAGCGTGACTTGCCACGACGCAACCTTGCCATCCTGAACGCTGCCGCGTGTCTCGATCACTTCGAACCAGCGAATGTGGTCAAGCGTACGTGCTGCACGTTCCACAGCGGTCGTCACGGCATGTTCGACGGATTGGGTGGATTCGCCCGTCAGTTCGATGATTTTGTAGACGTTGTCGCTCATGAATATCTGCTCCTGGTGGGTGGACCCTTTCCGGCCAAATCGGCGCACTGGTTTCCACGGTAGGCATGAAGTCGCAAGCCGCATGCCCGGTGATACCCCTTCTGTGAATGCCGTGCTGCGACACAAGTGCAGCGTGCGGGCTTACCATGCAGGGCTGCGCATCGCCGTGGCGCTGCGCGATATTCTTTAACCGGAGTGCGATTCCCGATGAAAACCCGCAAGCTTGGCCGTACCGATATCGACGTAAGCCTGATTGGCCTGGGCACGATGACCTGGGGTGAACAGAATTCCGAGCAGGAAGCCCACGAACAGATCGACTACGCGCTGTCTCAAGGCGTCAACCTGATCGACACCGCCGAGATGTACCCGGTGCCCCCGCAGGCATCCACCCAAGGTCGTACCGAGGAATACATCGGTACCTGGCTGGCCAAGACCGGCCGCCGCCAGGACATCGTGCTGGCCACCAAGGCCGCCGGCCCGGCGCGCATGCCGCATCAGCCGCGCCACATCCGCGACGGCGACACCTGGCTCGATCGCAAGAACCTGACCGCTGCGCTGGACGCAAGCCTCGCGCGCCTGAAGACCGATTACGTTGACCTGTACCAGATGCACTGGCCGGACCGCACCGTGAATATCTTCGGTCGCTTGTCCTATCCCTGGGTGGAGGATTCATCGGTGGTGCCGATCGAGGAAACGCTGTCGGTGCTGGCTGACTTCGTCAAGGCGGGCAAGGTGCGCCACGTTGGTGTGTCCAACGAAACCCCGTGGGGGCTGGCGCAATACCTGAAGGCGGCCGATACCCTTGGCTTGCCGCGCATCGTCAGCGTGCAGAACCCCTACAGCCTGTTGAACCGGACCTTCGAGATCGGCATGTCCGAGTTCAGCCATCGCGACAGCGTTGGCCTGCTGGCCTATTCGCCGCTGGCCTTCGGGGTGTTGTCGGGCAAGTACCTGAACGGTGCACGACCCGAAGGATCGCGCCTGGCCCGCTACACGCGCTTTGCTCGTTACAGCAACGAGCAGTCGCAATGGGCTGCACGTGATTACGCCCAGCTGGCCCGTCAATTGGGCCTGACGCCGACGCAACTGGCCTTGGCCTTCGTGAACCAGCGTCCGTTCACCACCAGCACGCTGATCGGTGCGACGACGATGGAACAACTGAAAGAGAACATCGCCTCGGTCGATGTCGAACTCAGCAACGAGACGCTGGCACGCATCGACGAGATTCACGTCCGTCAGCCGAACCCGGCTCCCTGATCGACCTGTGCAAGCAAGTGATGTTGCATCACCTGCTTGCACGGTATGTATACATAAAACCGCGACAGCAAACTTTGTCGCGGTTTTTTTATGTCGCGACTGTTTTGCAAGAGATATATACCGACGTTTTCAAGGTCAAGGGATAGCCGCAGATTGTTTACATGCAATAAAGAATCTAGGCTTTTCTGCTTCCATCGCCCCCAGGAGTTGTCATGAAGCTGTTCTTTTCGCCCGCCTCGCCATATGTTCGCAAAGTGATGGTGGTGGCGAGTGAACTCGGCTTGGCCGATCGCATTGAAAAGCTGCCCAGCGCGGCCAGCCCGATCAAGGCCGACCAGACTATCGTTGTCCACAACCCGACCGGCAAGGTCCCGACCCTGGTGACCGACGACGGCCTGGCCTTGTTCGATTCGCGTGTGATCTGCGAGTACATCGACAGCATCGATGGCAAGCAGCGCATCTTCCCGGCGGCTGGCCCGGCGCGCTGGAACGCGCTGCGCGAGCAGGCCATTGGCGATGGCTTGCTGGATGCGGCACTGCTTGCGCGTTACGAAGGCTTCATGCGCCCTGAGGAATTGCGGTGGGACGCGTGGATGACTGGCCAACTGACCAAGATCGATGTCAGCCTGGCGGCCATCGAGACCATTGCCGGTGAGTTTGGCGACCGCATCGACATTGGCACCATCACCATCGGCTGCGCCCTGCATTACCTGGACTTCCGTTTCGCTGACCGCCCCTGGCGCGACGGCAACCCGAAGACCGCTGCATGGTTCGAGCGCTTTTCACAACGCCCGTCGATGACTGCCTCGTCGCCCTTCACGGCCTGATCGCGCGCCAGGTCCATGCGGGTGCCTGATGGTGGTGCCCGCTGCGCAACAACCCGTTCACGTCACGCCGCACCGAGGATGGAAACGCATACAATGCGAACCATTCTCAAAATCATTCGTCCAAGGCCAGCTGCATGTGCCAAGGCGAACAGCAGGTCAGGGGCGTTGCGTGAAAGAAGGATTCCGCCAGTCGATGGCGTGGTTGCACACCTGGTCGGGTTTGCTTGTTGGCTGGATTTTGTTTGCCGTGTTTGCCACGGGTACGGCGGCGTACTACCGCGAGGAAATCTCGCTGTGGATGAAGCCCGAGCTGCACAGCCTGTCTACGCAGGCAGTTCCCCCCACCATCGCCGTGCAGCAAGGACTGGACTACTTGTCCAAGCGTGCCCCGCAAGCCGTCCGCTGGGACATGACCTTGCCCGACCCGCGCAACGCAAGCTTGCGCCTGAGCTGGACCGATCCGACGCCCGCAGGCGAAACCCCGAATCCCCGCAGACGCCGCCAGACGGCCACGCTTGACCCTGCCACCGGCGCATTGACGGCACCTGCGCGTGAAACCCGGGGCGGCGATTTCCTGTACCGCTTCCACTTCGATCTGCATCACATCCCCGTGTTGTGGGGACGCTGGATCGTGGGCTTTTGCGCTATGTTCATGCTGGTGGCGATCATCAGCGGCATCATCACCCACAAGCGGATCTTCAAGGACTTCTTTACGTTCCGCCCGAAGAAGGGTCAGCGGTCCTGGCTCGATGCGCACAACGCGTCGGCGGTGCTGGCGCTGCCGTATCACCTGATGATCACCTATACCGGTCTGATCACGCTGATGTTCCTGTACATGCCCTGGGGTACGCAGGCTGTGTACAAGGGCGACACCAACGCTTTCTTTGCCGAGGTCTTCCCGTCGCGCCAGCCAGCGAATACCACGCGCACCGGCAGCGGTGTTCCGTTCGCTGATCTGGCACCCATGCTGGCGCAGTCGGCCGGACGGTGGGACGGTGACGCGCCTGGCCGTATCACCATTACCTTGCCCGGTGACCCGAACGGCACCTTGATGCTGACCCGTGACAATGGCGGCCGCATCTCGGTGACCTCATCCGACACCATGACCTTCTCGTCGGCAAGTGGTGCATTGCTGTCGGAAACGCGGGATGACGCGCGGCCTGCGGTCCAGACACGCGGTGTGATGTACGGCCTGCACGCCGCCACGTTTGCACAGCCCCTGCTGCGCGCCTTGTTCTTCCTGTCGGCGCTTGCCGGTTGCGTGATGGTCGCCTCGGGCGTGGTCTTGTGGGCGGTCAAAGAGCGGCAGAAGTACGCCAAGAAACTGGCTGCCGGCGGGCGTGTCGGCTGGGGCGTGCGCCTGGTGGATGGTCTGAACATCGGGTCGATTGCCGGTATTCCGATCGCGATTGCCGCGTATTTCTGGGGCAACCGCCTGTTGCCGGTGCCCATGCCTGACCGCATCGCCAACGAGATCATGATGTTCTTCATCGGCTGGGGCGTGTCGCTGCTTGCCGGCCTGATCTGGCCGACCCGTCTCATGTGGGTCTGGCAGATGGCGCTGGCCGCCGTCATGTGGATGGCGTTGCCGGTGCTGAACGCACTGACCTCGCCGTCGAATCTGTTTGCCAACGCGCTGGCCGGACGCTGGGCCTTGGTAGGCTTCGATATGACCGTTCTGGTCTTGGGCGTCGGGCTGGCCAGTATTGCCTGGGTGCTGCATCGTCGCGGCAACAAGCCAGTGGTGCGCAAGCCGGCTGGCAGTCCCGCGGCCGCGGCCGCAGCAACAGCCGCATCAAAGACCGCGCCCAAAGCTGCCCCTCAACCTACCATTGCGTCTGTGACGCAGGAGGCAACATGAACTCATCTTGCGCCTCGGTTGCCGGCATCTTTTTCGCCTATGCCGGGTTCGCCGCCTTGGCATTGGCCATGGACCGTCACTACGCAGACGCCTTCGGACGTGGAGAATCACCGTCGCCAAGTTTGCGACGCACCATGCAGATGGTGGGCAGCCTTGCGCTGGTACTGTCCTTGGCCATGAATGTTGCCGGTGCCGGCTGGGCGTTCGGCAGTCTGTACTGGCTGGGCGGCTTGACCCTGGCCGCGCTGACCCTGGCATTGCTGTTGGCCTATGTCCCCCGGCTTGGGCTGCGGGCGGCGGTGCCCAGCGTGGGCTTGGCCTTGATGACGACCGCCTTGTCACTGACCCTGCGATAAGCATCAATGCGGCAAGCCGCCACGCGTTACAGTAGCGGCCTGTCAATGTTTAGCGCGAATGTCTGACGCGCCCCCGTCATGAAAAAAACCGATCTGGAAAAGAACAAGGCCCTGAAGCTCACGGGCCAGCTGAAGCAGGCCAGCACGCCTGCACGTTTCGGCGCGGGTGCACAGCTGCTGTCCGAGCAAGACCGCCGTGAACAGCGCAAGCGCGATCAGGCGCTGGGTCTGGTGCCGTTCGCAGTGAAACTGCCGCAGACGCTGGCCAATACCCTGCGCGAAACCGCGGTCGAACGTGGCGTAAGCTTGAACGAATTGGTCGACAGCCTGTTGACGCAAGCGCTGCAAAGCAAGTAATTATGGTTGGGTTGGGTCAGGCGGCGTAGGCCGCGCTGACTCGACGGCAGGGTGCCTAAGGCACGGATACTGCTGAAGGGTTCCCATACAAAGTGTTGCCTCCCGTGACGGAGGCGACGGTTACGATGGCTCAACGGTGACACTGCTCTACCGTGAGCCACCCATAATCAGGAGTCATCCATGCAAGCACGCACCCTTTCCAAGCTCGCCATCGTTCTCGCCACGGGCGCGCTCATTGCCGGTTGCGCAACGCCGCAACAGACCAACACTGCTGCCGGTACGGGCGCAGGTGCCGTTGCCGGTGCCGGCCTGGGCGCTTTGTTCGGTGGCGGTCGTGGCGCTGCAGTCGGTGCCGGCCTTGGTGCCGTCGCTGGCGGCGTCGTCGGCTACAACTGGAGCCGCATCCGCGGTGACGTCGAAAACTCTGGCGCACGTGACCTGGGCGTCGGCGTTGCCGAGCAGTCCGACGGTTCGCTGAAGGTCAACATCCCCAGCACGGTGTCGTTCGACACGGGCAGCTATGTCGTCAAGCCCGAACTGCGCCCGGTCATGGAAAGCGTGGCCCGCAATCTGGCCGCCAACCCGGAACTGCGCGCCAAGGTCGTCGGCCACACTGACAGCACTGGTCAAGCCGCATCGAACCAGACCCTGTCGCTGAATCGTGCCGGTGCCGTGGCCAACAACATCTCGCGTCTGGGTGTTGCATCCAATCGCATCACGACCGAAGGCCGTGGCCAGAATGATCCGATCGCCGACAACAACACGGTTGCCGGCCGCGCCGAAAACCGTCGTGTCGAGATCTACCTGTACGCCAGCAAGTAAGTAGGTACGTCAGCAAGCATGATGCGCGCGAGTCGGCATCAGCCGACTTGCCGCACAGCAAGACCAGCATCTGAAAAGATGCGCCAAGGGCGGATGTCGCAAAAGCGATATCCGCCTTTTTTGTTTATGGGTCGGACTTGGCATGCACAAAGCCGCACGCCGAATTCGGCGACAATCACGGCCGGCGTGGCGTGTTGCCACCACCTGTTATTCCGGAGTTTCAATGAGTTCCCCCGCAAGCGTTCGTGTCGCCGTGATCGGTGGTGGTCCTGCCGGCCTGATGGCAGCCGAAACGCTGGCCGATGCCGGACTCAGCGTAGACCTGTTCGACGCCATGCCTTCTGTGGGCAGAAAATTCCTGTTGGCCGGTAAAGGCGGCATGAATCTGACGCACGCCGAGCCTCGTCCAGGCTTCGATGCGCGTTATGGTGCGCAAGTGGCCGCCTTGGCCCCCATGCTGGATGCATTCGGGCCAGACGATCTGCGGGCTTGGGCGCAAGGGCTGGGCATCGAAACCTTCGTTGGTAGTTCTGACCGCGTTTTCCCACGCGACATGAAGGCTGCGCCTTTGCTGCGCGCCTGGCTGGCGCGACTGCGGGGGCAGGGTGTGCGTTTTCACATGCGCCATCGCTGGCTGGGCTGGACAGCGCAAAGCTTGCGTTTTGCGACGGCCGAGGGCGAAAAATTGGTGCAAGCCGATGCCGTGGTGCTCGCACTTGGCGGCGGCAGTTGGGCGCGCCTGGGTTCCGATGGTGCCTGGGTACCCTGGTTGCGCGAGCGCGGCGTTGATGTGGCCCAGCTGGCCCCCAGCAACTGCGGTTTCGACATTGCCTGGACACCGCATTTCCGTGAACGTCATGCGGGTGCGCCGCTGCAATCCGTAGTGGTCGAACTCGCCGACGGCTCGGCTCGTCAACTGGGCGAGGCCACCATCAGCGAGCACGGAATCGAAGGCTCGGTGATCTATGCCTTGTCTGCCAAGCTGCGTGATGCCATCGCGCAAGACGGCCACGTCACGATCCATCTGGACTTGGCTCCCGGACGTTCACTTGAACGCTTGGTGGAAGACCTGTCCTGGCCGCGCGGTACCCGGTCGATGGCCAATCATCTGCGCAGCCGTGCGGGCATTGATGGTGTCAAAGCCGGCTTGCTTCGCGAGGTGGCAACCGCCGCGCAGTTGCTCGATCCGGTGTTCACCGCTGGCCTGATCAAGCGACTGCCGCTGCGCCTGTTGGCCGCCAGACCCATCGATGAAGCGATCAGCAGTGCAGGCGGCGTGCGCTTCGACGCGATGACCAATGGTGCCGCCCTGACTGCCTGCCCTGGCGTGTTCTGCGCAGGCGAAATGCTGGATTGGGAAGCGCCTACCGGTGGTTATCTGCTGACCGCCTGCATGGCCAGCGGACGCTGGGCGGGCAGTGCGGCGCGCGACTGGTTGTCACGCGGCTAAGGCGCTTCACGCCTCAGGCCCTGGTCACGCATACATATAACGCCGCGACCAAGCCAGGGTCTGCGCGGAACGTCCCGCTTTTCGACACACCACCTGAAACAGCGAGATGTCGTCGCGCTCGAACGCGAAGGCGCACCCAGCCAGATACAGCCGCCAGATCCTGTAAGTCTGCTCATCGACCAAGGCGCGAATCTGCGCGGAGTGCGCTTCATAGCGCGATGCCCACAACTGCAGCGTGCGCGCATAGTGACGGCGCAGGCTTTCCACATCCAGCGCTTCCAGGCCGCCACGCTGCATGCTGTCCAGCACCAGCGCAATGTGTGGCAGCTCGCCATGCGGAAACACATAACGGTCGATGAATTCGCTGGCACCCAATGCCGTGTCTCCGCTGTCCGGGTCGGTCGATGTAATGCCGTGATTCAGTGCCAAGCCATCGTCGGCCAGCAGCTGATTGATACGAGAAAAGTAATCCGGCAGGTTCTTGCGACCCACGTGTTCGAACATGCCTACGCTAGTGATCCGGTCGAAGGTGCCGGTGACGTCGCGATAGTCCTGCAAGCGGATCTCGATCTGGTCGGACAGTCCTGCCGCCGCTACCCGTTCCGTGGCCAATTCGAATTGCTGTCTGGACAAGGTCACGCCCACACAACGAGCACCGAATGTCTGCGCTGCCCGAATTACCAGCGCTCCCCACCCGCAACCAATATCCAGCAGGCGTTGCCCGGGCTGCAATTGGATTTTTCGCAGGATGTGGTCGATCTTCTTCAGTTGTGCGGTGTCCAGGTCTTCATCGCCATGCTCGAAGTAGGCGCATGAATACACCATGCGTGAATCCAACCATAATTGGTAGAACGCATTCGACACGTCATAGTGATATTGAATGGCAGCCCGATCTTCGTCTTTGCCATGTTTGAAATGGCGCACCACACGCGCCAGGGCGCTTTGTTCGGTGGTGCTGCCAGCAAGTGCATAACCCACGGAAATGATGTCGTCCAGACTGCCATCCAGGTCGATCTTCTGTTTGACGTAGGCGTCGCTCAAACTGTCCAGATTGGCGGCCATCAGGTAAGGCAGGGCAGCGGGTTCACGAACCGTGAGCGTCACAGCAGGGCTGTCGAAATTCCCCAGGTCGTGGGTACTGCCGTCCCAGAGCTTGATACGTAGCGGCAACGTATGTCGCTTCCGATTATCAGCTGCCCAGTTTTCAATCTGATGCGAGAGGGTGCGGGTAAATAACATACCGGGACGTCTCCGTTTGAACAGGCTTGAAGTTCAACGCAGTGGGCGTATCGCGATCGATGTTATTCCTGTTTGCTTACAGCTCGCTAACCGCACGCCGCCAGGGATTCAAACGCTGGTGCGCTCAATGCTTGAGATAACGGCCGCGAATATCGGTCGAGGTGCGCTTGCCCACGCTGCTCAGGTTTTCCTTCAGCCAGGCACTGCCGGCGCTGCGTCCGCGATCGCGCAACATGGTCAGGAATCCCCAGTCACTGATTGTCTTCGAAGCGACCGACAAATCCGATAACCAGTCGTCGGCTTGCAGCGAATGCAGACGGATGTACTTCAACTGATCGCGGAATTCGTCTTTGATCCAGCCTTCATCAAGCAGTTTCTGAACAAATGCAATTGCCCGCATCTCGGACAGCAGGGCCGAGTTGAACGTGATCTCGTTCAGGCGATTTTCGATCTCGCCCGACAGGATCGGCAACTGATCCCGCTCCAAGGGATTGATGTGCAACACCAGCACATCGTGGCAACTGCTGTCGTAGAAGAAGGGGTACAGGCTGGGGTTGCCCGCGTAGCCGCCATCCCAGTAGAACTCGCCGCCGATCTGCACCGCTTTGAACAAGGTGGGCAGGCAGGCAGACGCCATGACCGCATCGGCGGTCACATCCGTGCCGCGAAACACCTTGGGCTTGCCGGTACGCACATTGGTGGCCGTCAGATAAAGGCGGGTGGGTGCCTGTTGCAAAGCCTCGAAATCCACATGACGATTCAGAATCTCGCGCAGCGGGTTAAAGCCGAAGGGGTTGAGCTGATAGGGCGAGAACGCACCCGTCATCATCTTCATCCAGTCAAAGATGGGGGCGGCACCCGGGGCCCAGCCCCAGAACAGATTGCCCATGGCCGTGGGTTGGGTCGACCCGAACATGCCCGAGTGACCCGCCACGTCGCGCCAGAAGCCGTCCAGGGCCTGGCGTGCGCCGTCTCTGCCGCCTTGCTGCATGCCGTAGGCCATGACCACGGCGTTCATCGATCCGGCACTGGTCCCCGAGATGGCTTCGAAGCCCAGTCGGCCATCTTCCAGAATGCGGTCCAGCACGCCCCAGGTGAACGCACCATGAGACCCGCCGCCTTGCAGTGCAAGGTTCACCATCCGACTGCCGGCGCTCAATGACGTGCCGGTAGTGTCTTTGCGGGTAGTGGGTGTGGTTGCGACGGATCGAAGTGCGGCGGGCGTAACGGACATAGACGAGCTCCAGTAAGTCAGGCGGCTTGCGGTAGTGCGGGCAGGGGGCGCGCCGTGGTGGGCGCTTCCCGAAGCCAGAAATCGGGCATGAAGGCTTCGGCCACCAGCAGTGGCCGGCCAGCCCGGACGAATACCGAACGACGAGCAAGAAAACGTGGTCTGCAGTTATTGACTGCCGGCGATGCTGACCATGCAAGTTGTGCCACGTCATGCAGCGGAATCGCTCGCTGCAAAATAGCGCTTGCAAACGATGAGCGTTGAATCGTGCGGTCGTGATACAGCAGGTCAGCCAGCGGCCGGCTGCGCAACCGGCGAATGGCCTGCCAGACGGAATGCGAGTCCGCCAGGGGGGTGACGCTGCGGGCAGCTACGCAGGGGTGACCGCTGACCAGCAATACCACTTCACGTACCCACACAGGCGCATGCGCATGCACACCCAGCGCTTCTGCTTCATCGGGCGTGGCCCCTTCGCTGGCCTCCAGCGCAACGCGAACCGTGACCGGGCCCAGCTTGCGCAGTCGTGCAGTCAGCGCACCGGGTGCCGTCAGCCAACGCGCCTGCATTGGTGTGGCGATGGGAGGAGGGCGGTTCAGCCAGGTAGCGTGGTGGGGAGAATATTGGCGATTCATGCAAGAAGGGCGGCGTCGCAGTGGAAGATGTGCAGCTGGGCAACGCGCAGTCGCGCGCCAGTGCTGCACAAGATGCCGGGGCGGCGCTGCGCCCCGGAACACTGCATTATCCCGCAACTGCTTCCGGCAGCAGCGCCGCCAGCGATTCCAAGGTGTCTGCTTCATCCACGGGCTTGTCCTGACGCCAGCGCAGCATGCGCGGAAAACGAACTGCAATGCCGCTTTTGTGTCGGGTGCTGCGATCAATGCCTTCGAAACCCAGTTCGAACACCAGCAGCGGTTTGACGCTGATCACCGGCCCGAATTTCTCGACCACAGTTTTTCGCAGATGCGAATCCACCTTTTTGATCTCGGCATCGGTCAGGCCCGAATACGCCTTGGCGAATGGCACCAGCTTGCGTTCAGGGCTGCCCGGCGGGGCATCCCACAACGCAAAGGTGTAATCGGTATAAAGGCTTGCGCGTCGCCCGTGGCCTGGCTGGGCGTAGATCAGCACGGCATCCACCGTGAAAGGGTCTACCTTCCACTTCCACCAGGTACCGACGTCTTTGGTCCGGCCCACGCCATATGGAGCCTGCCGGGCCTTCAGCATCATGCCTTCCACCCCAAGCGCCCGCGATTGCGCACGTTGTTCATCCAGCCCTTCCCAGGTCTCGGCCTGCAAGGTCGGCGACAGCGCAAGCGCCGGGTGGGCAGCATCGGCGACCACGTGTTCCAGTTGTTCCCGCCGTTCTGCAAGTGGACGGGTGCGCCAATCTTCTCCCTGCCATTCAAGCAAGTCGTAGGCGCGCAGTACAACCGGGAACTCTTGCAGAATGCGATTGCTCAAGACCTTGCGGCCCAGGCGTCGTTGCAATTGTGAGAAGGGCTGGATCTGACCATCACGCATCACCAGGATTTCACCGTCAAGCACCGTGCCTGTCGGCAAGGTTCGCCCCATGTCGGCCAGTTCGGGGAAGCGTTCGGTGACCAGCTCTTCACCTCGCGACCAGACCCAGGCATCGTCTCCGCGTCGCACCAGCTGGGCGCGAATGCCGTCCCACTTCCATTCGACCACCCAGTCCGCAGGGGGGCCCAACAGTCCTTGCAAGGTGTCGGTCGCCACTTGCAGCGGGTGTGCCAGGAAAAACGGGTACGGATGGCCGCTGCGGGCGGGGTCATTGGCGGCTTCGCTTTCCGGGGCAATCAGTGCGGCGAACGCCGCCGCATCGGGGGTGGCCTTCAAGTCGGTGTAGCCGATCATGCGCTGGGCAACCTGCTTGGGGTCCAGGTCTGCCACGCTGGCAAGTGCGCGGGTCACCAATAACCGAGACACCCCCACTCGTAAACTACCGGTAATGATCTTGAAGCACAGAAAGCGCCCACGCAGGTCCAGCTGACGCCACAGCACTTCCAGCATCGATGGCAACAGCTCTGGCGGCTGACCCCGCAAAGGCAACAGCTTTTGTTCGATCCAGACGGCCAGTCCTTCGTCTGTATCGCCATCGGCATCTGGCAACAGCACTGAAATGGTTTCAGCCAAGTCGCCAACCGAGTCGTAGCTTTCTTCGAACAACCATGTCGGGATGCCGGCCGCCTGCGCGGCGATTTCGCGCAGCAGGCGAGTGGGGACCAACTGGCGTGGCTTGCCGCCTGCCAACAGGTAAACCGCCCACGCCGCGTCCGCAGCAGGGGCCTGGCTGAAGTAGACGCGCATCGCTTCCAGCTTCGCATTGCTGGAGGTTGTGCCATCCAGCTGGGCGAATAGGGCGGAAAATGCCTTCATGCAGTTGCCTCCGCAGTGCTTGGGGCAACCTGGTCTATCTCGTCGTCGCCGTACTCGGTCTGGAACCCCTGAGCGTCCAGGCCTTGTTCGCGCAGCCAACGCACCATGACGCCAATCTGCCCGTGCGTGACAAAAACACGGGAAGCGCCGGTGGCGTCGATGGCCGTCTGCAAATCTGGCCAGTCGGCATGGTCTGACAGGATGAAGCCTCGATCCACGCCGCGTCGGCGTCTCGCGCCGCGCAACTGCATCCAGCCGCTGGCAAATGCATCGGCATGATCTCCGAACCGGCGCATCCAGGTCGATCCTCGCGTAGAGGGCGGTGCCAATACCAGTGACCGTGGAATTTCTTCACGTGTGGCGTTGGTGCCGGCGGTGGTCGCGGGCAGGGCGACGCCCATTTCACGATAAGCCTCATTCAAGGGCTCGACCGCACCGTGCGTCAGAATCGGGCCGATGCTTGGATCGAGGCCGCTCAAAATGCGTTGCGCTTTGCCGAACGAGTAGCAATACACCACGCTCGCCCGGCCGGCCTCTGCGTTGGTCATCCACCAGGCATTGATGTCCGCGAATATCTCCCGCTGCGGACGCCAGCGATATATCGGCAGGCCAAAGGTGGATTCGGTAATGAACGTGTCACAACGCACGGGCTCGAATGGCGCACACGTGCCATCTGGTTCCAGTTTGTAGTCGCCGGACGCTACCCAGACTTCCCCTCTGTATTCCAGGCGAATCTGGGCCGATCCCAAAACATGGCCTGCCGGGTGAAAACTGACGCGTACGCCGTGATGTTCCAGGGATTCGCCGTAAGCAAGCGTTTGCAGATTGATGTCGCCCAAACGTGCACGCAGAATGCCCGCGCCCGGTGCAGCAGCCAGATAGTGAGCATGTCCATAACGGGCATGATCGCCATGTGCATGAGTAATCAATGCACGGTCGACCGGACGCCACGGATCAATGTAGAAATTTCCTGGTGGGCAGTACAGACCCTCTGGACGTGCAATAACCAGATCCATGCGAACTCCTCGGCAGCGCTGCACCCGACTGTGCTGCAACGCGGTAAACCTTGCACGAGCAAGCGACATGCCGCACGCGTCCAGGCACCAGATTGGCGCGTATGCGCACGCGTTACTGCTTGATTCACTTTCTCCAAAGTCTCGCCACGCTTCGCTTTACAGCTCATCCATAGCATTTGTGTCAGCCAAGCCCTGTTCTCAGGCACGGTAATGGCTAGAGCAGACATATCTGAAATACACCACTCCGCTCCGTGTCGGCGACACCCATCGACTGATGCCGGAATCGAGATGCAGAACTTACCGATGCGGTGAATTCTGACTTCTGCTTTCGCAGCGGCACATCTTCTGGCAAAAGAGGAGGCGTGGTGACTCAACCAATTACGACGCACAGGTCGACGCGCTTGCGTCCCCGGACTGGAGAAAAATCTTGCGGACCAAGGTTCTGATTGTCGCTTCCGAAGCCCTTCCCCTAGCCAAGACCGGGGGCCTCGCCGACGCAGTAAGCGGCATGGCACTCGCGCTTCGTGAAGCCAACGTCGATGTGACGGTGTTGCTGCCCGCCTACCGCAGCGCCCTGCGCGGTGTGACGGGCGCGCAGACCGTTGAGCATTTTTCAGACCTGCCGGGTGGCGAAGCTACCCTGGTGTCCGCGACGACCACTGCCTGCGATTTGCCTGTTCTGCTGTTGCGTAACGACTCGCTGTATCACCGCGACGGTAGTCTCTACCTGGATGAAGAAGGCCGCGAGTACGACGACAACGCGATTCGTTTCGCCGCATTGGCGCACGCAGCCGCACGCATCGCCGCTGGCAAAACCAGCGTCGACGTTCCGCATATCGTGCATGCCCAGGATTGGCACGCAGGCCTGGTGCCGCTGCTGATGCGCGCCGAAGGTGCAGACCAGGTCAAGAGCGTCGTGACCATTCACAACCTGGCGTTCCAAGGTCTGTTCCCGATGGAGCTGGCCGACGCAATCGGCCTGCCGCAAGATTGCTGCAGCTCGGACGGCGTGGAATTCTGGGGCAAGATCAACTTCCTGAAGGCGGGCATCCGTTACGCCGACCGTGTGACGACGGTCAGCCATACCTACGCGCGCGAAGTACTGACGCCGGAATTCGGCTGCGGCCTGGAAGGCCTGCTGAAATCTCGCGGCAGCGATTTCTCGGCAGTGCCCAATGGTGTGGACATCGACATCTGGGACCCGGCGCTGGACAACTTCCTGCCCGATCATTTCAGCCACGCCGACATGCGCGGCAAAACTACATGCAAGCGTGAACTGCAAGAGACCTACGGCCTGATCGCCGATCCCTGGGCACCTGTACTGGCGATGGGCAGCCGTCTGACGACTCAGAAGATGGCCGATGTCGCAGCCGCTGCAATCCCGTTGGCGCTCGATGCCAATCCTCGCCTGCAAGTGGTGGTGCTGGGCTGCGGTGATCGCCAGATCGAAGCATCGCTGACCGAGATGGCACAGCGTTATCCCGGCCGTTGCGCGGTCAGCATCGGCTACGACGAACGCAGCGGTCACCTGCTGCACGCCGGTGCCGACATGCTGCTGCACGGCAGCCGCTTCGAGCCCTTTGGCCTGACCCCGATTTACTCCATGCGTTATGGCACGGTGCCGGTTGCCTCGCGCGTAGGTGGCATGGCCGACACCATTCTGGACCCGGGCACGCAAGCCGGTGCCGACGCAATGTCCGAGGCCTCGGGTGTGCTGTTCGACGGCGACAGCGTGGACGCCATGTTCAACGCCATCCAGCGTGCCATGGACATGTTCAAGCGCCCCGAACTGTGGCGCGCCATCCAGCGCAATGGCATGACCGCCGACTACAGCTGGGACCTGCCGGCTGGCCAATACATCGATATCTATCGCAGTCTGTTGCCGGCCTCGGCATTTGAAACTCAACCCCTGGTGGCCGTGGCCGAAGCAGTCAAACAAGTTGCGGTTCCGACGCCTGCCCTTGGCGTGGCAACGCCCGACGCCGAAGTAACGCTGCCCAAAACTGTCGTCAACCGTACCGTTGCACCGGGCAAGCCCAAGGCTGTGGCGCGCAAGGATTCGACCGCTCGCAAGGGCGTCACCCGCGATATCGGAGGCATTACCGCGGCAGCCCTTTGAGCGTATTCATTTCCTGGCTGAACGCCGATCCAAAAAGGTTTTCCATGACTGATAGAGAGGCGTTCCGCCCGCGTATTTATTACGTAGATCCCCGCACGCTTGAAGCTTGGAACAATCAGGAGCAAGGCCTTGCGCCGCATGCCTCCTGGTTGTCGACGCTTGATCGGGCCAAAGCACTTGGCTTCGATACCGTCCTGTTCGGCACATTGGCTGCCCATACGGGCGACAACTCCCTTCCCGAGAATTGGCAACGCGCCAGCACCGCATTGGGTGACGCATCGCTTGATGCCGCCATTCCTTTACTCGTGGCGGCAGCGGCAGCGCGTGGCTTGTCCATCTGGTTCGACGTGGTGCTCGATCAGGTTGGTGCAGATAGCGATGCGCATCATGAGCATTTGCATTGGTATCGCCGTGTGCTCGACCCCGATCGTGATGCGCTTGACCCGCGTCAGGGTTTTGGTGCGCGACATGTGGCCGAACTGCTGCTTGAGGGTGGACAGCTTCCGAGCGGATTTGCCGAGACATGGTCGGCGCGCCTGACTGCCTGGGGCGATGCAGGCATTGCCGGATGGCGTTTCCTTGGTGCCCAGCGCCTGCCTGCGCAGGCATGGGCGTCGATTCTTGACCCTGTTCGTGCCCGCCATCCTTCGATCAAGGCAACTGCCTGGACGCCTGGTATCAGTGCCGAGGGCGTGCACGGCTTGAAAACGGCCGGCTTTGATGCGGTCTACGCGTCCTTGCCGTGGTGGGATTTTCGCGCGCCCTGGATGCTGGAAGAACATGCCAGATTGTCTGCCGTGGGTGCAGTAATCGCGCCAGTGGAAGACCCGCTGCGAGTGCGGCCGGGCCAGCCCGCTACGCGTGAAGATGCGTGCCGTGTGTTGTGGACGGCTGTGGCAATCGGCGATGGCATATTGGTGCCCGCCGGCTTCGAAGGCGATGCAGATTCCGCCGACGAGCTGGCGTCTGAGATCATTGCGGCAAACCAGAGTCTGGCGGGTGTGGACGTGCCGCTTGCACCGCCGCGTCAGCTGACCGGACCGGATGCTGCCGTCGGTGCCTTGTTGCGCGCGCCAGTGCGGCCTGCGCAGGAAGACGCGCGTTCGCCAGCACGTACTGCCACCTTGACCGTCTTCAATCCGAACGACAGACAAGCTGTGCCCTTGTCCTGGCAGACCGTGCAGTCGCGCTTGCCCGATGACTACAGCCACATTGACGTCACCAATGCGCCCACTACGCTGCAAGGCGCAGAAGTGGTGCACGTGTCGGCACGCAATCTGCCTGCGGTACGTCTGGCGGCAAGACAGCTGGCACCGGCCGCGCAGCGCAAGCGCCTGGCAACTGCGCTGGCACGTCCACGCATGGTGATCGAAGCCGTATCGCCTTCGGTGGATAACGGCGCGTATCCGGTCAAACGCACGGTTGCGCGCCCGGTTCGGGTCGAGGCCGATGTCTTCACCGATGGCCACGAGAAGATCGGTGTGGCGCTGTGGTGGCGGCCCGTCGATACGGTCGAATGGACGGAAGTACGCATGAGCCTGGTCAACAATGACCGCTGGGCCGGCAGCTTCTCGCCCGAACGTCTGGGGCGTCACGAATTCACGGTAGTCGCCTGGCGTGATCGCTTCGCCACCTGGCGCGACGAAATGGCCAAGAAGGTCAAGGCTGGCATCGACGTGTCGGTGGAAGCGCGTGAAGGCAAGGTGCTGATTGCCGAGACGCTGGCTGCCGTGGGTGATCGCGAACACAGCGAACTGGCTGCGCTGGCGGATTCTTTGAATATCGACCCGAAGGCCACTCACGCCCCGACACCGCCGGCAGCAGGCAAGACGGGCCGCAAGAAGCCGATCGCGCCGCTTGATCCGGCCGAACTGGAGATTCTGCTTTCCGATGCGCTGGCCGACGCCATGCTGCCTTTGGAATTGCGCGAATTCCAGCTGGTGCACGCACCTGCACTGCCTTTGCTGGTGGAACGTGAAGCCGCCGGTTTCTCCAGCTGGTATGAATTGTTCCCTCGTTCGCAAAGCGGCGACGTCAATCGCCACGGTACCTTCGACGACGTGATTGCCCGTCTGCCGATGGTGCGCGACATGGGCTTTGATGTGCTGTACTTTCCGCCCATCCACCCGATCGGCCGACAGCATCGCAAGGGGCGCAACAACAGCCTGACTGCCGGGCCGGACGATCCGGGCAGCCCGTATGCCATTGGCTCGGAGGCAGGTGGCCACGATGCGCTGCATCCGGAACTGGGCACCGTGCAGGACTTCCGGCGCTTGTTGAAAGCAGCCCGTGAGCATGGTCTGGAAATCGCACTCGATTTCGCCATTCAGTGTTCTCCCGACCACCCGTGGCTGCGCGATCACCCGGAGTGGTTTGCATGGCGGGCCGATGGCACGATCAAGTACGCAGAGAACCCGCCGAAGAAATACGAAGACA
Organism: Pigmentiphaga aceris; assembly: GCF_008119665.1. Lineage (NCBI taxonomy): Bacteria > Pseudomonadati > Pseudomonadota > Betaproteobacteria > Burkholderiales > Alcaligenaceae > Pigmentiphaga > Pigmentiphaga aceris. The sequence continues at coordinate 4,808,508 of NZ_CP043046.1, read as the reverse complement.
TCGTCAACGTCGAGTTCTATCCGCCCGGCAGCCATCAGGCAGCAGATGCCTCGCAAGGCCCGGCAGGTGGTCTGTGGCAAGCCTTGCGTGATGTGGTGCTGCACTGGGCGCGCGAGGGTGTTCGTACGTTCCGTGTCGACAACCCGCACACCAAACCCCTGGCATTCTGGGAATGGATGATCGCCGAGGTGCAGGCGCAGTATCCCGATACGCTCTTCCTGTCGGAAGCGTTCACCAAACCCAAGATGATGTATCGCCTGGCCAAGGTGGGGTTCTCGCAGTCGTACACCTACTTCACCTGGCGCGAATTTGCAGGCGAAATGCGTGAGTACCTGGAAGAGCTGAATCAGGCACCTGTGGCCGATTTCTTCCGCCCGCATTTCTTCGTCAACACACCCGATATCAACCCACGCTTCCTGCAACGATCAGGACGTGCCGGGTTCCAGATTCGTGCCGCGTTGGCGGCTACCTTGTCCGGTCTATGGGGGGTATACAACGGCTTCGAGCTGTGCGATGCGGCACCCGTGCCGGGCAAAGAGGAGTACCTGGATTCGGAGAAGTACGAGATCCGGGTGTGGGACTACCAGCGCCCGGGCAACATCGTTGCCGACATCACCCGCCTGAACCTCATTAGACGTGCGAACCCGGCCTTGCATACCCACTTGGGACTGCGTTTCCACAACGGTGACAACGACCAGATGCTCGTCTATTCCAAGTCCACGCCCGAGCGCGACAACGTGGTGCTGGTGGCTGTGAACATGAATCCGCATGCGCCGCAGTGGACGCGCGTCGAGCTGGCACGTGGCGACTTCGGGCTGCCCAACGATGCTGCCTTGCAGGTGGAAAACCTGTTGACCGGCCAGCGCGAAACCTGGACTGAATGGCATCGGGGCATTTACCTGGACCCGAGCCAGCCGTATGCAATCTGGCGCATTTCGGTAGGACCTTGAGCAGGCTTCTGCATGGGCTCAAACATGAGCCCATGCACCGACCGATGAAAGGCATACCAAGCGATATATAAAGCGGCGCACCGCCGCATACAAGCGGAAGAACAGACACCCATGGAAAACAGCGCTCCGCAAGTCAATACGTCGAACCAGGACGATCCGACCTGGTACAAAGACGCCGTCATTTATCAGTTGCACCTGAAGTCATTCTTCGATTCCAACAATGATGGCATCGGTGACTTCCCCGGCCTGATTTCCAAGTTGGACTACATCGCGGAACTGGGTGTCGACACCATCTGGCTGCTGCCGTTCTATCCGTCGCCGCGTCGTGATGATGGGTACGACATTGCCGAGTACCGTGGTGTGCACGACGATTACGGCACTATTGCAGACCTGCGTCGCCTGATTGCGGAAGCGCACACGCGTGGCATTCGCGTGGTGACCGAACTGGTGATCAACCACACCTCTGATCAGCATCCGTGGTTCCAGCGCGCGCGCAATGCGCCGCCCGGATCGCCCGAGCGCGACTTCTATGTGTGGTCCGACAATGACCAGGCCTATTCGGGCACACGGGTTATTTTCCTGGATACCGAAAAGTCCAACTGGACCTGGGACCCGGTCGCCAATGCCTACTTCTGGCATCGCTTCTATTCGCATCAGCCCGACCTGAACTTCGACAATCCGCAGGTGCTGAAAGAAGTGCTTGGGGTCATGCGTTTCTGGCTCGACCTCGGGGTCGATGGCCTGCGTCTGGACGCCGTGCCTTACCTGATCGAGCGCGAGGGCACCAACAACGAGAACCTGCCCGAGACGCACAACATCCTGAAGCAGATTCGCGCGAATCTGGATGCGTCCTACAAGAACCGGCTGCTGCTGGCAGAAGCCAATCAGTGGCCCGAAGACGCACAGGAGTATTTCGGGCAGGGCGACGAATGCCATATGTCCTTCCACTTCCCGCTGATGCCGCGTATGTATATGGCCATCGCGCGTGAAGACCGTTTCCCGATTACCGACATCATGCGGCAGACGCCCGACATTCCGGGCGACTGCCAATGGGCAATTTTCCTGCGCAACCATGACGAGCTGACGCTTGAGATGGTGACCAGCGCGGAGCGTGATTACCTGTGGAATTTCTACGCTGCCGACCGACGTGCGCGGATCAACCTGGGCATTCGTCGCCGCTTGGCACCGCTGCTGGAACGTGATCGCCGCCGCATCGAATTGATGAACAGCCTGTTGCTGTCGATGCCTGGTACGCCGGTGATCTATTACGGCGATGAAATCGGCATGGGTGACAACATTCACCTGGGTGACCGCGATGGCGTGCGCACACCGATGCAATGGTCGCCTGACCGCAATGGCGGTTTCTCGCGTGCCGACCCGGAAAACCTGGTGCTGCCCGCGCTGCAAAGCCCGCAATACGGCTTCCAGGCGGTGAACGTGGAAGCGCAGCACCGCGACCCGCATTCGCTGTTGAACTGGATGCGCCGCATGCTGGCCAAGCGTCGCCAGCATCAGGCTTTCGGTCGGGGTTCGCTGAACTTCCTGTACCCAGGCAACCGCAAGATTCTGGCGTATGTGCGCGAGTACGAAGGCGACACGATCCTGTGTGTGGTCAATCTGTCGAATGCCCCACAGGCAGTCGAACTGGACTTGTCCACCTACCAAGGTCGGGTACCCGTTGAGCTGCTGGGTGGAACGCCGTTCCCGCCGATTGGCGAACTGACCTACCTGCTGACCTTGCCGCCTTACGGCTTCTATTGGTTCGAGCTGAGTTCGGAGGCCGCACCGCCGTCCTGGCATACCCAGACCTCGGAACAGATGCCCGAGTTCGCGACCCTGGTGCTGCGTGACCGCGAGGGCTATCAATTGATGGAAGGTTCGCGCAAGTCGCTCGAACTGGAAGTCTTGCCTGCTTACCTGGCGCGTCGTCGCTGGTTTGCGTCGAAGGATCGGCATCTGGATTCCGCCCGCGTGGTGCACGCCGCACCGCTTGCGGGCAATCGCGGCGACCTGTATTTCGCCGAGATCGAAGCGGTTGTCGAAGGGCAACCCGAGCGTTATGCACTGCCGGTCAAGCTGGTGTGGGACGACAACATGTCCCCGCTTGAACAGCAGCTTGCGCTGGCCGGTGTGCGTCGTGGTCCGCAGGTCGGCAAGATGACCGACGCGTTCGCCACACCTGCCTTTGCGCTGGCCATGATCGAGCATTGGCGCAAGCGCAGTGTGTTGAAACTGGGGACGACCGCTGAACTGGTGTTCCGCACCGAACCCGGCCTGGACGACATCGTTTTCTCTGAGCAACCGGTTATCAATTGGTTGTCGGCCGAGCAGTCCAACAGCTCGCTGATCGTCGACGCGAAGCTCATGCTGAAGGTGGTGCGCCGCATCGTGCCGGGCATCCACCCGGAAGCCGAGATGACGCGTTATCTGACCGCACGCGGCTACCGCAACATTGGTGCGCTGGTGGGTGAGCTGGTGCGCATCGGTGAAGGCGGAACGCCCTACACGCTGGCCATTTTGCAAGCCAATATTCCCAACCAGGGCAATGCCTGGGAATGGACCCTGAATTATCTGAACGGCACCTTGGACAACGCGGCCTTGACGGGTGAAACCGTTGATAGCTACGAAGAAGAACTTGCTGGGTACGGCGCATTGGCTGCCGCAATCGGTACCCGAGTTGCCGAGCTGCACGCCGTGCTGGCTGCGCCGTCGGACGACGAGGCATTTGCACCGCAGACGCTGGATGCATCGGCCGTGAAGACACGTGCCGAAGAAGTGCGCGACATGCTGGTGAAGGCCTTGGATGCATTGGCCCAGCCCCGCGAATGGGCGGACCCGGCCGTGCGTCAATTGGCTGAAGACCTGATCACCAAGCGCGAAGACTTGTTCGACGTGATTGGTCGCCTTGCCGACTTCGGCGTGGGTGACAAGCAGATCCGTATCCACGGCGACTTCCATCTTGGTCAGGTGCTGGTCGCACAGAGCGACGCCTACTTGATCGACTTCGAGGGCGAGCCTGCCAGGCCAGTCGAGGCACGCCGCAAAAAGAGCAGCCCGATGCGCGATGTGGCCGGTTTGCTGCGTTCCTTCGATTACGCCGTGGCATCGCTGGACAAGCCCGAGGACCCGGCCAAGGTGCAGGCTGACCCGGCCAGCGCATCGGCGGTCCCTGCGGCGCAGACCGTGCGCCAGCGTCGTCTCGATCTGCTGGGCCGCTTCCGTGACAGCGCGTCCCGTGCCTTCCTGGATGCGTATTTTGCAAGCGCACGCAGCGCCGAGCATCCGTGGTTGAACACGCAGACCGAAGGTGCCGCGCTGGATCTTGCCTTGGTTGAGAAGGCAGCCTATGAAATCGTCTACGAAGCAGCCAATCGACCCACCTGGATCGGTATCCCCGTGCGAGGTCTGCATGAGCTGGCCTCCCGATTGCTACACCCCGAACACCATGCCACTGAGAAACAACGATGACCGCGACGTCTGAGACGGATTACGTGCTGGCCGACGCGCTGGCTCGCGACATCGACCTGCTTGCGCGCGCCCAACACCACGATCCTTTTGCCGTACTCGGCGTGCATCGCACGCCGGGTGGCACGGAGGCACGTGCCTTCCTGCCGGGTGCCGAATCCGTCACCCTGATCACTCACAACGGCAGCGACATCGAGCTTCCGTCCGTACGTGACGGCATGTTTGCCGCGCTGCTGAACACTGACTTGAACGCTGGCCAAGCCACGGCCTACCGCCTGCGTATCCAATGGCCTGGCGGCATTCAAGACACGCATGACCCCTACGCCTTTGGCGTGCAGTTGCCTGCCGACGGCTTGCAAGCCTTGTCCGAGGGACGCCACCCTGAACTGGATCGCATGCTTGGCGCGCACCTGGTCGACGTCGATGGCGTGGCCGGCGTGCGCTTCGCCGTATGGGCACCCAATGCCCGTCGCGTATCGGTAGTGGGCGATTTCAACAGCTGGGACGGCCGCCGTCACCCGATGCGGGTGCACTTCGGCGCGGGCGTCTGGGAATTGTTCATTCCAGGCGTGCGTGCAGGGTCTGCCTACAAGTTTGAAATTCTGGGATCGGACGGCCAGGTGCGTACCAAGGCTGACCCGGTGGCGCATCAGGCCGAGGTGTCGCCCGCAACTGCCTCGGTGGTGTCCGCTGCGGAAGACTTCGTGTGGAACGACGCGGCCTGGATGGCGGGCCGTGGGCCGCGCCAGCAATACGACGCGCCGATGTCCATCTACGAGGTGCAAGCAGGGTCGTGGCTGCGCGACACCAAGCCCGGTGACTGCACCTGGGACACCCTGACCGACAGGCTGATTCCCTACGCGGTCGAGATGGGCTATACGCACATCGAATTGATGCCTGTGATGGAACACCCCTTCGGGGGGTCATGGGGGTATCAACCGCTGGGCATGTTTGCGCCCAGCTCGCGTTTCGGATCGCCGGAAGCGTTTGCGCGCTTTGTCGATCAATGCCATCAGGCAGACATCGGTGTGATTCTGGATTGGGTACCTGCCCACTTCCCGAACGACGCACACGGCCTGGTGCAATTCGACGGCACCGCGCTGTACGAATACCAAGACCCGCGCGAAGGTTTCCATCCAGACTGGAACACCATGATCTACAACCTCGGTCGCAACGAGGTACGTAATTTCATGATCGCCAGTGCGCTCACCTGGTTGGAGCGTTATCACATCGACGGGCTGCGCGTGGATGCCGTGGCCTCGATGCTGTATCGCGATTACAGCCGCAAGGCAGGCGAATGGATTCCGAACATTCATGGTGGCCGCGAGAACTACGAGACCATCGCCTTCCTGCGTGAACTGAACACCACGGTGCGCGAGCGTGTGCCGGGCGCAGTCACCATTGCCGAAGAATCGACGGCCTGGCCAGGCGTCACGGCACCAGTAGAGCAGGGTGGCCTGGGCTTCCACTACAAGTGGAACATGGGCTGGATGCACGACACCTTGCACTATGTCGAACTGAATCCGATCTATCGCCGCCACCATCATCACAGCATGACCTTCGGCATGGTCTACGCGCATACCGAACACTTCGTGTTGCCCCTGTCGCACGACGAAGTGGTGCATGGCAAGGGATCGCTGATCGGCAAGATGCCCGGCGATCGCTGGCAGAAGTTTGCCAACCTGCGTGCTTACTACGGCTTCATGTGGGCGCACCCGGGCCGCAAGCTGATGTTCATGGGCGGTGAGCTGGCCCAGGTGGCAGAGTGGAATCACGATGCCGAAATTGCCTGGGGCAGCTTGGAAGACCCCTTGCACGCAGGCGTGCAACGCCTGGTGCGCGACTTGAACCGCACGTATCGACAGATTCCCGCGCTGCACACGCGCGACGACGTACACGAAGGCTTTGCATGGTTGATTGGCGATGACGCCAACAACAGCGTGTTTGCATTCCTGCGCCGCGACGCTTCGGGTGACGTGCTGGCGGTCAGCAGCTTCACCCCTGTCGTGCGCGAAAACTATCGCATCGGCGTGCCGCACGGCGGCCGCTGGCGCGAGGTGCTCAATACCGATTCCGCTTCATACGGAGGCAGCGATGTCGGTAATGCCGGGGCACGTCAGGCGGAAGAAATTCCTGCCCACGGTCATCCTTTCTCGCTGTCACTGACCCTTCCCCCCCTTGCTACCTTGCTCTTGCAGCCCGAAGGATAAACACCCATGTCAGCCTCCTATCCCGACCGCCTGCTGGCAGGCCGCCCCTATCCGCTCGGCGCTACGTCCGACGGCCTGGGTGTCAATTTTGCGGTGTTCTCGGCCAACGCCACCCGCATGGATCTGTGTATTTTCGACCCCACCGGTCGCAAGGAATTGAAGCGGCTGCAATTGCCCGAATGCACGGACGAGGTCTGGCACGGTTATCTGCCCGATGCACACGCCGGGCTGGTCTACGGCTTCCGTGCGCATGGTCCGTACGATCCGCGCAATGGTCATCGCTTCAATCCGAACAAGCTGCTGCTCGATCCCTACGGCAAGAAGATGCTTGGCCAGATTCGCTGGACCGATGCCTTGTTCGGTTATCGCATGGGCCACGGTCGCGGCGACCTGAGTTTTGACCGTCGCGACAGCGCACCGGCAATGCCCAAGTCCGTGGTGGCGGACGATGTTTTCAACTGGGGCAGCAGCCGTTCACCGGAAACGCCCTGGGCTGAAACGGTGATCTACGAAGCCCACGTGCGTGGCGTATCGGCGGGGCGTTCCGACATTCGTGGCAACCAGCGTGGCACCTTCGCTGGCCTGGCCGACCCTTACTTCATCGAACATATTCAGAAGCTGGGCGTGACTGCCATTGAGCTGCTGCCGGTACATGCGTTCTCGCAGGACCAGTTCCTGATCGAACGCGGACTGCGCAACTACTGGGGCTACAGCACGCTGTCGTACTTCGCACCGGAACCCGCCTATATGTCGAGCGGTGGTCTGGACGAAATGCGCGTGGCCATCCGCCGCCTGCACGCGGCCGGTATCGAGGTCATTCTGGATGTGGTCTACAACCACACCTGCGAAGGCAATCATCTTGGCCCGACGCTGTCATGGCGTGGCCTGGACAACGCCAGCTACTACCGCTTGATGCCGGACGATAAGCGCTACTACATCGATGAAACCGGTTGCGGCAACACCGTGAACATGTCGCACCCACGTGTCATTCAGATGGTGATGGATTCGCTGCGCTATTGGGCGACTGCCTACCAGGTAGACGGCTTCCGCTTCGATCTGGGCGTGACCCTGGGTCGTGAGCCCAATGGCTTCGACCCCGGTTCGGGCTTCTTCGATGCCGTGCGCCAAGACCCGCTGCTGTCACGCCTGAAGCTGATTTCCGAGCCTTGGGACGTGGGCCCTGGCGGTTACCAGGTGGGTAATCACCCGCCAGGGTTTGCCGAGTGGAACGACAAGTTCCGTGACGGCGTGCGTCGCTTCTGGCGCGGCGAGCCGGGTCAGTTGCCTGATCTGGGGGCGCGTCTGCTTGGCAGCGGTGACTTGTTCAATCACCGCCATCGCCGCCCGTGGGCAAGTCTGAATTTCCTGACCTCGCACGACGGCTTCACGCTGCATGACTTGGTCAGCTACAACGAAAAGCACAACGAAGCCAACGGCGAAGAGGGCCGCGACGGCCATAGCGAGAACCTCAGCAACAACTGGGGGGCTGAAGGCCCGACGGACGACGCAGGCATCAATGAGACGCGTGGCCGCGTCAAACGTGCTTTGCTGGCAACCATGCTGTTCTCGCACGGCACGCCAATGCTGCTGGCCGGTGATGAATTCGGCAATACGCAAGGCGGCAACAACAACGCCTACTGCCAGGACAACGAAATCTCCCACCTGGATTGGGACACTGCCCGTTCGCCGGAAGGCCGCGAGCTGACCAGCTTCGTGGCCAAGCTGGTGCAGGTACGGCGCAATCACCCCAGCCTGCGCAGTGCCACCTTCGTGATCGGCGATCAGGAAGTCTATGACGGCTTGATCGCCGTGGGTTGGTTCAATGCCAATGGCGAGTGGAATCACGATGGTGCCTGGCACGACCCCGAGAACCGCACCTTGGC